>NZ_JBFABA010000033.1:0-63596 GCF_040640115.1 Micromonospora sp. NPDC023644 | reverse complement strand
CGTGCGGCCGGTCGGCCGCGCCGGCCGCGGTCGCCGCCGCCGGGGCGGGTGCCGCTGGCGGGGCGGGTACCGCCGCCGCTGCGGCCGGGGTGGGTTCGGGCGCGGCCACGAGGCGAGGGCGGCGACGCCGCCGCCCCGGGGCGCCATGGCCGGTGCCGTACCCGATGAGGACGTTGCCGGAGCCGGCCCGCTCCTCCTCGCGGTAGGTGGCGTGCCCGGCGGGCTCGTCGCCGGCCCCGCCGTCACCGGCCAGCGGCGCGATGGTGATCAGCGGCTGGCCGACCGGGCGGGTCTCGCCCGCCGCGCCGTGCAGCGCCACGACCCGCCCGGCGTACGGGCAGGGCACGTCGACGACGGCCTTGGCGGTCTCCACCTCGACGACGCTCTGGTCCACGGCGACCACGTCGCCCACGGCGACGCGCCACTCGACGATCTCGGCCTCGCTCAGCCCCTCGCCCAGGTCGGGCAGGAGGAAGACCTGCGCCCCGTCCACGGTTGTCACGCGGCGCTCCCCCGGCTCAGCCAGCGCTCGTCGGGCTGGTCGTCCCACTGGAGGCGGGCCACCGTGTCGAGGACCCGGTCCACCGACGGCAGGTGGGTGTGCTCCAGCATCGGCGCCGGGTACGGGATGTCCAGCCCGGACACCCGCAGCACCGGGGCGTGCAGGGCGTGGAAGCAGCGCTCCTGCACCCGGGCGGCGATCTCGGCGCCGACCCCGGCGAAGCCCTGCGCCTCCTGGATCACCACGCACCGGCCGGTGCGCCGGACCGAGGCCGTGACGGTCTCGTCGTCGAACGGCACGATGCTGCGCACGTCCACGACCTCGAGGTCCCAGCCCTCCTCGCGGGCGGCCTCGGCGGCCTCCAGCGCGACCGGCACCGCCGGCCCGTACGCGACGAGGGTGGCGTCGCGGCCGGGGCGGCGCACGACCGCCCGGCCGATCGGCGCGGTGTCCGCGGGAAGCTCCGCCTCGCCGCTGGAGAAGTAGAGCTTCTTGGGCTCCATGAACACGACCGGGTCGGGGTCGTCGATCGCCTGGCGCAGCAGCGAGTACGCGTCCTCCACCGTCGCCGGCGTGACGACCTTCAGGCCGGGGGTGTGCGCGTAGTACGCCTCGCTGGAGTCGCAGTGGTGCTCGACCCCGCCGATGCCGCCGGCGTAGGGCACCCGGATGACGATCGGCACGCTGAGCGCGCCCCGGGTGCGGTTGCGCAGCTTCGCCACGTGCGAGGCGATCTGCTCGAACGCCGGGTACGCGAACGCGTCGAACTGCATCTCGACCACCGGTCGCAGGCCGGACATGGCCATGCCGACGGCGAAGCCGACGATGCCGGCCTCGGCGAGCGGGGTGTCGAAGCAGCGCTTGTCGCCGAAGCGGGCCTGCAGGCCGTCGGTGATCCGGAAGACGCCGCCGAGCGCCCCGACGTCCTCGCCGAAGACGACCACCCGGTCGTCGTCGAGCATCGCGTCGGCGAGCGCGGCGTTGAGCGCCTTCGCCATGGTCAGGGCGGCCATCAGCGCTCACCCTCCTCGTCCTGGGCGGCGGCCAGCTCGGCGCGGACCTGCTCGCGCTGCTCGACCAGTTGCGGGGTGGGCTCGGCGTAGACGTGGTCGAAGAGGCTCATCGGGTCGACCGTCGGCTGCGCGTTCATCCGGGTGCGCAGGTCGGCGGCGTACGCCTCGGCCTCCTCGGCGACCGCGGCGACGGCGGCGTCGTCGAGCGCGCCGCGCGAGCGCAGGTACGTCTCCAGCCGGGCCACCGGGTCCCGGTCCCGCCAGGCCTCGACCTCGGCGCCGTCGCGGTAGCGGCTCGCGTCGTCGGCGTTGGTGTGCGCCTCCATCCGGTAGGTGTGCGCCTCGACCAGGAACGGACCCCTGCCCGCGCGGGCGTGCTCCACCGCGCGGGTGAGCACCGCGAGCACGGCCACCGGGTCGTTGCCGTCGACCTGCTCGCTGGGCACGCCGTAGCCCACGCCCTTGTACGCCAGCGACGGGGCGGCGGTCTGCCGGGAGAGCGGGACGCTGATCGCGTACCGGTTGTTCTGCACGAAGTAGACGACGGGGGCCTTGAACACGGCGGCGAAGTTGACGCCCTCGTGGAAGTCGCCCTCGCTGGTCGCCCCGTCGCCGATGAACGCCAGCGCGACGGTGTCCCGCCCCTGGTACGCCTCGCCGTAGGCCAGCCCGGCGGCGTGCACGCACTGGGTCGCCAGCGGGGTGCACTGCGGGGCGGTGTGCCGGGCGGCGGCGTCGTATCCGCAGTGCCAGTCCCCGCGCAGCAGGGTCAGCACCTCGACCGGGTCGATGCCCCGGGAGACCAGGGCCATCGACTCCCGGTAGGTCGGGAAGACCCAGTCCGTGTCGCGCAGGGCGAGGACGGCGCCCACCTGGCAGGCCTCCTGGCCGCGCGAGGACGGGTAGACCGCCAGCCGGCCCTGCTTGGTCAGGGCGGTGGCCTGGATGTCGAAGCGGCGGCCGACGACCATCCGCCGGTACATCTCGACGAGCGCCTCGACGGGCGGCTCGGGGTAGTCGGCGGGGGCGCGCAGCGGTGTGCCGCTCGGATCGAGCAGGCGGACGGGCTCGGTGGCCGGGAGCAGCGGCTTGGCCGGATCGGGCGGGGTGGCCGCCCGGCGGCTGCGCGGGGATGCCCTGCGGACCGCCTCGGGTGTGGTCGTCACGGCGGGACCTCCTGGACGTGTGGTGGGCCTATGCTCCTGCTGTCGGATGATTGACTCAAGATCCAGCACAAACGCGGGACGGATGGCATGGGACGGGCAACGAGATGAGCCAGGAGTCCGGGGGCCCAGCGGAGCCGGCGGCCGGAACGGGACGTTCGGCGCGACCGCTCGACGACGTCGACCGGCGGATCCTCGACGAGCTGGTCCGCGACGGCCGCACGTCGGTGCGCACCCTCGCCGAGCGGATCCACATCTCCCGCACCAACGCGTACGCCCGGGTCGAGCGGCTGCTGCGCGACGGGGTGATCACCGGCTTCCGGGCCCAGGTCGCCCCCGAGGCGGCGGGGCTGGGCACCTCGGCGTACATCGCGTTGAAGATCGAGCAGAACACCTGGCGGGAGGTGTCGGCGGAGCTGGCACGGGTCCGCTACATCGAGCACGCCGCCCTGCTCGGCGGCGACCACGACGTCCTCGCCCTGGTCCGGGCGCCGGACAACGCGACCCTGCGGGACGTGGTGCTGGGCCGGGTGCAGGGCATCGCCGGCGTGCTCTCCACCCGCACCTGGCTGGTCTTCGAGGAGTTCGACGGCGAACGCAGCCCGTGGGAGTGAGCCGGCGCTCCGCCCTTCCGGCGGGCCCCGGCCGGGCCCGCGGCGAGCGACCGGCTCAGCGCTCCGGCGGGGCCTCCAACCCCTCCCGGTCGGCCAGCTCCAGCAGCGGCTCCAGGGAGAACCGCCGGTCGTCGAGGCCGGCGTGCGGGTCGCCGCGCTCGGCGAACCGGGCGGGCATCGTGGTCACGGCGAAGTCCTCCGGCCGGGCGTCGTCCAGCTCCGACCAGTCCAGCGGCGCGGAGACCAGCGCGCGCGGCGTGGGGCGGATCGAGTACGCCGAGGCCATCGTGTGGTCCCGGGACATCTGGTTGTAGTCGACGAAGACCGGCCGGTCCCGCTGCTCCCGCCACCAGGTGGTGGTGACCAGCTCCGGCAGCCGGCGTTGCATCTCCCGGCCCAGCGCCAGCACCGCCCGCCGGCACTCGCCGAAGCTCCACCGGGGTTCGATGGAGAGGTAGACGTGCAGGCCCCGCCCGCCGGTGGTCTTCGGGTGGCCGGTCAGGCCCAGCTCGGCGAGGAACGCGCGCACCTCGTGGGCCACCGGCACCACCTGGTCGAAGCCCACCCCCGGCATCGGGTCCAGGTCGATGCGCAGCTGGTCGGGCCGCTCGACGTCGGCGGCGGAGACCGGCCACGGGTGGAACCGCAGCGTGCCCAGGTTGGCCGCCCAGATCACCACCGCCAGCTCGCTCGGCGCGACCTCGTCGGCCGTACGCCCGCTCGGGAAGGTGATGTGGGCGGTGCGGACCCACTCGGGCGCCCCCGCCGGCAGCCGCTTCTGGTAGAAGGCGTCGCCCCGGTTGTCCTGCCGGGTGCCGATCTTCGCGCCGTCGAAGACGCCGCGCGGCCACCGTTCCAGCATGGTCGGCCGGTCCCGCAGGGCGCGCAGGATGCCGTCGCCGACGGCGAGGAAGTAGCGCACCACGTCCCGCTTGGTCAGCCCGAGCTCCGGGAAGTACGGCTTGTCGGGGCTGGAGACGCGCACCAGCCGCTCCCCCACCTGGATCTCCTCGGCCGGCGTCGCCACGCCTGACACCGTAACCCGAAGGTAGGACGAGCAGGGCGCACGCCGCGGAGGGGCGGAACCAGGATCCCGCCGGGTCAACCCGCGTCGCGACGACTCGCCCGTAGGGCGCTGATCCCCTCCAACCTGGCGCGCATTACTCGGGTCGCCGAATGGTCCGGCCCGAGCCGACCGCTGCGGTCCTCGACGGCCTGGCGGGCCGTGGACTCGGCGTCGTCCAGGCGCTCCGCCCCGACGAGTTCGTCGATGAGCAGGTCTCCGAACTGCAGGACGTCCGGATGCTCTTCCCCCAGTGCGACGCGGGCCGCCGCGAGCGCCTCGCGCCAGTGACCGACCGCGTCGAGGGGCTGCCGGCGGGCTCGCGCAAGCAGGGCCCGGGTGGCGGAGGTGAGGTGATGGTCCGGCCCGAGGTCCCGGGACCGGACGCGGATGACCTCGCGATACTCCACTTCCGCATCGTCGAACCGCTCCTGCGCGTCGAGTATCTGGCCCAACTCGAACCTCACCTCGACGGTCGGCGGGGCCTCGTCGCCGACCGCTTCCGCACGCCGAGCGAGGACCTGCCGCAACTCTGCCTCGGCGTCCACGAAACGGCCCTGCGATCCCACGATCCGCGCGAGGTCGTGCCACGTCCTGACCGTGGTGGGATCCAGGTCGCCGAGAGCCCGGCGCATGAGGTCCAACACCTCCCGGAACTCCGACTCGGCCTCCACGAGCTTCCCGCAGTCGCGCAACTGCCGCGCCAGGCATCGGCGGTTTCGCAACGTCTGCACGTGCTCCGGCCCAAGCACCCGCGCCTGCTTCTCGGCCACCTCGCGGAACAGCGTCTCGGCTGTCGCGTGGTCACCGGACCGGGCGGTGGCGTGCGCCAGCCGGTGCATCGTGGTCAACGTCCTCGGGTGATCCTCACCCAGGATGCGTCGACGTGCGTCGAGGACCAGGCGGGACTCCGCCTGGGCCGCCTGGTCGTCACCCTGACTGGTCAGCACCTCGGCCAGGGCGATCCGAGTGTCGACGGTAGCGTTGTCGTCCGGTCCCAACGCCTCGGTCTGGAGTTCGAGCACGGCCCGCAACTCGGCCTCTGCCTCCGAGAACCTCTCCTGATCGGCGAGCACCCGCGCGAGTTGTGCCCGGGAGGCCACCGTCGAGGGGTGGGCGTCCCCCCGGCTCCGGCGGAAGGCCTGCCAGACAGCCCGGTACTCGGCCTCGGCCTCGGCGTGACGGTCCTGGTCACGGGCTACGAGGGCGAGATCCGACCGGGTGAGCCACACCGGGGAACTGTCCTCCCCCGCCAGCCGGACCTCCGCCCGCAGGATCTCGCGGTACTCCGCCTCCGCCTCCGCGTAACGGTCGCACGCACGCAGGAAAGAGGCGAGGTCACGGCGCATCGCGAGGGTGCGCCGATCGTCCGCACCGCACTGCCTCGTCATGGCCTCAACGCTCGCACGGTATTCCCGCTCCGCCTCAGCCGTCCGCCCCTGGCGGGCGAGGACGGAGGCCAGCTCGGACCTGACGCGCAGCGCGCGGACGCTCACGTCGCCCTCGACCCGCTCGGCCACCGCGAGGAGTGCGTGGAGCTCCGCCTCCGCGTCGTCCAGTCGCCGTCGCCGGCGTAGCAGCAGAGCGAGGTCCTCCCAGGCGGCCAGGGTCGAGCGATGCCCCTCGCCGAGCACCGCGCGCACTTCGGCAAGGAGCGCCCGGTACGCCTCCTCCGCCTCGTCCAGGCGGCCGTGCTGCTCCAGGATCCTGACGCTGTTGTGCCGGGTGCCCAGCGCACGGGAGGTGCGACGCATCGGGTGCCACCGCATCATCGCCAACTGCTTGCGGGCGACCGTGAGCTGCAGGTCGGCGTCCTGCCACGGCGACCGGAGACCGCAGACGCTGCTCTGCACGACCAGACCCACGTGGGGATGGATCCGGCACACCGTGCGCATGAAGAGGTTCCCGGACTCCCGGAGGTCCACCGCCGCGGCGTCGAAGCGCCCCAGCCCCCACAGGCAATGCCCGCGCTGGTGCTGGACCGCCCTGGTCACTTTCGCCCGGCGCCCCGCCACCGCCGTCGCCAACGACAGGTAGACCGTCAGACTCTCCACCGCCGCCTCCGCCGCCAGAAGAGCGACGACCTCCCGCGAGACGTCGCTGACGGTCCGTACGAACGTGTGCCGCAGCGCCTCGGGCACGTATCCGGGATCGTTCGTGAGATCGGTGGCCAGCCGCCGCAGATGCGGGTCCAGCACGTAGAGCTGTCGGCCGTTGACCGCGGCGCCGTCGGAGCCCGCAGTGAGCGCCGAGACGAGTGCCCTGACGGCGTCCGCCCGCATCGCCGCTGCCCGCGACGTGTCGGTCAGCAGACGTTCACGCATGACCTCGTGCACCAGCGGATGAACGGTGACCAGCTGACCTCGCACCGCTCCGTCGGCCGGCTCGCCCACGTGGTGGTCGTCGATCAGAGCCAGGGCGCGAAGGGCGCCGACGAGCGCGTCGGCCCGTGCCGGTGCGGCCGTGGCCTCGTCTTCGGACGCGACCTGCTGGATCAGCGACGACGGGACGGGGGCGTTGGCGAAGCAGGAGAGTAGGGCCAGGACGCTGCCCGCATCCGGCATGCCTCGTTCAGCGAGCCATTCCAGGGAAAGGTCCCAGGTGGCTGTCACGAGGTCGCGCGGGCTCGGCTCACCGCCACCGAGGGATGTCGCGGTGCGGGTGGCGGCGTCGATCGTCGCACTGAACCGTCTGGCGAGCAGCGCGTCGTAGTCGGCGACGCTCATCGCGGCGCCCCGGGCGCGCGACGTTGCCAGGTAGCGTCCCGCCGCCCGCAGGGCGAGAGGAAGGCCGCCCAGCCGTTCGGCCAGGCTCTCCGCGTCCGCACGCTCGGCACCCCGCCCCTCGGCGTCGAGGTCGGCGGAGTCGAGCAGGACCTGCCCGCCGTCCGACGGACTCAGCGTGGAGAGGCGACGGGCCATCACCCGGCGCCCCCAGACGGCGAGATCCCCGACTCGGGAGGTCACCAGCACCAGCCCGCCCGTGCTGGCCCGCAGCCAGCCGTTCCCCGCGTCGGTCCGTTCACCGTCGGCGGCGAGGAGCTGCGGGTCGTCCGCGTTGTCCACGATCAGCAGCCAGTTGGTCGTGGCATGTTCGAGCACGGCCCACACGGCGTCAACGGCGCCGGCCTCGTCCGGGCTGGCTGGCACCCGGAAGTCGGGACCGGCAAGCTGGCGGGCGACCAGCCACATCGCTGCCTGAACGCGGGACCGGTCGGAAGCGTCGACCCAGAACGGCTGGACGCCTGCCCGCGCCGCGCGAACCGCGATCGCCAGCGCCACGGCGGACTTGCCGACCCCGCCCAGGCCGTGCAGCAACCAAATCGGCCTGGTGGTCCGCTCGCCGTAGCGCTGCTGGCGCACCATGAGGTCGATCGCGGAAAGGACCTCGTCGATGATCGGCTGGCGTCCCCAGACCCTCGGCGGTAGGCGGCCGACCGGGGGTGCCACCGACAGCCCGGCTGCCGACGGGCTCGGGCCGGCGTCGAGCACCGTGTTGATGGTGAGCGGTCCTCTGATGTCCCGGCCGGCGCCGACGCCGATGCCACGAACCGTGACCTGCCTGCGGGCCACCCCTCAGTGCCTCCGCACCCGAAGCCGCAGTCTGCCCCGCACGTTGCGGCCGGCGGCCACCGCACCGTCGCCGGCCGCCACCACGCCCGCTTCGGGCGGCGGCGACGGTGCCCGTTGCCCGAACCCCCCGACATCGACCTCGACGTCTCCGTCGACATCCTTACCGGCAGCCACCGCGCCACGCCCCGCGGCGACGACGCCACTGGATGCCTGGTTGAGGGAAAGCCACACCTGCGAGCCGATGAGCACGACCGCGGTGACCGCCAAAGCGACACCCCAGGTCCAGCTCCACGCGTCGGTCAGGACGTTGGTGGCGTAGCCAGCGCCGAGACCGGCAGCGGCCGACAGGGCCGTCAGTACCGCTCTGCCAAGCCCACCCGCCACGACGTCTCCCGCCTATGCGAACGTCGGCTGTTACCACGGCCGTCGCATGCGCAATCTAGCGGTGGGCGCCTTCTCGCTCAACGAGGTGACGGGTTTCGGACCGACCACACCCACCGGCGGTGATCGGGACGGTCACTGTCCGGCCGCCCCGACCGCCGGTGGGAATCAGCTCATCTCCTCCTGGAGTCGCACCAGGAGCATCTTCTTGCCCTGCTCGCCCGCCTTGCGGTTGTTCTCCTGCATCTTCCGGAACCAGGTGGCCAGTTCCGTGTCGCCCCGCGCGTCGGCGTCGGCGATGTAGTTCTCCAGCTGCCAGATGTGCTGCAACGACATCTGCAACGCGTGGATCAGGTCGTAGTTCTGGTCCTTCACCGGGCTCGCCGGCTCCCTGACCATCGTGGCCACGGCACACCTCCCCGTCTCGGTGATCGGTGGAGGCAGCGCTTACCCGGCCCGGCCCCGATCACGCCCCGGGCGCGGGGCCCGGCGGCGACGGGAGGGTGCGGTTACCCGGGGCGGGCTCCGGGTAGGGGTTGCCGCATGGCGGAACTGGCGACGCTCTGGATCGTCCGGCACGGCGAGAGCACGGCGAACGTGGCGGCCACGGCGGCCGAGGCGTCCGGCGCCGAGCTGATCGACCTGACCCACCGGGACGCGGACGTGCCGTTGAGCCCGACCGGGGAGGAGCAGGCCCGGGCCACCGCGCGGTGGCTGGCCGGGCTGCCCGAGGCCCGCCGGCCCGACGTGGCGGTGGTGTCGCCGTACCTGCGGGCGGTGCGGACCGCCGAGCTGGCCCTGACCGGCACCGGGATCCCGCTCAGCCGCGACGAGCGGCTGCGCGACCGGGAGCTGGGCATCCTGGACGGGCTGACCGGGCAGGGGGTGCGCCGGCGGCACCCCGAGGAGGCGGCACGCCGGGACCGGCTCGGCAAGTTCTACTACCGGCCGCCGGGCGGGGAGTCCTGGACCGACGTGGCGCTGCGGCTGCGCGCCCTCCTCGGCGACCTGCGCCGCGACCACGAGGACCGGCGCGTGCTGCTGTTCGGCCACGACGCCCTGGTCTTCCTGACCCGCTACCTGGTGGAGGGGCTCACCGAGGCGGAGCTGATGGCGCTGACCCGCGAGCACGTCATCGCCAACTGCTCGATCACCGGCTGGTCCGCCGACGCCGACGGCCGGCTGACCCCGGACGTGTTCAACGACGTCGGCCACCTGCGGGAGCAGGGCGCCCGACCGACCAGGGAGGACGAGGTCCATGCCGAACCGGTCTGACACCCGGGTGATCACCCCCGGCCTGCTGCGGGACTGGGCGCTGCCCGTGCCGACCGGCGGCAAGGAGGCCCGGGGCACGGTGCTGGTGGTCGGCGGCTCGCGGTTCACCCCCGGTGCGGTGCTGCTCGCCGGCGTGGCCGCGTTGCGGGCCGGGGCCGGCGTGCTCCAGCTCGCCGCCGCCGAGTCCACCGCCTCCGCGCTGAGCATCCAGGTGCCCGAGGCGCTGGTGGTGGGGCTGCCGGAGACCCCCGAGGGCGCGGTCGCGGGCCTGCCCGGCGAGCTGCTGGGCGACCTGGTGGCGGAGGCGGACGTGGTGGCCCTCGGCCCCGGCCTGAAGGACATCGACGAGACCGGCCGCCTGCTGCGCCTGGTGCTCGACGCGGCCGGCCCCGAGACGTCGCTGGTGCTGGACGCGTACGCCCTCGGGGCCCTCAGCCACGCCCCGGACCTGCTGGTCGGGTCCGACCGGCCGGCGGTGCTCACCCCCAACCTCACCGAGGCCCGGCACCTGCTCGGCCGGGAGCCCGGCGACGACCTGGACGCCGAGGCGACCGAGCTGGCCCGCCGGTACGACGCGGTGGTCTCGCTCTACGGCCACATCGCCACCCCCGACGGCCGGAGCTGGCGGGAGGAGAGCGGCGACGCCGGCCTGGGCACCTCCGGCAGCGGAGACGTCCGCGCCGGCCTGCTGGCCGGGCTGCTGTCGCGGGGGGCGGAGCCGGCACAGGCCGCGTGCTGGGCGGCGTTCGCCCACGCGGTCAGCGGTCAGCGGCTGGTCCCCCGGTTCGGCCGGATCGGCTTCCTCGCCCGGGAACTGCTCGACGAGATTCCCCACACCCTCGCGACCGTCTGACACTTCCTGTCTGACCGAACGGATGTGTGTAACGCCACAGGCCGCTCCTACGCTGGTGGATCGGAGGAGGGCATCCCGCCCGCCTCCCGCCGGCCGCTCCCCGCCAGGGAGCGCACCCCGGCTGCAAACAGCCCCTGGGAGTCTGTGTGAAGAACCTCCGTCGCAAGACACTGGCTGCCGCGTCCGCCGTGACGCTCGGCGTCGGCCTCGCCGTCGCCGGCGGGGTGGCCCCGGCGGCGTCGGCCGCCGGCCCGGACACCACGTTCCTGGTGCTCGCCCCGCAGGGTGCCAAGACCGACAAGGCGGCCGCCCGCGTGGCCGCCGCCAACGGCACCGTGGTGGCCAGCTACGACCAGATCGGCGTGCTCGTCGTCCGGTCGACCAACCCCGACTTCGTCACGGACGTGGCGGGCGCGGGCGTCGACTCGGTGGCGTCCACCGCCGGCCTGGGCACCGCCCTCCAGGAGGGCGAGACCCTGGAGGTCTCCGCGGCCGAGGCGGCCAACACGACCGCCGACCCGACCAAGGAGCCCCTCTTCGGTCAGCAGTGGGACATGCCGATGATCGACGTCCCGCAGGCCCACGCCGTCAACGCCGGCCGCGCCGACGTGGTGGTGGGCGTGCTGGACAGCGGCATCTCCTCCAGCCACCCCGACCTGGCCAGCCAGATCGCGAAGAACAAGAGCACGTCCTGCCTCGGTGGGGTCTCCGACACCACCGAGTCCGCCTGGAACCCGACCACCTCCGACCACGGCACCCACGTGGCCGGCACCATCGCCGCCGCCGTCAACGGCGTCGGCGTGACCGGTGTCGCGCCGGGCGTCAAGGTGGCCGCCGTGAAGGTGGTCAACAACGACGGCTACATCTTCCCGGAGGCTGCGGTCTGCGGGTTCATGTGGGCCGCCGAGCAGGGCATGCGGGTGACCAACAACAGCTACTTCATCGACCCGTGGGAGCTGAACTGCCGCAACGACGCGCGCCAGCGTCCGGTGTGGAAGGCGGTCCAGCGGGCCCTGCGTTACTCGCAGAGCAAGGGCGTGCTGCACGTGGCGTCCGCGGGTAACAGCAACTGGGACCTCGCCCACAAGATCACCGACACGGGCAGCCCGAACAACGGGACCCCCGAGGAGCGCGAGAACCTCGCCAACTCCTGCCTCGTCCTGCCGGGCGAGGCGCCGGGCGTGGTGACGGTCTCGGCGGTCGGCCCGACCGGGGAGAAGAGCTACTACTCCTCGTACGGCCAGGGCGTGGTCGAGGTGACGGCGCCGGGTGGCGACACCCGCTTCCGTACCCAGGGCCGCAGCTCGACCCTCACCGACGGCATCCTGTCCACCACCTACAACACCACCACGAAGACCAACGGCTGGGGCTACAAGCAGGGCACCTCGATGTCCTCCCCGCACGCCGCCGGTGTGGCCGCCCTGGCCGTCTCGGCGCACCCGGGCATGACCCCCGGCCAGCTGTCGGCCTTCCTGGGCACCACCGCCGAGGCGATCTCCTGCCCCGGCGGCGTCTACAACCCGGTGCCGCTGATCGCCGCCGGCCCGAACGCCTACGACGCGACCTGCTCCGGCGGCCAGCGCAACGGCTTCTACGGCGCCGGCATGGTCAACGCGTACAACGTGGTGAAGTAACAACACGCACGACCAGTGGTGGGGCCCGGCGGTGATCCGCCGGGCCCCACCCGTTTTCGCTGCTCACAGCGGGGGTACGGGAGGAGGTGTCCGACGAGCGAGGAGGTCAACGGTGTCCACCGATGCCATCGTGGTGTTGAAAGAGGACCACAAGGAGATGCGCCGCCTGTTCAAGGCCTTCCAGGACGCCGAGGAGGGTCCGCCGGCGCGGCGGCAGAAGCTGGTGAACGAGATCCTGGAAGCCCTCACGGTGCACACCTACCTCGAGAACGAGGTGATGTACCCCGAGGTCCGCAAGCTCCTGCCCGACCTCGAGGACGACATCCTCGAGTCGTACGAGGAACACCACGTCGCCGACGTGCTCTGCGCCGAGCTGTTCACCATGGACGCCGGCGACGAACGCTTCAACGCCAAGACCACGGTGCTGATCGAGAACGTCCTGCACCACGTCGAGGAGGAGGAGCAGGAGTGGTTCCCCAAGATGCGCGAGGCGCTCGGCCGTAAGCAGCTCCAGGAGATCGGCGAGCGGATGATCGCGCTGCGCGCGGACGCGCCGCGCAAGCCGACCGACCCGAAGGCGATCAAGAAGTCGCTGGACGCGGTGACGGCCTGAGCGGACGGGATGTCACGGGCCCCGGTGCGCCGGGGCCCGTCGCCGTGCCCGGGGGCGCGGGCAGGATCCGCCGCAGCGCCGGGGGCGCGGCCCGGGGCCGCCACTCCCGCGGGTAGCCCACCGAGACCTCCTCGAACCGCACCCCGTCGTGCCAGGTGGTGCGGGGGATGTGCAGGTGGCCGTAGACCACGGCGGCGGCGTCGAAGCGCAGGTGCCAGTCGGCGGTGGACTCGGTGCCGCACCACTGGGCGAAGATCGGGTAGCGCAGCACCCGGGTCGGCTCGCGCAGCAGCGGCCAGTGGTTGACCAGCACCGTCGGCAGCCCGGGCTCCCGCTCGGCGAGCCGGCGCGCGGTCTCGGCGACCCGGGCGGCGCACCACGCGGACCGGCTCGGGTACGGGTCGGGGTGCAGCAGGAACTCGTCGGTGCACACGATCCCCGTCCGGTACGCCTCGGCCAGCGCCGCCTCGGGGGTGTCGAAGCCGTCCGGTCGCCAGCTGTGGTCGTAGAGCAGGAACAGCGGCGCCACCAGCACCGGCCCGCCCGCCCCCCGCCACACCGGGTACGGGTCCTCCGGGGTCAGCACGCCCAGCCGCCGGCAGGCGTCGACCAGGTACGCGTAGCGCGCCGCCCCGCGCAGCGCCACCGGGTCGGCCGGCGGGGTCCACAACTCGTGGTTGCCCGGCGCCCAGACGACCCGCGCGAAGCGGCGGCTGAGCAGGCCGAGGGCCCACTCGACGTCGGCCACGGTGTCGCCCACGTCCCCGGCGACCAGCAGCCAGTCGCGCGGCGAGGTGGGGCGCAGCCCCTCCACCACCTCGCGGTTGCCCCGGTGACCGACGTGCAGGTCGCTGATGGCGAGCAGGCTGCCGCCCTCGCCGTCCTCCCCCGCCATGCCGCTGATCCTAGGCAGCGACGCGCCCGGCCGCGAGGCCCCCGTCCCGACGGCGGGCCGCACGACCCGCCGCCGGGACCCGGAACCGATCAGCTGCCGGAGCCCGGCTCGGCCATCCTGCGGTGCTGCGCCGCCTTGAGCTTGTCCGGGACGATCTTGCCGGCGGCGGTCTGCACCTTGTTGAGCAGCGAGCCCGCGGTCACCGTCTGGTCGCCGCGCATCATCGCCGCGAAACCCTGCTCGGCCACGGTGCGCGGGTCGTCCTTGCGCCCCGAGCCGACCCGGGTGTCCTCCATCTCGGCACGGCTGAAGAACTCCGTGTCGGTCGGCCCCGGCATCAGCGAGGTCACCGTCACGCCGGTCTCCTTCAGCTCGTTGCGCAGCGCCTCCGCGAAGGACTGCACGAACGACTTCGAGGCGTTGTAGACGGCCTGGAAGGGGCCCGGCATGGTGGCGGCGATCGACGAGGTGAACAGGACCCGGCCGGCGCCGCGCCGCACCATGCCGGGCAGCAGCAGCTTGGCCAGGTGCACCGGCGAGCGCACGTTCAGGTCGACGACGGCCAGCTCGTCCGCGAGCGCGGTGCCCCCGACGAACTCCCCGCCGGCGCCCCGCCCGGCGTTGAGCGCCAGCGCGTCGACCGGCCGGCCGGTCCCGGCCACCGCCGCCGCCAGCTCCTCGACCCCCTCGGCGCGGGTCAGGTCGACCCGGACGGGGTGCACCCGCGGCCCGCCGTCGCGGCGCAGCCGCTGGGCCGCCGTGGCGATCCCGTCGTCCTCGGCGGCGACCACCAGGTCGTACCCGTGCTCGACGAACTGGACCGCCAGCTCGTACCCGATGCCGCTGGACGCGCCGGTCACCACGGCGAACGGCCGGTCCGTGCCCGATGTGGTCATCTGCTCGTCACTCCCCTCGTCGGCGGGCGGTCCGCGCGCACCGTGGCCGCTCCGGGTGTGCTGTGCCCCGGTCCGGGTCGGTTAATCCCGCCGTCGGCGCCCGCCCACCTCGCCGGGGCCCACCACCCGGGCGAGGTGGGCCGGGAACCGCCGGGGCCGACCCGGTAGGATCGGCACGGGCCGTGACTGGCGCGTAGGGATGGAGAACCATCGGGAAGCGGTCCCGTCATGAGGACGCATGCCGAGCGCCTGGGCCTTCCGCACGTCACTGGAGGTCGCATGTCGCTGAACGCCGAATCCACCGCCTTCCGCAGCGCCCTCGAGGTGATCCGCGCCGTCGAGCCGCGGGTGGCCGACGCCATCGGCGCCGAGCTCGCCGACCAGCGCGAGTCGCTCAAGCTCATCGCCAGCGAGAACTACGCCTCCCCCGCGACCCTGCTGACCATGGGCAACTGGTTCAGCGACAAGTACGCCGAGGGCACCGTCGGCCGCCGCTTCTACGCGGGCTGCCAGAACGTCGACACCGTCGAGGCGCTCGCCGCCGAGCACGCCCGGGAGCTGTTCGGCGCCGCCCACGCGTACGTGCAGCCGCACTCCGGGATCGACGCCAACCTGGTCGCGTTCTGGGCGATCCTGGCCGACCGGGTGGAGTCGCCCGCGCTGAAGAAGGCCCAGGTGCGGCAGGTCAACGACCTCACCGAGGCGGACTGGTTCGCGCTGCGCCGGGAGCTGGGCAACCAGCGGATGCTCGGCATGTCGCTGGACGCCGGCGGCCACCTCACCCACGGGTTCCGGCCGAACATCTCCGGCAAGATGTTCGACCAGCGCAGCTACGGCACGGACCCGGTCACCGGCCTCGTGGACTACGACAAGGTCGCCGAGGCCGCCCGCGAGTTCAAGCCGCTGATCCTGGTCGCGGGCTACTCGGCGTACCCGCGGAAGGTCAACTTCCGGATCATGCGGGAGATCGCCGACTCCGTCGGCGCCACCTTCATGGTCGACATGGCGCACTTCGCCGGCCTGGTCGCCGGGAAGGTCTTCACCGGCGACTTCGACCCGGTGCCGCACGCGCACATCGTCACCACCACCACGCACAAGTCGCTGCGCGGCCCGCGCGGCGGCATGGTGCTCTGCCAGCCCGAGCTGGCCGACCAGGTCGACCGGGGCTGCCCGATGGTGCTCGGCGGCCCGCTGCCGCACGTGATGGCCGCCAAGGCCGTCGCCCTCGCCGAGGCGCGCCGCCCCGACTTCGCCGACTACGCCCAGCGCATCGTCGACAACGCCCAGGCGCTCGCCGAGGGGCTGCTGCGGCGCGGCGGCAAGCTCGTCACCGGCGGCACCGACAACCACCTGGTGCTGATCGACGTCTCCGGCTACGGGCTGACCGGCCGGCAGGCCGAGCAGGCGCTGCTCGACTCGGGCATCGTCACCAACCGCAACTCCGTGCCGCAGGACCCGAACGGCGCCTGGTACACCTCGGGCATCCGGGTCGGCACCCCGGCGTTGACCAGCCGGGGGCTGGGCACCGCACAGATGGACGAGACGGCCGAGCTGATCCACACCGTGCTCAGCCAGACCAAGCCGGGCGCCAACCCGGACGGCACCGCGTCCAGGGCCAAGTACGTCCTCGACGCGGCCGTCGCCGACCGGGTCGCCAAGCAGGCCAGCGACCTGCTGAGCGGCTTCCCGCTCTACCCGGCCGTCGACCTCGGCTGACCGCTCCACCCGACGCCCCCGCCCGGCCCGACCGGGCGGGGGCGTGGGAGGTCAGTGGGGGCGGTGGCGGAGGGCGCGGAGGCGGTGCAGGACGTCGGTGCCGCCCCGGCCGAAGTGGTCGTGCAGGGCGCGGTAGTCGGCGTACAGCTCGTCGTAGGCCGCCGCCCGGGCCGGGTCGGGATGCCAGGTCTCGCGCCGGGCGGCACCCATCGCCGCCGAGGCGGCCGGCACGTCCGGGTACGCCCCGGCGGCGACCGCCGCGTGGATGGCCGCGCCCAGCGCCGCCGGGTGCGCGGAGTCGACCACGTGCAGCGGCCGGCCGAGCACGTCGGCGTAGATGCGCAGCAGCAACCGGTTGCGGGTCAGCCCGCCGGCCACGGTCAGCTCGTCGACGCTCACCCCGGCGGCGGTGAAGGCGTCGACGACGGTCCGGGCGCCGAAGGCGGTGGCCTCCAGCAGCGCCCGCCAGATCTCCTCGGGCCGGGTGGCCAGGGTCAGCCCGACCAGCACGCCGCTCAGCTCGTGGTCCATCAGCACCGAGCGGTTGCCACTGTGCCAGTCCAGGGCCAGCAGCCCGTGCCCGCCCACCGGCTGGTCCGCAGCGAGGGTGTCCAGCAGCTCGTACGGGCTCAGCCCCCGGCGACGCGCCTCGTCGGCGTAGCCGGCCGGCAGGGCGTTGCGGGCGTACCAGGCGAAGATGTCGCCGACCCCGCTCTGTCCCGCCTCGTAGCCCCAGGCCCCGGTGGTGACGCCCCCGTCGACCACGCCGCAGACGCCGGGCACCTCGCGGTACGTCTCCGCGTTCATGATCAGGCAGGTGGAGGTGCCGAGCACCGCCAGCATCCGGCCGGGCTCGACCGCGCGGGCCGCCGCAGCGGTGACGTGCGCGTCGATGGCGCCCGCCGCGACGGCTATGCCGACCGGCAGCCCGGTCCACGCGGCGGCCGCGGCGGTCAGCCCGCCGGCCCGGGCGCCCGTCGGCACGAGCGGGCCGTCGACGCGGGACAGCAGCCCGTCGAGGCGGGGGTGCAGGGCGCGCAGGAACTCCGCCGACGGGTACCGCCCGTCCTGCCGCAGCCCCTTGTAGCCGGCGGCGGAGACGTTGCGGGTCTCCCGGCCGCAGAGCTGCCAGACCAGCCAGTCCGCGGTCTCGATGAAGCGCTCCGCCCGGTCGAAGAGCGCCGGATCCTCCTGGAGCACCTCCAGCGCCTTGGCGAGCTGCCACTCGGCGGAGACCCGGCCGCCGTAGCGGGGCAGCCAGCGCTCGCCGCGGGCGGCGGCGACGTCGTTGATCCGGGCGGCCTGCCGCTGGGCGGCGTGGTGCTTCCACAGCTTCGGGTACGCGTGCGGCCGGCCGGCCAGGTCGGGCAGCTCGCAGAGCGGGGTGCCGTCGGCGAGGGCGGGCAGCATCGTGCAGGAGGTGGCGTCGACGCCGACGCCGCACACGTCCTCGGCCCGCACCCCGGCGGCGCGCAGCGCGGCGGGCACCGCGACGCGGAGCACCTCGCGGTGGTCGTCGGGGTGCTGCAACGCCCAGTCCGGCGGCAGCGGCGTCCCGTCGGGCAGCCGCTCGGTGATCACCCCGTGCCGGTACGGGTGGACGGCCTCGCCCCGCACGGCGCCGTCGGCGACGTCGACCACGACCGCCCGGCCGGAGAGGGTGCCGAAGTCGACGCCCACGACGAACCGGGGTGACCCGGCCGCCGGCCGCGCCGCGTCTCCTGCTGCCGCCACGGCTCCTCCTCCCGCCGCGCGGCGTCGGTGCCCCGGGCGGGCGGCCGGTCGGCGACGGCGGGAGGAACGCTAGCAACAACGCCGCGCGCCCGGCACGCCGCCGACGGGTGGCGGCGTGGTACGAACCGGCGCCGGGGCGGCGTCGTGCGAACCGGACCCGGGGCGGGCCCGAGCCTCACCCGGGGCGGACCCCGGGCGGCGGGCCGGAGGAGACGGGCCGCGGCCTCAGGCGACGGGCCGCTTCAGGTGGTAGCGGTGCACCTCGGTGCTGCCCTGGACGTTGTTCACGTCCTCGGCGGCGGAGACCAGTTCCCAGCCCTCCCGGCCGGCCCGGTTGAGGTGCGCGATCGCCGTGTCGCCGTACGCGGTGATGTCCCGGCGCGACCCGTCCGGGCCGTACCAGATGAAGCTGACATGGAAGTTGCGGCCCTGCCCCTGATAACGGCGGACCAGCAACGCGTACTCCCAGGCGACCATGGCGTCCATTATGAGTGTCCACCCAGGACGGCGGAACACGGGCAGTCGCCCTTTGCCGTGCGGTGAACGCGGTGTGTCATCCCACGCCGGCGGTCGCCGCCCGTCGGGCCGTCTCGTCGGCCACCAGCGCGGCCAGCCGGTCCAGCCCGAGGTCGATCTGCTCCGGGGTGACCGCGCTGACCGACAGCCGCAGCGCGTCCACCGGGGCGCCGTCGTCGTAGAAGTGCGCCATCGGCGTCCAGAGCAGCCCGTACTCGCGGGCGGAGCGGTGCAGCAGGGCGTCGTCGACGGCGAACGGCACGGTGACCACGACGAAGAACCCGCCGGCCGGCACGGTCCACCGCACCGGCGAGGTCTCCGCCGGGAAGCGCCGGGCCAGGCCGTCGACCAGGTGGCGCAGGTTGCGGCCGTACGCGGCCCGTTCCCGGACGGTGGCCGCCACGAGGCTGCACCCGTGCTCCAGCAGCGCCCCGCCGACCACCGCCTGGGCGATCGCCGAGGTGTTCACCGTGACCATGCTCTTGATCTTGGCGAGCTGGTCGGCGAGCAGGCCCACCGTGCCGTCGGCGCCGGCGACGCGCTGGTCGGCGACCACGTAGCCCACCCGGGCGCCGGGCAGCACCGTCTTGGCGAACGAGCCCAGGTAGACCACCCGCCGCGCGGTGTCCAGCGCCTTGAGCGTGGGCAGCCGCCCGGCGTCCCCCGCGGGGAAGAGACCGTACGGGTTGTCCTCCAGCAGCAGCAGGTCCTCCTCGGCGGCCAGGTCGAGCAGCCGCCGCCGGTCGGCCAGGCCGATGCTGGTCCCGGACGGGTTGGCGAAGTCCGGCATCACGTAGCAGGCGCGCGGGCGCAGCCCCGCCGCCCGGGCCAGGCGCACCTGCTCGCGCAGGTCGGCCAGGTCGATGCCGGCCGGGCCGCCGGCCACCGGTCGCACCGGCAGGTCCAGCAGCCGGGCGGCGCCGGTCAGCCCCACGTACGTCGGCGCGACGGCGAGCAGCACGTCGCGCGGGTCGGCCCGCAGCGCCCGCAGCACCAGGAACATCGCCTCCTGGCAGCCGACGGTCACCACGATCGCCTCCGGGTCGACCGTGACGCCCTCGTCGACGGCGAGGTTGCGGGCGACGAGGTGGTGCGCGATGCCCTTGGTGCGGCCGTACTGGAACAGCGTCCGGTGCACCTGCGCGGGGCTCTGCCCGAGGTCGTCGGCCAGGTGCCGGCGGAACGTCTCCAGGTGCCGGTGCAGCGCCGCGACGTCGAAGAACTCCTCGTACGGCCGGCCGGCCGCCAGCGACACCGCGTCGGGGTAGTGCTGGGCCACCTCGTTGAGGAAGTTCATCGAGTTCAGCGCGGGGTCGTCGACCGCCGGGTGCAGGTCGGCGACGTGCAGGTCCACCGGATCGGCCACCGCTCAGCCCTCCCTCAGCACGCGCAGCTCGCGGGCGGCCTCCGGATCGGCGCAGCCGGCCAGCGCCAGGGCGTCGCGGAACTCGCCGGCCAGCAGCGCCAGCGCCGTGCGCGCCCCGGCCCGGCCGCCGGCCGCGAGCGCCCACAGCATCGGCCGCCCGACCAGGACGCCCCGCGCGCCGAGGGCGAGCGCGCGCAGCACGTCGACGCCGTCGCGCACGCCGCTGTCCAGCAGCACCTCGCACCGGTCGGCCACCGCCGCCACCACCTCCGGCAGCACGGTGGCGGTGGCCGGCGCGCCGTCGAGCTGCCGGCCGCCGTGGTTGGAGACCACCACGGCGTCCGCGCCGGCGGCCACCGCCAGCTCCGCGTCGCGCGGGTCCAGCACGCCCTTCACCACCAGCGGCAGGGCGGTACGGCCGCGCAGCCACTCCAGGTCCGCCCAGGTCAGCGCGGGCGCGAAGACGTCGCCGGTGTGCGCGGCGATGGCGGAGACCCCCGGGGTGGCGGTGTGCGCGAGGTCGTCCCGGCCGGCCGGCAGGTTGGCCGCCACGACGTGCGGCGGGATGGCGAACGCGTTGCGCACGTCGCGTCGCCGCGGGCCGAGGATCGGCACGTCCACGGTGACCGTCAGCGCGGTGCAGCCCGCCGCGTGCGCCCGGTCCAGCAGGTCGGCGACCAAGCCCCGGTCGCGCAGCCAGTAGAGCTGGAACCAGACCGTCGCGCCGGTCTGCGCGATCTGCTCGATGGGCACGCTGCTCAGGGTGCTCGCCACGTACGGCACGCCGGCCGCGCCCGCGGCGGCGGCCAGCGCCAGCTCCCCGTCGGGGTGCACCAGCCGCTGGTACGCCATGGGCGCCACGGCCACCGGCATGGCGTACGAGGTGCCGAGCAGCCGCGCCTCGGTGCGGGGGGTGTGCACGCCACGCAGCACCCGGGGCAGCACGGCCACCCGGTCCAGCGCGCGGCGGTTGGCGGCGAGCGTGGTCTCGGCGCCGCTGCCGCCGTCGACGTAGTCCCACACGTCGGGCGGCAGCGCCGCCCGGGCCGGCCCGGCGAAGTCGGCCAGGCTGGCCGGCGACGGCTGCGCCACCGGCAGGTCCGACTTCGGCAGCACGCCCTCAACCATCGCCAGTCTCCCTTCCCACCGGCACCGCCCCGCTGGCGGTCGCCCCGCCGCCGGCCGGTCCGCCGCCCGCCGCGCCGTCACCCGTCGCGCCGTTGGCCGCCGCGCCGTCACCCGTCGCACCGTTCGCCGCCATGCCGTCGCCCGTCGCACCGCCGCCCGCCGCACCGTCACCCGTCGCGCCGCTGGCCGCCGCGCCGAACCGGCCGCGCAGGAACGCGGCGGCCTGGTCCTGGGCGCGCCCGCCGTCGTCGAACGCCCCGGGCATGGCGAAGAAGCCGTGGATCATGCCCGCGTACCGGGTGTGGGTGGTGGGCACGCCGGCGTCGCGCAGCCGCTGCGCGTACCGCTCCCCCTCGGCGCGCAGCGGGTCGTGCTCGGCGGTGATCACCAGCGCCGGCGGCAGGCCGGTCAGGTCCGCGGCGAGCAGCGGCGACGCCAGCGGGTGCCGCGCGTCGGCGGGGTCGGCGAGATAGTGGCCCCGGTACCAGGCGACCGAGCGGCGGTTGAACAGCAGCGGGTCCTCGCCGTCGCCGTCGGGTTCGCCGGTCTGGTCGGTGTTCGGGTACACCAGCAACTGGGCGGCGAGCCCCGGCCCGCCGCGCTCGCGGGCCAGCAGGGTGACGGCGGCGGCGAGGTTGCCGCCGGCGCTGTCGCCGCCGACCGCCACGCGCCGCGGGTCGACGCCGAACTCCTCCGGGTGCGCGGCGATCCACCGCGTGGCCGCGTGGCAGTCGTGCACGGCGGCGGGGAAGGGGTGCTCCGGGGCCAGCCGGTAGCCGACGGTGACCACCTGGCAGGGCACCGCGTTGGCCAGCCGCCGGCAGATGCCGTCGGCGGTGTCGACGCTGCCCAGCGTCCAGCCGCCGCCGAAGAAGTAGACGAGGGTGGGCAGTGGCCCCTCCCCCGCCGGTCGGTGGATCCGCACCGGCAGGTCGCCCGCCGGGCCGGGCACGCGCGTGTCGCGTACCTCGTGCACCGGCTCGACCGCGCCGCCGCCGGCGCGGATCGCGGCGAGGTCGGCGGCGCGGGCCTCGGCCAGGGTCTGGGTGTAGAGCGGCGGGCTGCCGGCCGCCTCGCGGGCGGCCCGGTACGCCGCCACCTGCGGATGGACGCTCACGCGGGCCCTCCTCGGGTGTGCACGGCCAGCTTGTCGACGCCGCGCAGGAAGAGGCTGCCGCTGTACGTCGGCGCCTCGGCGACGGTGAGCCCGGGGAAACGGGCCAGCAGCCTGGGCAGCGCGAGCCGGCCCTCCAGCCGGGACACCGCGGCGCCGAGGCAGAAGTGCAGGCCGGCGCCGAAGGCCAGCGACGGCGGGCCGCTCCGGCGCGGGTCGAAGCGGGCCGGGTCGGGAAAGCGGGCCGGGTCGCGGTTGGCGGCGGCGAGGATCAGCAGCACGTTGCGGTCCCGCCCGACCGGCACCCCGCCGACCTCGGTGTCGCGGGGCGCGGCCCGGGCCAGGAAGTGCACGGGGGCCTCCAGCCGCAGGATCTCGTCGACCGCGCCCCGGGTCAGCGCGTCGTCGCCGGGCAGCGCGGCGGCCACGTCGGGGTGGGCCAGCAGCAGCGGCAGCCCGTTGCCGAACATGTAGACGGTGGTGACGAAGGCGGCGTTGAACAGCACGATCAGGTTGCTGACCAGCTCGTCGGCGGCCAGCTCCACGTCGCCGGAATCGACCGCCTCCACCAGCGCGCTGATCAGGTCCTCAGCCGGCCGCCGGCGCCGGTGCGCGATCAGCTCCGTGTAGAAGTCGCGCAGCTCGGCGGCGGCGGTGTTGGCGGCGGCGAGGCGCTGCGGGGTCTTGCCCGCCACGTCCAGGAAGTCGTCGATCCGCTCCACCCGCTGCCGGTAGAAGTCCAGCTCCCCGGCGGGAATGCCGATGAACTCCGCCATCACCAGGGCCGGCAGCGGGTACGCGAACTCCGCGACGAAGTCGAGGGCGGCGTCCCCGGCGTCGGCCATCCGGTCCAGCAGCCCGTCGACGACCCGGTGCACGGTCGGCTCCAGCGCGCCCAGCCGGCGCGGGGTGAACGTCTTCGCGAACACCGCCCGCATCCGGGTGTGCTCCGGCGGGTTGACGAACATCATCGAGGTCTGCAGGGTGCGCAGCACCTCCTGCTCCTGCCAGCCCGGCGGGGCCTGCTTGTACCACTGCGGGTCGCGCAGCACCTGGCTGACGAGGTCGTAGCCGACGGCCACGGCGTCGACCGAGCGGTGCTCGGCGCGCGCCGGCACCGGGCTGACCGGCCCCAGAGCGTGCAGGGCGGCGTAGCAGGGGTACGGGTCCTGCCGGCCCTCGTCGCTGTAGAGCCGGGTCAGCAGCTGGGTGACGTCCATCCTCGTTCGGTCTCCCCCATCGACGGTGCGGCGGGCGGCGGGATCGCCCGCCGCCCGCGCCGAGGTCACAGGCCCAGCAGTCGCAGCGGCACGGCGTCGGCCAGTGCCTGGTTGCCGGCGTCGTTCGGGTGGATGTGGTCCCCCGAGTCGTACGCGGGCAGCAGCCGGCTCGGCTGCGCCGGATCGCGCAGCACCCGGTCGAAGTCGAGCAGCCCGTCGAACTCGTCGCTGCCGCGCAGGTACGCGTTCACGGCCTGCCGGGTGGCCTCCTTCTCGGGCGTCCACACCCCCGGGTTGCCGTGCCCCTCGTACGGGGTGAGCGTCGACACCAGGCTGCGCAGGCCGCGCGCCTTCACCTGCTGGTTGACCTGCCGCAGCGAGGCGATGATCTGCTCGGCGGAGTCGCCGGACATCCAGATGTCGTTGATGCCGAGGTGGGTGATCACGGTCCGGGCGTCGGTCTGCGCGAAGACGTCCTCGTCGAGCCGGGCCAGGGCGTTGGGGCCGAGTTCGTGGTAGCCGGGGAAGCCGCCCGCCCCGGGCTCGGGGCCCTCGTGGTTGAGCCGGTTGCCGGCGAGGCTGAGGTTGAGCACGCCCGGCGTGCGGACGTCCGGGCGGGCGTCGAGGAGCCGGTCGGCGAGCAGGTCGGGCCAGCGCTTGTTGGCGTTGACGGTGCTGCCGTTGCCGTCGGCGATGGAGTCGCCGAAGACCACCACCGAGCCCGGGCTGTGCCGGCGCTGCACGTCGATGCCGGAGAGGAAGAACCAGCAGCAGTTGGGCCGGATCGTGAACCCGGCCCCGCCGGCGGCGGAGGTGAGGTCCGTGGCGCCGATGAAGTTGGTCTGCCGGGACTGGCCGTGGAAGGTCACCGGCCCGGTCGGGGTCGGGAAGTGCACCGTCAGCACCAGGTCCTGCTGGTCGCCGACCGGCAGTGCGACGGGGTCGCTGACCAGCTCGACGCCCCGGTTCATGGTGGCCGAGGTGGCGCCGCCGAAGGTCAGCGTCCGCAGGGTCGAGGTGTCGATGTCGGACAGGTCGTCGGGGGTCGCGGTGTTCGGCTTCGCGACGGTGGCGCGGCCGACCTTGACGGCCTGCTCGCCGTACATGTTGCTCAGTCGCACCCGGAACTGCGGTCCGCCCACCGTGGTGTGCACGACCATCCGGACGCTCTGGTCGTTGAGGCCGTTGTTGGTCAGGCCGGTCGCGTTGCCCCGGGTGACCGCGGCCGCCCAGCTGCCCGCCCAGACCGCCCGCTGGTGGCGGGAAGCCTCGGCGTCGGACGGTCCGGCGCTGGCCACCATCGCCGGGGTGCCGGCGACGAGCAGGGTGGCCGCGGACGCGATGACATGCCATCTCTTCGGGGTCGACATTGAACCTCCATCGTTGGCAGCCCAGGGCCGTCCGCTGACGGCACCGCCTGGACGATGGTCCAGAAACCTAGCCGCCCAGTTTCGCGACCGTCAATCAACCTGATCGACGTGATCAAATGTCCTCCGGTCCGTCCGGAGCGCCGTTCAGGCTCTGTCCCGTGACAGCCGGTGGTCCCTACGCTCACGGACGGCGGCGGCGCGGTCGCCCGGCCGCCGGCCGTCCCGGGCCGCCCGGGGCGCGGCCACACTTCTGCGCGAGGGGGCTGTCGGATGACCGACCGACCGGAGCGACGGGCCGGCTACGTGCACCGGGCGCTGGAGCTGTTCGCGGGCTTCGGCGACCGGGAGGCGCTGGTCGGGGACGGACGCCGGCTCAGCTACGCCGACGTCGCCGCGCAGGTGCGTGGGCTGGCGGCGGCGCTGCGCGGGCACGGCGTACGGCCGGGGCACGCGGTGCTGCTCGCGCTCGGCAACCCGGTGGAGGGACCGCTGGTGCAGCTCGCCCTGCACCTGCTGGGCTGCCGGACGATGTGGATCGCCCCGGTCACCTCCCGCCGGGAGGTGACCGAGTTCGTCCGGCTGGCCCGCCCCGACGCGTTCGTCTACGACGCCCGGGACCCGGCCGGCCTCGGCCCGGAGCTGGCCGCCGGGCTGCCCGGCGTGCCCGTGCTCTGCCTCGGCCCGGGCGGCGCGGGCCCGGACCTCGTCGCCGCGGCGGAGCGCGCCGCCGGGGTCGACCTGCCGGCCGAGGTGCCGGTGCCGGAGTCCTTCCTGCAGACCAGCGGGACCACCGGCACCCCGAAGCTGGTGCACCACCGGGAGAGCTTCTACACCCAGATCCTCGCCCTGGCCGCCGACTTCCGCGCGGCCGGGTACCCGCCGCTGCGGCACCTGTCGCACTCGCCGATGTGGCTGGCCAGCGGCCAGATCACCACGCTGTTCAACCTCTTCACCGGCGGGGTGCTGTTCCCGCGCGACGGCTGGGATCCGGCCCGGTTCATCGACACCGTCGACCGGGAGCGGATCAACTCGACCTTCGTCACCCCGCCGATGCTCTACGAGGTGCTCGACCACCCCGCCCTGGCCGGCGCGGACTTCTCCGCCATGTTCATGTTCAACGTGGGCGCCGGCCCCGCCGCGCCCGCCCGGCTGCGCCAGGCGATCGCCCGCTTCGGCCCGGTGCTGCGCATCGTGTACGGCCTCAGCGAGGCCGTCGTGGTCACCGCCCTGCCGGGGCTCACCGACGACCCGGAGCACCCGGAGCGGCTGCGCTCCTGCGGCCGGCCGTACGGCGACGTGCGCGTCGAGATCCGCGCCGAGGACGGCACCGTGCTGCCCCCCGGCTCCGACGGCGAGGTGTGGGTGCACACCGACCTGCGCTTCGCCGGCTACCACGGCCAGCCCGAGCTGACCGCCGAGACGCTGGTCGACGGCTGGGTCCGCACCCGCGACGTCGGGCACCTCGACGCCGACGGCTACCTCTACCTCGTCGACCGGTTGCAGGACCGGATCCTCACCCGGCGGCGCAGCTGGCCGATCCACTCCCGCCCGATCGAGGACGTCCTGGCCGGGCACCCGCAGGTGCGGGCGGCGGCCGTGATCGGCGTGCCGGACGAGGCGGCCGGCGAACTGCCGTACGCCTACGTCGTGCCGGCACCCGGCGCGACGGTAACCGCCGGGGAGCTGATCGACCTGGTCACCGCCGAGCTCAGCGACACCTGGGCGCCGGGCGGGGTGCAGTTCGTCGACCGGCTGCCGCTCAACCGCTCCGCCAAGGTGGACAAGCGCGCGCTGCGGGCCCGCTACGCCGCGGACCACCCGTCGTCGGTCGAGCACCCGGAGGCGTCGATCGGCAGCCTGGCGTGACCTCCCGGCGGGAGCTGACCGTCCTGGTCGCCGCCGACCTGATCTCCAACCTGGGCAGCCGGATCTCGGTGGTGGCCATCCCCTGGCTGGTGCTGGAGACCACCGGCAGCCCGGCGAAGATGGGCGCGGTGGCCGCCGCCGAGACGCTGCCCTACCTGCTCTCCAGCGCCCTGGGCACACCCTGGGCGGACCGGATCGGGCTGCGCCGCACCTCGATCCTGGCCGACGCCGGCAGCGCCGCTCTGATGGTGGCGGTGGCCCTCGCCCCCTGGCTCGGCTTCGGCGCGCTGGTCGCCCTGGTCGCCCTCGTGGGCGCGTTGCGGGGCGTCGGCGACCGGGTCAAGCACGTGATGTTCCGCCCGGCCGCCGAGGCCGCCGGGGTCCGGCTGATCCGGCTGACCTCCGTCTACGACGGCCTCGGCCGGCTGGTCACCCTGCTCGGCGCGGGCCTGGGCGGGCTGCTCGTCTGGTGGTTCGGGGTGACGCAGGCGCTCCTCATCGACGCCGCGAGCTTCGCCGCCTGCGCCCTGCTGGTCGGCCTGCTGGTCCGGCCGCCGGCCGCCCCGGCGGGACCGGCGGCGCCGGAGGGATACCTGCGCGCGCTCGCGGGCGGGTTCCGCCACCTGGGCCGCGACCGGATGCTGCTGACCATGCTGCTGGTGATCTCGGCGCTGAACATGGTGGTCAACGCGAGCGTCGCGGTCTACATCCCGCTCTGGGTGGCCGACGTGCTGCGCAGCCCCGCCGGGCTGGGCCTGGTGCTCGGGGCGTTCTCGGCCGGCGCGCTGCTGGGCAACCTGCTCTTCGCGGCGTACGGTCCCCGGCTGCCCCGGTACCTGACCTTCGTGGTCGGTGCGGCACTCAGCGGCGCCCCGCGGCTGCTGGTCCTCGCGCTGAGCGAGGAGCTGGCGGTGGTGCTCGCGGTGACGTTCGTGTCCGGCATCGGCATCGCGGCGGTCAACCCGCTGCTCGGGGTGGCGATCTACGAGCGGGTGCCCCCCGAGCTGCAGACCCGGGTGATCGGGCTGGCCGGGTCGCTGGCGTTCGCGGGCCTGCCGCTGGGCGCGCTGCTGGGCGGCTGGTCGGCGACCGCGTTCGGCCTCGTCGCCGCCCTGCTGGCCATGGCGGCGTTCTGCCTCGTCGTGACCCTGCTGCCGCTCCTGCCCGGGCTGCGCCCCCGGCCCACGACCGCGCCGCCCGAGCGGGCGCCGGGTGTCGTGGGTCGGGCGTAGGGTCGGGGCATGGCCACGTGGGAGGACGTCCGCCGGATCGCGCTGGCTCTGCCGGAGGCGGGCGAGCACCCGTCCTACCAGGGGGCGCCGGCGTGGAAGGTCCGCGGCAGGGCGTTCGTCTGGGAGCGGCCGCTGCGCCGCGCCGACCTCGACGCCCTCGGCGACGCCGCGCCGGACGGGCCGGTCCTCGGCGTGCGGGTGCCGGACCTGGGGGCGAAGGAGGCGCTGCTCGCCGACGACCCCGCCGTCTACTTCACCACCGCGCACTTCGACGGCTACCCGGCGGTCCTGGTCCGGCTGGACCGGATCGACCCCGACGAGCTGGCCGAGCTCGTCGTCGAGGCGTGGCAGGACCGGGCGCCGAAGCGGCTCGCGGCGGCGTACCGGGCGGGGCGGCAGGCGTAGCCCGGGCGGGGCGACGTCAGCCCGGCAGCGCCGCCGCGACGGCCTCCTCCGGGGTGGACACGTGCGACAGGCCGGGAACGGGGGCGCCGGTGGCGTCGAGGATCCGCCAGCCGCCGAGCACCACCACCGGGACGCCGCCGCGCCGCATGGCCAGGGCCACCTCGGAGAGCGTCCCCCAGGAGCCGCCGACCGCGATCACCGCGTCGGCGCTCCAGACCAGGATCGCGTTGCGGGCCTGCCCCATGTTGGTCACGACCGTGGCCGACACGTCGGCCGCCGGGCCGGGGGCGGTGCCGTCGTCGGGGCGTACGCCGATGACCAGGCCGGCGCGGGAACGGGCGCCGGCGGCGACGGCGGACATCACCCCGCCGCCGCCTCCGCAGAGCACGGTCGCGCCCCGCTCGGCGAGCAGCTCGCCCACCCGGCGGGCGTGCGCCAGCTCGGCGTCCGACGCGGTTGCCGGCCCGCACACCGCCACCTGCACCATGCCGCCATGATGCCCGACGCGACGTGGCTCCCCGGCGGATGCCGCCGGGGAGCCACGAGGTGGTCGGGTCAGAAGACGGAGACGCCGTATCGGCTGAGCGCCTCGGTGACCGGCTGGAAGAAGGTGGTGCCGCCGGTGCGGCAGTTGCCGCTGCCGCCGGAGGTCAGCCCGAGGGCGGTGCTGCCCGAGTAGAGCGGGCCGCCGCTGTCGCCGGGCTCGGCGCAGACGTTGGTGGCGATCATGCCCCGGACGGTGCCCTCGGCGTAGCGGACGGTGGCGTTGAGGCCGGTCACCGTGCCGCTGCGGGTGCCGGTGGTGCTCCCCTGCCGGGTCACCTGCTGGCCGACGGACGCGTTCCCGGCGGCGGTGATGTCCTGCGAACCCACCGAGCCGTCGATGGCGATCGAGGTGTTGGTGTAGCGGACGATGCCGTAGTCGTTGCCCGGGAAGCTGGTGCCGGTGCGGTCGCCGAGCTTGGTGCTCTGCGCCGAGTTGGCGTACCAGGCGGAGACCGCGTCGGTGCAGTGCCCGGCGGTGAGGAAGTAGTAGGTGCTGCCGCTGCGCACGTTGAAGCCGAGCGAGCAGCGGTAGCCGCCGCCGTAGATGGCGTCGCCGCCGGAGATCCGCATGCTCAGCGTGCCGGCGAGCGGGGTGATCCGGGCCGTGCCGCCGGCCGCGGCCACCGCGGCGCGGATGCGCGCCGCATGGGCGGCGCCGACCGTGCTGTCCACGCCGACGACCACCTGGTTGCCGACCGGGTCCACCCAGAGGGCGGTGCCCGTGACCCCGAGGTCCACCCGGGACTGGGCGGCCTGGAGGGCTCGGGCGCTGTGGGTGACGAGGCGGGCGACGCCGCCCGCGGCGCGGACCGTGGCGGCGGCCTGCTCGTCGGTGACGGCGACGACGGTACGGCCCGACGCGGCGTCCAGGTAGGAGCCGGCGGTACGGTCGGGACCGAGGCCGGCCGCGAGGCTGGCGGCCCGCTCGGCGGTCAGGGCGGAGGGCGCGGCGTGGGCCGGTGACACGGCCACGGTGGCGCCGAGGAGAGCGACGGTGACGGCGGACATCACACCACGTCGGGTGAGTCTCACGCGTACCTCCCGGGGAGGGCTGGATCGGCTGTCTGCCGATCGATGTAGACATATTCACACTGGTCAACGCGGACGTAAAGGGTTCCGGGCGGCGCGTCCGGTCGCCCGCACGACGGCGCGGTGGTCAGCTGCCACTGCTCGCACCGGGAGCGCACCAGCGCCACCTGGCGGAGGTGGCCCTGCCCGACGGGCCGCTGGCCGGGGACGGGCCGGTCGACTAGCGTGCGCTCATGCCATTGACGTTGACCGAAGCGACGGACCCGTTCTGCCTGCGCGACGGGGAGAGCGCGGCGCTGCTGCGCGACCACCCGTGGCGGCGCTTCGCGGTGCTGGGCGACAGCGTGGCCGAGGGGCTCTGCGAGCCCGTCGACGGCTACCCCGAGGTGCAGTGGGCCGACCGGATCGCCGCCGAACTGCGCGCCGTCCGGCCGGAGCTGGCGTACCTGAACCTGGGGCTGCGGGGGCTGCGGGCGCACGAGGTGCGCGCCGCCCAGCTCGCCCCGGCGCTGGCGTTCCGCCCCGACCTGGCGCTGGTGGTCTGCGGCGGCAACGACGCCTTCGGGCGGGGCTACGACGCGGACGCGGTCGACGCGGAGCTGACCGCGATGATCGAGGCCCTGCGCGCCGCCGGAGCGGACGTGATCACCGTCGGCATGTTCGACGTGTCGCTCAGCCCGGCCGTGCCGGAGCGGCACCGGGCCGGGCTGGGCGAGCGGATGCGGCGGCTCTCCGCGCACACCGGGGCCCTCGCGGAGCGGCTCGGCACCCTGCACGTGCGGCTCACCGACCACCCGCTCACCGCCGACCCGACGATGTACGGCAGCGACGGCCGGCACGGCAGCGCCCGCAGCGACGCGGTCGCCGCCGCCGAGACCGTCCGCCGCCTCGGCGCCCACCTCGCGCACACCCGACCCGTCGGCTGACGGCGGCGCCCGGGCCGGCTTTCGCCTGCGCCGGGACACGAGGAGGGGTCCGGTTCCTCAGCCCGCCGGCGGTGGGCTCAGGCGAGCTGGTCCAGTGTCCGGGTGACGTTGTGCGCGACGATGGCAAGCATGCCGGCCCTGTCGGGGAAGTCGCCGTCGAGCAGGCGCAGCGGACCCGCCACCAGCGACAGGTATGTCGCGAGCCGGTAGAGGCGCAGCCGGTGGCCGTCGAGACCGTCGACGGCCAGCGCCGGATACGCGTCGCCGAAGCGTAGTTCGAGGAAGGCGTGCTCCCACTCCGCGTCGAGGAACACCGCACCCTCGATGTCGACGAGCACCGGGCGGTCCCGCTCGTCCACGAGCACGTGGTCCGGCCCGAGTTCACCGTGGATCAGGCCGTACCGGGAGCGGGGCGCCACGGCGGCGCAACGCTCGGCGAGGGCGTCGGCGAGGCGCTGCCGGACGGCGGCGATCCGCTCCACCCCGGCGGCGGCCTCGGTCAGGTCCCGCAGCGCCCGGTCCAGCACGATCCGCTCCACCGGCCGGCCGGGCGCCGGGCCGTGCGACCCCGGCCGGCCGTACCGGTCGTGGCGGCGGGCGTGCATGCTCCGGACGGCGTCACCGAGCCGGGCCAGCACCACCTCGGCCCGTCGCGGGTCGCGCTCCCGCAGGTGCTGGAGGGTGCCACCCCGGACGTCCTCCACCACCGCCACCTCGCCGGGCAGCAGGCCCGCGGTGGGGGCAAGCAGCAGCCGGGGCACCCGCACCCCGGCGGCGGTGAGCTCCCGGTGCGCCGCGGCGAACAGGCCGGCCCCGGTGGCGTGCCCGAACGGGTCGTCGCGTTCCGGCGCCGCCCGCGCCGGCCAGTAGTCCTCCGCCGGATGCCAGACGTAGGCGACGCCGGTGGACCCGTCGTCGAGGGTCAGCCGGTAGACGCCCTTCTTCGTGCCGCCGGCCAACCGCTCGGCCGACACCAGCACCCGCCCGCCCCCGAACGCCGCCCGCGCCACCGCCCGCAACTCGCCGACCGTCAACCCCACCCGCGGCCCACCCACCCGAAGATCCTCCCCCACTCCCGCCCTCCCGCCTCCCCTCAACGTGGATCATGCAGTTGTGGTGCCGGGCTCACCCCTTCCTGTCCGATGTGCACCCCAGCACGACTGCATGATCGACGCGTCAGAGGGCCGGGCGGGGCGGGGCGGGTCAGGGGTGGGTCAGGGGGTCACCAGGAGGCCCGAGAGGAGGACGCCGCGGGCCAGGTTGAGCACGCCGTCGCAGCCCGGGAAGCCGGTACGGATGCAGGCGCCGGCGGCCCGGCGGCCGAACAGGTACGGGGCGATGCTGTACGGCACCTCGGCGCTGACCGTCTCGCCGGTCCCGATCCGCACGAAGTCCAGCGGGACGTCGTCGGCCTGCACGTACTCCTGAAGGATGAAGCCGCCCCGCCCGACGGCCCGGGTCAGGCCGTCCCGCCACGTCTGGGCGTCGGTCTCCCGGCCGATCAGCACGTCGACCCCGGCGGAGCCGTCGGCCGGCTTCGCCACCAGGCCCACCCGGTCGGCCACCGCCCGGTCGAGCAGGTCCGCCGTCAGCGACCAGGTGCGCGGCACGTACCGGTGCACCAGGTCCCGGTCGGCGGCCGGCAGCGTGTCGGCGTCCTCCCAGAGCCAGGCGAAGGCGCGCTTGTTGGCGACCAGCCAGGCCGCCGCCGACACCCACATCGGCACCGTGCCCGCCGCCAGCGCCGCCTCCAGGGCGTCCACCCCGGCGCTCGGGGTGACCCGGTTGGGCACGAAGAGCCGAAACACCCCGTCGACCGGGGCGCCGCCGGCCACCAGCCGCTTCCGGTCGTCCAGCGTGACCTGGGAGACCGGCGCGATGACCAGGTCCAAGCCGCACGCGGCGGCCCGCTCGACCACCGGCGACAGCAGCCGGATGAACCGCTGCGGGTCGTCGAGTCCCGGGTACTCGGAGTCGAAGTCGACCAGCATGGCGACCCGGGCGCCCTCGGGCAGGCCGAGCCCGGCGCGGATCGCGGCGAACCGCCGGTCCACCGCCGAGGGCGCCGCCGCCAGGCGGACCCGGTCGGTGAGGCCGCGCCGCCGGTAGAGCTCGACGAAGCGGCGCACCGTGGTGTCCGCGTCGAACGCCCCGCCGAGGCTGCTGTCGATGTTGTACTCGACGAAGCGGGGCACCCCGTCGCAGAGCAGCACGTCCGGCCGGAACGCGTCCAGCAGCGTCTCGGTCAGCGGATCGTCGTCGTCGAGCAGCCGGGTGTCGCCGTCGGCGACGTTCAGCAGCCGGCGCAGCTCCCCCGCCGTGCCGGCCCGCCGCCGGCACGCCTCGAAGATGAGCTGCGCGAGCCGGTCGGAGACGGCGTTGAGCACGCCCAGCGAGGTCTCGTCCATCACCGGCGGCCGGGCCAGCCGCCACTGCTCGTTGTACGTGGCGCGGCCGTCGAAGACCTCCCGCCAGGACTCGGCCCCGGCGGCCACCATCTCGGCGCGCACCGGCGCGGGCAGGTCGAGCCACGCGCGCGCCGCGGCGGGCCAGCGGTAGTCGGCGTCGTTCATTCAACCCTCCTTCATGACGTGTCCGATGGCGGCCAGGAGCTGCTCGCGGCCGGGCTGCACGGCCCGGTCCAGCGCCGGGGCGAACGGCAGCACCGCGCCGTCGGGGCGGGTGACCCGGCGCGGCGGCGCGACCAGCCGCACCCGCTCGACCATGGTCGCGATGATCTCCCCGGCGATGCCGCAGGAGCGGTTGGAGTCGTCCACCACCACCAGCCGCCCGGTGCGCGCCACCGACTCGGCGAGCGCGTCCCAGTCGAACGGGTAGAGCGTGCGCGGGTCGAACACCTCCACCGACACCTGGTCGGCCAGCTCCTCGGCGACGGCGAGGGCGTCGTGCACCAGGTGCCCGACCGCGACCACGGTCACGTCGTCGCCGAAGCGGTGCACCCGGCCCCGGCCCAGCGGCACCGGCGCGAGCGCGGCGAGGTCGACGTCGTCGCGGACGTCCAGCGCCCCGGCCGGGGCGAAGACCACCACCGGGTCGTCGCACCGCACCGCCGACACCAGCAGCCCGTACGCGTCCGCCGGGGTGGCCGGCACCACCGTGGTCACCCCGACGTGGGCGAAGAGGCTGTACGGGTGGTCGGAGTGCTGCCCCGCCCAGCCCGTCCGGGAACCGGAGCCCGGCACCAGGTACGTGACCGGCACCGCGCACTGCCCGCCGGTCATCAGCGGGAACTTGTGCGCGTGGTTGACGATCTGCTCGAAGACCAGGAACAGCAGCGACGGGATCTGGAACTCGACCACCGGCCGCATCCCGGCCAGGGCCGCCCCGGTGGCGAAGCTGGTGAACGCCTGCTCCGACAGCGGGGTGTCGAGCACCCGCTCCGGGCCGAACCGCTTGACCAGCCCGGCGGTGACGTTCGAGGCGGCCACCCGGATGTCCTCGCCGAGCAGGAACACCGACTCGTCGCGGGCCAGTTCGTCGGCGAGCGCCCGGGTGAGCGCCTTGCGGTAGGAAAGTCTGGGCATCTACCCACCTCCGGTGCGGGCGGTCAGGCCGCTGGCGTACAGGTGCGCCAGGGCGTCGGCCGGATCCGGCTCGGCGCCGGCCAGCGCGAACTCGACGGCCGCCGCCAGGGTGGCCTCCACCTCGGCGTCGACCTCCGCCCGATCGGCGGCGCGGAGCCGCCCGCCCTGGATGTCCACCGGGTCGCGGGAGCGGCCCCGGGCCACCTCGTCGGGCGGGCGGTAGTCGAGGCGTACCGCGTGCTCGAAGGTGTGGTGGGCGTCGAACCGGTAGGTCCGCGCCTCGATCAGCTCGGGGCCGCCGCCGGCGCGCATCCGGTCGACGGCGGCACTCGCGGCGTCGCGTACCGCCTCGGGGTCCTGACCGTCCACGACGGCGGCCGGGATGCCGAAGGCGGCGGCCCGGCCGGGGATGCTGCCGGCGACCGCGCCCGCGACGGGCATGGTGGTGGCGTAGCCGTTGTTCTCGCAGACGAACAGCACCGGCACCCGCCACAGCGCGGCCAGGTTGAACGCCTCCAGCAGCATCCCCTCGTTGACCGCGCCGTCGCCGAAGAAGCTCACCCCGACGACGTCGTCGCCGCGCCGGCGGCGCGCCCACACCGCCCCGGTGATGATCGCCCCGGACGCGCCGACGATGGCGTTGGCGCCGAGCACGCCGACGCCGAAGTCGGCGGCGTGCATCGACCCGCCCCGGCCGGCGTTGAGGCCGGTGACCCGGCCGCACAGCTCGGCCATCATCCGGGCCGGGTCCGCGCCCTTGGCGAGCACGTGCCCGTGCCCCCGGTGGGTGCCGGCGAGCACGTCGTCGGCGCGCAGCGCGGCGCAGACCCCGGCGGCGATCCCCTCCTGCCCGAGGTACGGGTGGATGCCCCCGACGACGTGCCCGGAGCGGACCAGCTCGATGGCCCGCTCCTCGAACCGGCGGATCAGCCGGACCGTCCGGTAGAGCCGGACCGCCTTCTCCAGCCCGTCGCTCCCCGGGTGCGTCCTCCCCCGGTCGTGGCGCGACACGTCAGCGTCCCTGCGGGGCGCGGTGGCGCCAGATGACCGGGCAGTACTCGGGGTCCGCGTAGTCCGGCCGCCCGTCGAGGGTGCGGCGGACCAGCACGTCGTGGTTGTACGCGGCGAGGGTGCCGTCGGAGAGGCGGTACTCCCGCCAGGCGTTGTCGCCGTCCTGCAGGTGCAGCGAGACCGCCCGGCGCGGGCGGCCGCTGACGTTGGCGCCGCTGCCGTGGTAGGTGCGGCAGTGGTGGAAGCTCATGTGTCCCTTGGGGATCACCATTGGCACCTTGCGGATCCGCACGCCGTTGTGGGCCGCGTTCTCGGCGAGCATCTCCTCCAGCTGGTCGCGGTCGCGGTCGGCGAAGTGGCGCACCACCGTGTCGTCGGCGCCGATCTCCTCCCAGCGGTGCGAGCCGTCGACCATGGTGATCGTGCCCATCTCCTCGCCGCAGTCGTGGAAGGGGATGAACGCGGTGAGCATGTCCTCCGACGACGAGGACGCCCAGTAGTGCTTGTCGAAGTGCCAGGGCACGATGTTCGACGGCTCCCCGGAGACCGGCGGCTTGTAGATCAACGTGGACTGGAAGACGCGGATCTCGGTGGCCCGCGCGAGCCGCGCGGCGACCGCGCCGATCAGCGGCTTGCGCAGGATCGACCCGAGCCCGTCGTGCTCGTGGTGGACGTAGTCGTTGTGCCGCTGGACCGGGCCCTTCGACGGGTCCCAGTAGGCGAGCCGCGCCGGGCGCACCGGCAGGCGGCGGTCCCGCTCGCCGTCGTAGTAGCGGTCGGCGGCCGCCGCGAGGGCGTCCACCTCATCGTCGGTCAGCAGCTTCTTCGACAGGTACCAGCCGTGCTCGGCGTAGAACGCCACGTCCTCGTCGGAGGGCAGCAGCGCCTCCTCCTGGACGGTCAGTGCCGGCTCGAACTCGGTCGCGGTCACGCCCGCACCTCCTGCGCTGTCGGGGCCGCGGCGGTGGCTCCCGCCGCGGCCAGTTCCCGTTCCTTGGCCTCGTAGAGCGCCTTGATGTTGCCGCTGCCGAAGGTCCGCGCCCCGCGCCGCTCGATCAGCTCCAGGAAGAGCGTGCGGCGCACGTGCATGGACTCGGTGAAGATCTGCAGCAGCTGCCCGCCGTGGTCGCGGTCGACGAGCACGCCGAGCTCACGCAGCCGGTCCAGCGGCGCGTCCACCGGGCCGACCCGCCCCTCCAGGGCGTCGTAGTAGCTGGCCGGGGTGCCGGCGAAGCGCACGCCCCGCTCGGCGAGGACCGTGACCGCGGTGACGATGTCGTCGGTGCGCAGCCCCAGGTGCTGCACCCCGGCGCCCACGTGCTGGTCGAGGAAGGCGTCGAGCTGCCCCGGCCGGCGGGAGCGGTCCGGCTCCAGCAGCACCAGGGTGACCCGCCCCGACGGGCTCTGCACCACGGTGGAGTTCATCGCCTGCCCGGCGACCTCCACGTGCTCCGTGAAGATCTCCGCGAACCCGAACACGTCCCGGTAGTACCGGACGGTCTCGTCGAGCTGCCCCGGTGGCACGCAGACCGCCAGGTGGTCGATCTCGGCGAGCAGCTTTCCGCCGCCGCCGTCGGGAGGCGTCATGTCGACCGCCCCGGGCAGGAACTCGCCCGGGTCGCCGCGCCGGGACACGAGGCGGTGCAGCACGTCGCCGAAGCCGCCCACCTCGGCGGTCACCACCTCGGCGTCCGCGCCGGTGTGGGTGGTCGGCGGCGTCACCCCCGCCGCGCCCCGGCGCACCAACTCGGCGTACGCGCCGGCGGCGTCGTCGACCTCCAGCGCGACCACGGCCACGCCGTCGCCGTGCCGCTGCACGTACCGCGCCGCCGGGTGCTCGGCGGTGAGCCCGGTGGTGAGCACCATCCGGACGTCGCCCTGGCACAGCACCAGCGACCGCTGGTCGGCCAGCCCGGTCTCGGGGCCGCCCTGGCCGCGCAGCTGGAAGCCGACCGCCCGGTCGAAGTAGAAGGCCGCCTGCCGGGCGTCGCCCACGAAGAGTTCGATGTGGTCTATCCCACGGATGTCCATGTCCTCAGCCCTTTCACGGTTCCCCGTGGTTGCCGTCCGGGCGCGGTCCGCCCGGGATGGTGCATGGTCAGTCCCTCGGCCGGGCGGCCCGCGCGAGCAGCAGGCTCACGTTCTGCCCGCCGAAGCCGAAGGAGTTGGTCAGCGCGTATCCGGTGTCCGTCTGCCGCGGCTCGGCACGGATGTGGTCTGCCGGGCAGGCCGGGTCCGGGTCGTCGAGGTTGTGCGTCGGCGGCAGCAGGCCCCGACCGAGCGCCAGCGCGGTGGCCGCCGCCTCCAGCGCCCCGGAGGCGCCGAGCAGGTGGCCGGTGAGCGCCTTGGTGGAGCTGACCGGCACGCCGCCGTCGCCGAACACCTCGGCCAGCGCGGTGGTCTCGGCGATGTCGCCGAGCTTCGTGGCGGTGCCGTGCGCGTTGACGTAGCCGACCCGTGCGGCGGGCACGCCGCCGCTGGCCAGCGCGCGCCGCATGCACTCCGCCGCGCCGGCGCCGTCGGGTCGCGGGGCGGTCGGGTGGTACGCGTCGGTGGTCACCCCGTACCCGGCGACCTCGGCGTAGCCGGCGACGCCCCGGGCGGCGGCGTGCTCGGCGCGTTCCAGCACCAGCAGGGCCGCGCCCTCGGCGAGGACGAACCCGTTGCGGCGGGCGTCGAACGGCCGGCTCGCCGCCGTCGGGTCGGCCCAGCCCCGGGCGAGCGCCCGGGCGTTGCCGAAGGTGTCGGAGAAGGTCGGGAACAGCGGCGCCTCGCTGGCCCCGCAGAGCACCACGTCGGCCTCGTCGGCGCGGATCAGCCGCAGCGCGTCGGCGATCGACTGGGCGCCGGAGGCGCAGGCGGTGCCGACGGAGGAGGTGTAGCCGCGGATGCCGTACCGGATGGCGATCCGGGCCGACGGCATGTTCGGCAGGATGCCGGTGAGCAGGTAGGGGCTGACCGCCGCCCGGCCCCGCTCGGCGCGGGCCAGCACCTGCGCCTCCAGGGTGGACATCCCGCCGACGCCGCCGACGATCACCCCGATCCGGCCCGGGTCCACGTCCCGGCCCACCTCGATGCCGGCGTCGGTGAGCGCGTCGGCGGCGGCGAGCAGGGCGAGCACCACGACCCGGTCCAACACCCTGGTCTCCGGCCCGGAGGCCACGGTGCGCGGGTCGATGTCCGGCAGCACGCCGGCCACCTCCAGCGACCCGGCCGCCGGGTGCCCGGCCGGCGGCCGGGTCAGCCCGGACCGGCCGGCGCAGAGCGCGTCGAAGGTGGCGTCGACGCCCCGCCCGACGGGGGTGAACAGCCCCATCCCGGTGATGACGGCCGTCATGACGGCGACTCGGTGAGGTACCGCTCCCGCAGGGCCACCTTGCGCACCTTGCCGGTGACGGTGACCGGGATGTCGGCGGCGCGGACCGGCACGACCCGGCGCAGGGTCGCGCCGACGTCGGACCCGAGCGCGGCGCGGACCCGGTCGGTGCGGTCCTCGGCGGGGTCGGCGCCGGCGGCGAGTTCCAGCAGCACGTCGGTGACGACCCCGTCGACCCCCGAGGTGATCACCACGGTGCAGTCGGTGACGTCCGGGCAGGCGGCGAGGACCCGTTCCTCGGACAGCGCGGTGTAGAACCGCCGCCCGTCCCCGGCGTCGACCGCGTCGACGGCCCGGTCCAGGTGGTAGTAGCGGCCCTCGTCGTCGGCGTACACCAGGTCCCCGGTGAGGTACCAGCCGCGCTGCCGGGACCGGTACGTGGTGGCCGAGTCGTTCCAGTAGCCGCGGAACAGCGACGGCGAGTCGATGCCGAGCCAGCCCACCTCGCCGGTCGGCACCGGCTCGCCCCGGGCGTCGAGCACGGCGACCCTCGCGAACCGGTAGGGCCGCCCGACGCAGCGGCCGTACCGGTCGGTGTCGACGCGGTGGGTGACGTGGAACATCGAGTGGCCCATCTCGCTGGAGCCGAGCCCGTCGATGAAGACCGAGCCGGGCACCCGGGTGATCCCGTCGCGGGTCACCACGTCGCGGGAGCCGACCGCGACCAGCCGGCGCACGTGCGGCTCGTGCGAGCAGTCGCCGGTGTTGAACCACAGCGACACCGAGTCCAGGTCGTACGCGGCCAGGTCGAAGCGGGCCAGCTCCGCCCAGGTCACGGAGAAGCCGAACACCCCGTCGGGACGCCAGCGCTGGATCGCCTCCAGCACCCGCTCCCCGCCCTGGTCGGAGAGCAGGAGCATCTCGGCGGAGTTGCCGAGGGCCTGGTTGACCATGAGCACGGTGGCGGTGTGCGGGGCGGGCAGCGCGTTGAGGATGCGTCGGGTCCCCTGCGCCTGCGGCATGGCGAGCAGGTGCCGGGTGGCGGCGAAGAGGCTCGCGTGCGAGTGCAGCACCGCCTTGGGCACGCCCGTGGTGCCGGAGGTGTGGGTGATGACGACCGGGTCGTCGCCGTGGTGCCGGTAGTGCTCCGGCGCGGCGGCCGGGTCGCCGGTGCCGGCCTCGGCGGGCGTGCCGAGCACCGGGACGCCGAGGTCGTGGCCGGCGAGCAGGGCGCCGTGCGCGCCGTCGGCGAGCACGCCGACGCCGCGCAGCCGGCGGACGTACTCGGCGGCGATCTCGGGGCGCAGCCTGCCGTTCATCAGCGCCGGGATCGCGCCGAGCCGGGTCAACGCGAGGAAGCTGAGCACCATGTCGGCGGCGGCGGTGGCCCAGACGGCGACCGGGTCGCGGGGCCCGATCCCCCGCTCGTGCAGCCAGGCGGCGCGGGCGGCGACCCGCTCGTCGAGCCGGCCCAGGGTGAGCGGCCGGTCGGCCGGGTGGCCGTCCACGGCGGTGTCGAAGGTGAGGCCCGGCCCGTCCGGGTCGGCGCCGTGCGCCAGCACCCGGGCCAGCACGTTGCCGGCGCCGATCCGCTCGTCGGCGGCCAGCACCCCCCGCAGTCCCCTGTTGCTCATGGTGCGTCTCCTCCCCCCAGCAGCACCGCGACGGCGGTGGTTCCGGCTGCCCCGGCCGGACGGCCCGCGTCGCCGTCGTCGGGTGCCTGTTCGATCAGGACCAGCAACGCCCGGTCGGCGTCGCCGTCGTGCAGCAGCAGCTCGGCCTCGGCGGCGCCCTCGGCGCGCGGGTCGCCGGCCGGCGCGAGGCAGACCACCGGCCCGCCCAGCCCCCAGCGGGCGGCCACGTGCCCGGCCACGCTGTTGGGCACCGACTGGAAGAAGAACAGCGGCCCGGGTCGGCCGCCGCCGGCGACCGTGGCCCGCACGTGCGCCGCGCTGGCCCGGTCCCCGGCCGCGCTGACCAGCACGACCGCGGTCCGTTCGCCGCCGGGGGCCGGCCGCTGGCCGTACGCCCGGGTCAGGCAGCGCTCGGCGACCGCCGCGACCAGGGGCGGGAAGCTGGAGTGCACGTACCCGGGCACCGGCGGCGGCGCCGCGTCGCCCGGCTCGGGCCAGGCCGCCTCGGCCAGCACGGTGAGGCGGCCGGCAGTCCCGCTCATGCCGCACCGACCAGCAGCGCCGTGTTGGCGCCGCCGAAGGCGGCGTTGAGGCTCAGCGCGTACCCGGTGGCGGCGGGCCGGGGCGCGTCGCGCACGACGTCCAGCGGGCAGGCCGGGTCGGGGCCGAGCCAGCCGGCGTTGACGGGCAGTTTCCCGTGCCGCAGGGCGAGCACGGTCACCACCAGTTCCAGCAGGCCGGAGGCCTCCAGGGCGTGCCCGTGCAGCGCCTTGGTGGAGCTGACCGGAACGTGTGCCGTCGCCGCGCCGAGCGCGGTGCGCAGCGCCGCCGCCTCGGCGGCGTCGCTGTGGCCGGTGCCGGTGGCGTTGGCGTTGACGTACCCGATCGCCTCCGCCGGGAGCCCGGCCCGGCGCAGCGCCGCGGTGACCGCGCGGGCCAGGCCGCGCCCGCCCGGCTCCGGCTGGCAGGGGTGGAAGGCGTCCCCGGCCCGGCCCCAGCCGAGCAGGTCGGCGACCGCCCCCCGGGCGACGTCCCGCGACTCCAGCACCACCGCCGCGACGCCGTCGCCAAGCAGCAGCCCGGTGCGCCCGGCGCTGAACGGGCGCACCGCGCCGTCGGTGGCGAGGGCGCGACCGGCGTCGAAGAGCGCGTACTGGTCGGACTCGACCAGGTAACCGGCGGCCACCACCGCCCGGGCGACGTCGCCCCGACGGATCAGGGCCGCGGCGTCGGCGACCGCACTGCTGGCCGAGACGCAGGCGGTGGTGTACGCCCGGGCCGGGCCGGTGAGCCCCGTCCGGGCGGCCAGCGCGGTGGTGAGCGCCGGCACGGCCCCGCCGCCGTGCACGGCCAGCAGCAGGGCGGTGCCGGCCCGGCGGCCGGCGTCGAGCCCGGCGGCCCGGCAGGCCGCGTCGACCGCCTCGGCGAGCTCGTCGGCCAGGTCGCCGGCGTCGGGCAGGGTGGCGGCGGCGTCGACCCGGCGGGGCGTCGTGTCGAAACGGTCCACCGGCCGGAACGCGGGCGCCCCGGCCAGCACGCCGGCGAGCTGCGCGTCGGGTCCCCTGCCGAGCGCGCTGGTCGCGTGGACGCCGGTGAGCTGGACGGCCACCCGCTCAGCCATCGGCGGCGACGGTCAGGGCGGCGCGGAAGACCGCCAGGGCGTCGTCGACGGTCCGGATCCCGGCGAGCTGGTCGTCGGTGAGGTCGAGCCGCCGGTCGTGGCGCTGCTCGACGAGGTGCACCAGCCAGGCCAGTTCCATGGAGCCGATCCGGTCGCCGACGTCGGCGGCCGGTTTCCCGGCCAGTTCGGCGAGCATGGTCACCAGCTCGGCCCGTTGCAGGTCGGGCTGACCGGCCATCAGGAGTTGTCGCTCGTCGCCCCGGCGACCCGGTCGGCGATCATCGTGGTGAACTCGCCGACCGTCATCAGGGCCAGCTTCTCGGACTCGTCGTCGGCGAACTTCAGGCCGTAGCGGTCCTCCACCCGCACGGCGAGGTCGGCGAGGGCCAACGACTCCAGGTCCACCCCGGACGGGCCGAGCGTGGTGTCGTCGTCGATGCCCTCGACGTCGTAGTTCATGTCCTCGAGCTGCTCGACGACGAAGGCGCGGATCTCGGGTCGCATGGTTAACCTCTTTCCGTGAGCCAGTCACCGGTGCCCGGTAGGGACACCGCGTACGTGTGGATCGGTCGGGGCGTCGGCGGTCGGCCGGCCCCGGCCGGGCGGCTGTTGCGGCGGGCGGCTGCCACGCTGCTCGGCCGCGCGGAGGCGGAGATCGTGGTGGAGCGCGGGCGCGACGGGCGCCCGCTGGTCTGGGCGCCCGGCGCGGGCGCCCGGGTGCGGCTGCCGGTCAGCGTCAGCCGGGCCGGGCCGGTGGTGGTGGTCGCCGCCCGGGCGGGTGGCCCGGTGGGGGTCGACGTGGAGCGGTGCCGGCCGCTGCCCGCGTCGGCGCTGGCCCGCCGCTGGTACGCCCCCGCCGAGGCGGACTGGCTGGCCGGTCGCCCGGCCGACGGGCAGGCGACGGACTTCCTGCGGTTGTGGACGGCGAAGGAGGCCGTCGGCAAGGCGCTCGGGGTGGGGCTGCGCGACGGCGGCCTGCGGCGGCTGATGCCGGTGCCCGTCGGTCCCGGCGGGTCGCTGCGGCTGGTGCCCGGCCTCGCGCGGCTGCACGTGGGGCATCCGCCCGTGGGCGGGGGCCTGATCCTGGCGGTCGCCGTCGACGCGGTCGACGCGGTGCCGGTCGAGGTGGTGCGGTGCGAGGCGGAGGGGTGCCGGACGCAGGCGGACGGCGCAGCGGCGCGGCGCAGCGGTCACGTCGCCGCCGTCCGCAGCGCGTCGACGGAGCGGACCAGCTTGCCGGTGGTGGTGCGGGGCAGCTGATCGACCAGCCGCAGGGTGCGGGGGCGCTTGTAGCCGGCCAGCCGCTCGGCGAGCAGCTTGTCGAGCACCTCCTCCGACAGCGGCCCGTCCGGCTGCACGTACGCGGTGATCCCGCCGTCGAAGACGACCACGGCGGCGGCGACGCCGGGCAGCGCGGCGACGGTCGCCTCGACCTCGCTCAGGTCGACCTTCAGGCCGCCGACGGAGACCTGCGAGTCGAGCCGCCCGCGGACGGTGACCAGGCCGGTGTCCGGGTCCACGGCGCCGGCGTCGCGGGTGCGCAGCCAGCCGTCGGCCCAGCGGGTGGGGTCGCTCAGCCCGACGTACGGCGACGCGGGGCAGCTCACCCAGAGCTCGCCGTCGACCTCGCGGACCTCGATGCCGGGCGCCGGGGCGATCGACGGGCGGTGCCGGCCGTGCAGGTCGGTGCCGATGACGCCGACCTCGGTCATCCCGTACATGTTGCCCAGCGGCACGCCGTAGCGGTCGGTGAAGGCGCGGGCGACGGCGGCCGGCACCAGTTCGCCGCCGGTGGTCATCCGCTTGAACTGCGGCAGGGGGCCGGCAGGGCGGGTGGAGGCGAGCAGTCCGATGTGGAACGGCACGCCGAGCACGGTGGCCGGCGAGTCGCCGGCGGCGATGGCGGCCAGCACGGCGTCGCCGGCGAGCCGCTCCGGCGGCACCAGCTCGACGCCGGCGTGCAGGCCGTAGAGCAGGCCCCCGACCAGGCCGAGCACATGCACCATCGAGGGCAGCAGGACGATCCGTTCGCCGGGCAGCGCCACGCCGTCGATGCGGGTGTAGCGGCGCACCTCGGCGACCAAATCGTCGGCGGTACGACCGATCACCTTGGACGGTCCGGTGGAGCCGGAGCTGAGCTGGATCACCGCGTGCCCGCTGACCGCCGGGCGGTCGGCGTACGCGGTGACGCCCTCGGTGACGTCGACGAAGACCCGCAGCCCGCCGCCGCCGGTGCGGACCGGGGCCACGACCACCTGCGGGGTGAGCCGCGCCAGCGCCCGGTCGACCTCGTGGTCGGTGAGCCGGTGGTCGAGCAGGATCGCCTGCGCCCCGCTGCGCCAGGTGGCCAGCAGGTTCACCACGTACGCCAGCGAGGGCGGCATCCGCAGCGCGGCGGCGCCCCCGGGGCGCAGTCCGGCGGCGCCCAGGCGGGCCTGCGCCTCGGTCACCAGCCGGCGCAGAGTGGCCCGGTCGACCGGTTCGGGCAGTCGGAGACAAATGTCGGCCGGATGGCCGTCGAGCAGAATTTCGTCAACCCAGAGCGGGTCCGTCGCCGCAGGATTTCCCGTCGTCACTACCGTTCACCGCCCAGCCTCAAAGAGGGCGGATCCGCCCATAAGGTGTGCCTGTCGGGGTGCTGCGGGGAACCTTACGACGCCGCCCGGACGCATAGCTAGATGCGAATGGCTAGATCAGAAAGGGCGGCCGGCCGGATTGCCCACGGCCGGTTCGGCGGGCAGGATCGGGCGCGTACGGCGGCTCAGGGTGACCGCCGGATGACCCATCGTGCGTACGGCGCGAGACGTCCACCGGACGGCCGATGGTGCTCTTCGAGGGGGATCGTGGAGGGGGGTCAGGGTGCCGGTGGGAGCACGACGCGGGCGGTGCGCCGCTCCCCGTCCATCGCGCGCATCGCCCGGGCCAGGGTGCCGGCGTGCAGCTCCGTCTCGCCGCGCTCGCGCATCAGCTCCGCCACGGCCTCGATCGCCCGCGCCTCGGCCGCCAGGGCCTGGGCGGCGAACACGCAACCGAGCGGGTCGAAGTGCCCGCTGTCGCGGGCCGGGTTGAGCCGGGCGACCAGGTCGACGACGCGCAGGTACCGCTCGACGAGTTCCTGTTCGGCCCGGGTCAACGCGGGCAGGTCACGTTCGCTCACCCCCGCAGCCTGCCACCGCCCCCGGCGCCCGGCAGCCCCGCTGCGGCGCAGGCCCGCGACGCGCGGCCGACAACCGGGCGGGCGGGATCAGGCCGGCGCCGCGGCGGGGGTCTGGGCGTGGATGAGGAAGCGCAGCGACCGGGCGTCGGTGAAGCACTCCCGCATCGGCCGGACCAGGTCCCGGTGCTCCGGGCTGCGTTCCCACGCCTCGAAGTCGGCCAGGCTCGCCCACTCGCTGGTGATCAGCCACTGCTCCGGGTCGGCCGACGAACGGCAGACCTGGTCGACGAGGTGCCCGGGCACGCCGCCGGCCACCAGGTGCCGGACCGCCTCGTACGCGGCCAGGAACGCCTCCGTGCGCTCGTGCGGCACCCGCACCAGGAAGACCACCCGCGCCCGCTGTCCGCCCGCGCGCTGCGCCCCGACCCGGGACCCGCCGGGCGTCGTACCGGTGACCTGCTCGCTCACGGCGTCGCTCCCCTCTGCGGCGCGGCCCCGCGCAGGACCAGCGCGCTGTTGAAACCGTCGAAGCCGCGGGCGCAGACCAGCGCCAGCCGGCTGCGCGGTCGCCGGTGCTCCCGCAGGAAGCCCAGCTCGCAGCCCTCGGCCACCTCGTCCGGACCGGCGGAGGCCGGCAGCGTGTCGTGCCCGAACGCGAGCAGCGCGGTCGCCACGTCCAGCGCCGAGCCGCCCTGGTGGGCGCGGCCGGTCAGCGGCTTCTGGGTGCTCACCGGGGGCGGCCGGTCGCCGAAGACGGCGCGCAGCGCGGCGGCCTCGCTGCGGTCGTAGCGCGGCACGCCGAGCGCGTCGGGCAGCACCACGTCGACCGTCTCCGGCCCGACGCCGGCCCGGTCCAGGGCCAGCCGCATCGCGCGGGCGTACTGCACGGGGTCGCCGGCCGTGTCCGCCGCGGTGTGGACGGCGTCGTGGGTGGCGCCCCAGCCGGTCACCTCGCCGTACACGCGGGCGCCCCGGGACAGCGCGTGTCCCAGCTCCTCCACCACGAACACCGCGCCGCCCTCGGCGGGCAGGTAGCCGCTGGCGGCGGCGTCGAACGGCCGGTAGGCCCCCTCCGGGTCGGCGGAGTCGCTGAGCAGGCCGGAACGCAGCTGGCAGGCCAGGGCGTACGGGCTCAGCGGGCACTCGGTCGCGCCGGCGATCACCACCGGCGTGCCCCGGCGCACCGCCCGCGCGGCGTGCGCCAGGCTGTCCAGCCCGCCGGCCGCCTCGGCGACCAGCACCCCGCACGGCCCCTTGAACTGGTGGTGGATGGAGAGCTGGCCGACGCTGGCCGCGTAGAACCAGGCGATCGACTGGTACGCCCCCACCGTGCGCGACGGCCCGCCCCAGAGCCGTTGCAGCTCCCGCTGCCCGAACAGGTTTCCGCCGGAGGAGCTGGCCAGGGCCACCGCGTACCCGTACGGGTCGGGGGCCCGCTCCGGCAGGCCTGCGTCGGCCAGCGCCAGCCGGGTGGCGGCGAAGCCGAGGTGCGTCCACCGGTCGGTCTGCACCAGCCGACGGTTGTCGGCGTACGCGGCCGCGTCGAAGCCGGGCACCTCCCCGCCGTACCGGGTGGGATAGCCGGCGGGGTCGAACAGGGTGATCGGTCCGGTGCGGCGGGTGCCGGCCAGCACGGTACGCCAGTGCGCGTCCACGCCGATCCCGCTGGGCGCGACGACGCCGATGCCGGTCACCACGGCCCGCGCGGTCACGCGCGCACCCGCCCGGGCAGCCGGCGGAACACCATCGCCGACTGGAAGCCGCCGAACCCGCTGCCCACCGAGAGCGCCACGTCGACGGGCAGCTCCCGCGCCTCGTTCGGGACGTAGTCCAGGTCGCACTCCGGGTCGCGGGTGCTCCAGTTGGCCGTCGGCGGCACCACGCCGAACTCGACGGCCAGGGCGCACGCGGCCATCTCGATCGAGCCGATCGCGCCGAGCGAGTGCCCGACCATCGACTTGATCGAGCTGATCGGCACCCCGTACGCGGCCTGCCCCAGCGCCCGCTTGAACGCGGCGGTCTCGTGCCGGTCGTTCTGCCGGGTGCCCGAGCCGTGGGCGCTGATGTAGGAGACCTGCTCGGGGGCGATGCGGCCCTGCTTCAGCGCGGCCGAGATGGCCAGCCCCATCTCCAGCCCGTCGGGTCGCAACCCCGTCATGTGGTAGCCGTTGCTGCGGCTGGCGTAGCCGGCCACCTCGCAGTAGACGTGCGCCCCGCGGCGCCGGGCGTGCCCGGCCTCCTCCAGCACCAGCACCGCCGCCCCCTCGGCGAGGACGAAGCCGTGCCGGTCGGCGTCGAACGGGCGCGAGGCGTGCGCCGGATCGTCGTTGTCCGGGCTGGTCGCCTTGATCGCGTCGAAGGAGGCGACAGTGACCGGGGAGATCGGCGAGTCGGCGGCCCCGGCCAGCACGATGTCGGCCTCGCCGTCGACGATGAGCTGGTGGGCGTACCCGATCGCGTCGATGCCGGAGGTGCAGCCGGTGGAGACCACCTGCGCGGGGCCGTGCAGCCCGTGCCGGCACGCCACGTCCGCGGCGAGGCTGCTGGGCACGAGCGCCTGGTAGAGGTACGGGCCGCCGCGTTCGGCGTCGACCAGCCACCGGCGGCCGGTGTCGCTGACCGCGACGTACTCCTGCTCCAGGGCGGTGGTGCCGCCGACGGCGGTGCCGAGCACCACGCCGGTGCGGTCTCGCTCGGCGTCGGTGAGCTCCAGGCCGGCGTCGGCGAGGGCCTCGGCGGCGCAGGCGAGGGCGAACTGCACGTACCGGTCGGCGCGCCGCAGCTCGACCCCGGTGAGGCCGGCGACGACCGGGTCGAAGTCGCACTCGGCGGCGATCTGGGACCGGAAAGCCGACGGGTCGAAGAAGGTGATCCGCCGCGTCGCCGTCCGCCCCTCGGTGATCGTCTTCCAGAACCGGTCCCGGCTGGCGCCGCCGGGGGCGACCACCCCGACGCCGGTCACCACCGTGCGGCGCGCGCTCACGGCGTCACCTCAATTCGCGACTGCGGGGCTCGCAACCCCGGCTCACTCCTCGCGCTCACGATGTCACCTCGGTTCGCGACTGCGGGGCTCGCAACCCCGGCTCACTCCTCGCGCTCACGACCCGCCTCGCTGTTCGACCAGCTCGGTGTCGACGTGGCCGAGTTCGGGCCGGGGCGCCAGCGGCCCGAGGTGGAAGACCACCTCGGCCGGCTCGTCGCCGGTGTTGCGCAGCCGGTGCCGCACGTTGCGCGGCACGAACAGCGCCTCGCCGGCGGTCAGCGGCACCGGCTCGTCGTCCAGGTCCACGGTGATCGTGCCCCGGGCGACGTAGAGGAACTCCTCGCTGTAGGGGTGGTAGTGCTCGGCGATCCGCTCCCCCGGGCGCAGCATCGCCACCCCCATGAAACCCGAGGTGCTGCCGACGGTCTTCGGGCCGAGCAGCACCCGCAGCTCGCCGCCGCGGCGGCTGTCCGGCACGACGTCGGCGGCGGCGACCAGCCGCAGGGCGCGCTCACTCATCGCCGGCTCCCGTCGCCCGGTCGGCGCCGGCCAGCCGCTCGATCTTGTCCTTGATGACGGCGAGCTGCACCGCGCTGTTGGCGTTGATCCGGTCGGTCATGCCCGCGTCGTCCACCGGCGCGGTCGGCTTCATCGCGAAGTCCTGCACCCACGTCATCCGGGTGCCGCCGGACTCCTCGACGTAGCGCCAGTGGATGCGCATGTACTCGAACGGCCCGGTCTCCACCCGCCGGGCGCTGACCTGCCGGGTGGCCGGATCGGCGGTGCGTTCGCTGACCCAGCTCCACACCGTGCCGTTCTCGTCGGGGTGCATGGTGAGCCGGAACCGCACGGTGTCGCCGTCGCGGTGCAGGATCTCCGCCCGGGCGTACTCGGTGAACAGCTGCGGCCAGTTGGCGACGTCGTTGGTGACGTCCCACACCAGCGGCAGCGGCGCGGCGATGAGGACGCTGTTCTCGGTGTGCCCCGGCGTCCCGGCGCCGCGGGCGACCAGCTCGGCCACGCCCGCGATGCTGAGCTGCCCCGCCTGCTCGGGGATCCGCACCTGCCATCGGTCGGCGACCACGGCGGAGAGTTCGAGCAGCGCCAGCGAGTCCATGCCGAGTTCCTCCAGGGACGCGGCCGGGGCGCGGGCGGCCGCGTCGGCGTCCAACCCGCAGTTGGTTACCAGGATGTCGGTGATCTCGGCGGTCAGCGGACGGCCATGGGTGACGGTCAACGAAGCCTCCTGTGGTGTGCGTCGGACGGGTCGGCGAGCAACTGGTCGACCAGGCCGGTGGAGTAGCGGCCCTTGCGGAACCCGGCGTCGTCGAGCACCCGCCGGACGAACGGAATGGTGGTGCGGACCCCGGGGCCGGCGATGTCGAACTCGTCGAGGGCGCGTTCCAGCCGGTTGAGCGCGAGCTCCCGGTCCGGTGCCCAGACCGCCACCTTGGCCAGCAGGGAGTCGTAGTGCGGGCCGAACAGGTAGCCGGCGTGGCCGTGCGTGTCGACCCGGGTGAACGGGCCGCCGGGCGGGACGAAGCGGTCCAGCCGGCCAGGCGTCGGCGCGAAGCCGCGGTCCGGGTCCTCCATGTTGACCCGGCACTCGATGGCGACGCCGTGCGGCCGGATGTCCTCCTGCCGCCAGCGCAGCGGCACCCCGGCGGCGATGTGCAGCTGCTCGTGCACCAGGTCGATCCCGGTGATCATCTCGGTGACGGGATGCTCGACCTGGATCCGACAGTTGATCTCCAGGAAGTGGAACCGCTCGTCGGGGTCGACGAGGAACTCCACGGTGCCGGCGCCGGTGAAGCCGGCGTACAGGGCACCGCGCAGGGCGCACTCCGCGATGGCCTCTCCGGTGCCCGCCGACAGCGCCGGGGCCGGGGCCTCCTCCACCAGCTTCTGGTGTCGGCGCTGCACCGAACAGTCCCGGGTGCCCAGGTGCACGCCGTTGCCGTGGGAGTCGCACAGCAGCTGCACCTCCACGTGCCGGGCGCCGGTCAGGTACCGCTCCACGTACACCCGGTCGTCGCCGAAGGCCGCCTGGGCCGCGGCCCGGGTCCGCGCGTACGCCCGGGGCAGCTCCGCTCGGGTGGCGACCACCGTCATGCCCCGGCCCCCACCGCCGGCCGCCGCCTTGACGATCACCGGGTAGCCCACCTCGGCGGCCACCTCCGCCGCCGCGGCGGCGGTGGGCACCGGCGCGACGCTGCCCGGCGGCAGGGGCAGCCCGGCCCGGCGCATCAGCGCCCGCGCGGAGGACTTGTCGGCCAGCACGGACATCACCTCAGGCGGCGGGCCGATGAAGACCAGGCCGTTGTCGGCGCAGATCTCCGCGAAGTCGGCGTCCTCGGAGAGGAACCCGTAGCCGGGGTGCACCGCCTGCGCGCCCACCTGCCGGGCCGCCTCCACGATCGCGGCGGCGTTGAGGTAGCTGCGGCGGCTGGCCGGCGGCCCGATCCGCACGGCCTGGTCGGCCAGGCGCACGGCGACGGAGTCGGCGTCCGCCGTGGAGTAGACCACCGCCGTACGCACGCCCAGCTCGCGGCAGGCGCGCAGCACCCGCAGGGCGATCTCCCCCCGGTTGGCGATCAGCACCTTCTCGAACATCGCCGCCCGCCCCTCAGACCGGATCCAGCGCGAGCAGCGGCTGGTCGTACTCGACCGGCTGGCCGTCGGCGGCGAGGACCTCGGCGACCCGGCCGCCCCGGTCGGCGGTCACCTCGTTCATCAGCTTCATCGCCTCGACGATGCCGATGACCTGCCCGGGGCGGACCAGGTCGCCGACGGCGACGAAGGGCGCGGCGCCCGGCTCCGGCGCGCGGTAGAACGTGCCGACGATGGGCGACCGCACGGCGTAGCGGTCCGGCGGCGACGCGACGGCCGGCGGGGGCGCCGGACTCGCCGCGGCGGGCGCGGCACCGGCGGGCGCGGCGCCGTGCCACTCCACCTCCAGCACCGTGTCCCCGCTGCGCAGCCGTACCCGCCGCAACGGGCCGGCGAGCTCGGCGACGAGGTGGCGGGCCTGCCGCCGCAGCCCGGCCAGCACGACGTCCACCCCGTGCCCCACCTCCGCGCCGGACGCCGTCTCCGCGTCGGACGCCGGGGTCGCGTCGGGCGCCCGGGTCGTGTCGATCGGCCGAGCCACGTCGGACGCCCGCTCCGCGTCGGGAGCCGACGGCGGGGCGTCGACCGGGGTCCCGCCGGCGCTCACCGGGCACCCGCCCGGGCACCGAGGCGGGCGGCGCCGAAGCGCCGGAAGCGCTGCCGCCGCCGGCGCACCAGCGTGGCGGGCGGCACGTCGAGCAGCGGCAGCAGGTGCGCCAGCACCGCCTCGCGCAGCGCCCGGGCGGCGGCCTGCGGGTCGTGGTGGGCGGCCGGGGCCGGCTCGGGGACGAGGTCGTCGACGATCCCGAGCCGGCACAGGTCGGGGCCGGTCAGCCGCAGCGCGCGGGCCGCCTGCGGGGCCGCTGGCCGGTCCGGCCAGAGGATGGCCGCGCAGCCCTCCGGGCTGATCACCGAGTAGACGGCGTGCTGGAGCATGAGCACCCGGTCGGCCACCGCGAGGGCCAGCGCGCCACCGCTGCCGCCCTCGCCGGTGATCACGGCCACGACGGGGGTGGGCAGCACGGTCAGGGCGAGGATGTTCTCCGCGATGGCCGCCGCCTGGCCCTGCTCCTCGGCCCGTACGCCGGGATCCGCCCCGGGCGTGTCGACCAGGGTGACCACCGGTAGGCCGAGACGGGCGGCGAGGCGCACCAGCCGCAGCGCCTTGCGGTGCCCCGCCGGGCTGGCCATGCCGAAGTTGCGCCCGACCAGCTCGGCGGTGGTGTGTCCCTTCTGGTGCCCGACCACCATGACGGGCCGGCCGTCGAGCCGGGCCAGCCCGCCCACCACGGCCGGGCAGTCCGCGCCGAGCCGGTCGCCGTGCAGCTCGACGAAGCCGTCGAACGCCGTCTCCAGGTAGTCCAGCGTGGTCGGACGGCCCGGGTGCCGGGCCAGCCGTACCGTCTCCCAGGCGTCGCCGCCCGGGGCCGCCGCCGTCGTCGCGGCCCCGCCGGCCAGCCGCGCCACCAGCGGCGACGGTTCCTGCCGGGGTACGCCGGCACGGGATGCGGGCCGCCGCCCGGCCCGGGCGGCGGCGAGCAGCGCCACCAGCCGGCCCCGCAGGGCGTGCCGGGGCACCACCATGTCGACCTGGCCGTGCCGCAGCAGGAAGTCGGCGGTCTGGAAGCCCTCCGGCAGCTCCCGGCCGGTCACCTGCCGGATCACCCGGGGACCTGCGAAGCCCATCCGCGCGCCGCTCTCGGCGAGCACCACGTCGGTGTTGGTGGCGAACGAGGCGGCCACGCCCCCGTACGTCGGGTCGGTGAGCACGCTGACGGTGAGCAGGCCGGCCTCCCGCAGCGCGGCGATCGCCTGGCTGACCGTCGCCATCTGCATCAGCGACAGGGCGCCCTCCTGCATCCGCGCCCCGCCGGAGGCGGTGACCAGGACCAGCGGGACCCCGTCGGCCAGGGCCCGCTCGGCCGCCAGGGTGATCAGCTCCCCGACCACGCAGCCCAGGCTGCCGCCGAGGAACCGGAAGTCCATCACGGCGAGCACGCATGGGTGCCGTCCGAGGGCGGCGGTGCCGCAGACGACCGCCTCGGCCAGCCCGGTGCCGGCCCGCGCCGCGGTGAGCCGGTGCGGGTACGGCAGCAGGTCGACGAAGCCGATCGGGTCGACCTCGGCCGGCCGTTCCGGCAGGGCGGTGAACGACCCCGGGTCGACGAGCTGGAGCAGCCGCTCGGGCGCGTCGACGCGGGCGTGCGCACCGCACTCGGGGCAGACGTCGAGGTTGCGCCGCAGCCGCTTGCGGTACAGCAGGGTGGCGCAGCCGCCGCACCGGGACCAGAGCTGCCCCTCGCGGGGCGCGGTGGCGGTCACGACGACCGCCCGGCGGGTGCGGCGTCGAAGCGGTAGAAGCACCGGGCCATCGCGTCGCGCGGCTCGCGCCACGTCGGCAGGTACGGCGACACGTACGGCTGCAGCCGGGCACTCACCCGGGCGAACTCGGGGTGCCCCCGGGCCGCCTCGACCGCTCCCCCGCCGGGCGTCTCCGTCTCCAGCAGGTGCACGTACAGGTCACCCAGCCGGTAGAGCGACCGGTGCCGGACGCCGACCAGGCGCGGCAGCTCGGTCGCGTCGGACTCGGCGAAGATCTCGGCGACGCGCGCCTCGGCGCTCGGCACCACCTTCGCGACGATCAGCGAACGGTCCATGGACGGGCCTCCCTCCACGGCATCCGGCGTCGTGACGACGGCGCCGGCCGAGCCGGACGACTGGCGACACGATGCGGCCACGGGCGTCACGGCGGCGTCACCGGCGATCGCCGGGCGGCGACGCAGCTCTCGTGACGCTGCGTTGACGCCAGCTGTGCATCGGCTGTGCGGCACCGATCACCGAAGTGGACTATCCGCAGTTAGGAACGGTTCTCGTGGAGACCGACAGGCAAACGCCATCCTGCCCAGGATATTGACCGAGAGTGACCACAATTGATAATCTTCGTCACGGTCAGCCCGGCGGCCGCGGCGCGCGACGCCGTGCCGCGGCGGAGCGATCCGACAGTGGGGTCATGGGCAGCCGCGCCGGGGACAGCAGACGAGTCGGGACGAGCGTTCCGCAGGGGGTGCCGCCGTGGCCGCTGATCCGTCGACGCCGACCACGGCGTGCCGTCCCGACGCCGAGATCTCACTGCACCTGCTCGGCGGGTTCCGGCTGCTGCACGGCGACGCGCCGGTCGTGGTGCCGCGCGGCCTGCAACGGGTCATCGCGCTGATCGGGCTGCGCCCCGGCGCCACCCGCAGCCACCTGGCCGGCCTGCTCTGGCCCGACGCGCCGGAGGACCGCGCCCTGTCGTCCCTGCGGACCGCGCTGTGGCGGCTGCGCCAGGACCCCTGCTGCCCGTTCACCACCTCCGGCGACACGATCTCCCTCGCCCCGGTCGTCCGGGTCGACGTCGACGCGCTCGTCGGCACGGCAGCGCGGGTGCGCGACGGCGACGACCCCTGCGCCGTCGCCGCGCTCGCCGCCGGCCGGCACGACCTGCTCCCCGGCTGGTACGACGACTGGGTGCTGGCCGACCGCGAGCGGCTGCGCCAGCTGCGCCTGCACATGTTGGAGGAACTGGCCGGCCAGCACCTGGCGGCGGGCCGCCACGGCGCGGCCCTGGAAGCCGCGCTGGAGGCGATGGCCGCCGAGCCGCTGCGCGAGACGCCGCACCGGCTCGTGGTCCGCATCCACCTCGCCGAGGGCAACGCCTTCGAGGCCGTGCACGCCTTCTACGTCTACCGCGACCTGCTGCTGCGGGAACTGCGGCTGGAGCCCTCGGCGGCGATGACCGCCCTGCTCGACGACACCCTCGCGCCCATCCGGGAGGCCACCCGCGCCACCGGGGCCGGGCCGCGCCGGGGACCGTCCACCCGGGTCGCGCCCCACGCCCGCTGAGGCGGCGTCACCGGCGCGGCGGCGCGTGTGACGGACAGGTGACAGTCGCCGGGGCACGGTGGGCCGCACACCAGTCCGTGGTCTCCGACATGGTCGCGGCGCACCACCGGCGAGAGGGGTCCCATGAGCCGTCTACTGATCGTCAGCAGGATCATCCCGGGCGCGGAGGGTCGGGTGGCGCAGATCTTCGCCGAGTCCGACGCGACCGAGCTACCCGCCCTCACCGGGGTCCGCCACCGGTCCCTGTACTGCCTGCACGACTTGTACGTACACCTGATGGAGACCGCCGACGTGGCCCCGGACGCCCTGGCCGAGGCCCGCAACCACCCGCTCTACCGCCAGGTCAACGAGCGGCTCTCCGCGCACACCACGCCGTACCTGCCGACCTGGCGCTCGCCGCGCGACGCGATCGCGGGCTGCTTCTACCGGTGGGACGCCGCCGACGCGACGTCGTCGCACCCGGCCGGCTGAGCGGGGCGGTCGCCATGTCGTCCAGACCACCCCACGTCCTGATCATCGGGGCCGGCACCGGCGGGCTGTGCCTGGCGCACGGCCTGCGCCGGGCCGGGATCAGCGTCGCCGTCTACGAGCGGTACCGCACCCGCGGCGAGGGACTGCTCGGCTACCGGGTCGGCATCGGGCCGACCGGAAGCCGCGCGTTGCGCGAGTGCCTGCCGCCCGCCCTGTTCGACGTCTACCTCGCCACCTGCGCCCGTTCCCCCCGCTACTTCAACGTCATCACGCAGGGGATGCGGCGCACGGCCTCGTTCACGCTGCGGCCGGACACCGACCCGGTGAACACCGAACGGTCCGTGGCCCGGATGACCCTGCGCCAGGTCCTGCTCACCGGCATGGAGGACGTGGTCCACTTCGACAGGACCTTCACGCGGTACGACCAACGCGACGACGGCACCGTGACCGCGCACTTCGCCGACGGCAGCACCGCCACCGGCGACCTGCTCGTCGCCGCGGATGGCACGCACTCGGCGGTGCGCCGCCAGTACCTGCCGCACGCGGTCACCCGCGACGCCGGCACCATCAACATCGCCACCCGGATCCCCCTGACCCCGCACACCCGAGGGCTGCTGCCGGAGCGGATCGAGCAGGGCATCTCGCTGATCTTCGGCACCGGCGGGATGATGGGCGTGCTGCACGTGATGGAGTTCAAGTGGGACCGCGACGGCGCGCTCAAACCCGGCGTCGACCCCGCCGTCGCCGAACTGCTGCGCGGCTGGCCGGGGCTGCGCCACGACAACACCCGCGACAACATCAACCTGGTCGTCTGGAGCACGGCCCGCCGGTTCCCGCCCGACGTCATGCAGCGGCGCGGCGAGGACCTGGTCCTGCTCGCCCTGCGGCTCACCCGGAACTGGCACCCGCACCTGCGCGAATTGCTCGCCCGCGGCGACCCGGACAGCGCCCTGCCCATCAAGGTGGCCACCAGCGAGCCGGTGCCGCCGTGGAAGAGCAGCACCGTCACCCTGCTCGGCGACGCCATCCACACGATGACGCCGGGACGCGGGGTGGGCGCCAACACCGCCCTGCGCGACGCCGCCCTGCTCTGCCGGCAGCTGCGACTGGCCGCGACCGGCGACAAGACGCTGCTGCAGGCGGTGGCCGACTACGAGGCCGCTATGGTGCCGTACGGGTTCGCCCGGGTCGCCGACTCGCTCAACCGCAGCGGCACCAGCGGAGACGACCGGATGTACAAGCCGGTCGTCGGCCGGCTCGCGCTGCTCGGCGCGCGAGGCTACTTCGGCGTCACCAGCCGGGTACCCCGGCTCGCGCGCCGGTTCGTCGACGACTTCTACAGCTACCGGGGCGAGGAGGACTGACCGTCCGACGGGGACCCCGGCGCCGCCGTGAGCGCCGGGGTTTCCGCGTGCCCCGCCCGCCGGCCCGCGGCCGTCCGGACGGCGACCCTCCGTCGCCCGCCGGACACCGCGGGTGCGGTCCCGTCCCGCCGCCACGGCGGGCACCCGGTCCTGCCTGTCGGCGCCATCGGGCGTGTGCGAAGCTGCGGCGAGTTTTTCTCGCGGGTTTCCGGACGTGAACGATAGGGAGGTTTGCCGTGGCGTGGTCTTTCGGGCACTGGCTGATACTGATCGTGGCCTTGGTGGTGGGTGCGGCGGGCGGTTGGTTGTGGCGCGGCCGGCGGGACGCGGCGGCCGCCACGCACGGCTCGCCCATGGTGGACGGTGACCCGGTCGCCGGCATGACCGCCGTGGTGGTCGACCCGCCGCCCGTCGCCACCCTGGACGAAGCGCGCCCCGAGGTGACCGTGGACCCCGCGCCGGACGCCGTCGCCGACCGCGTCCCCGTCGCGCCCGGGGCCGTCGCCCCGACCGACGCCGACGCCCCGCGGGCCACGGTCGTCGCGTCCGACGTGTCCCGGTCCGACGACGTCGACCCCGCCGACATGGCGCTGACCGGCGACCCGGTGCCGGCGCCCGACACCGACCCCGTACCGCCCGGCACCGCCGCCGACGCCCGGCCGGAGCACGAGGTCGTGCTGCCGGTGGCGGCCGAGGTGACCGGCCCCGTCGACCGGCGACCGGCGGAGGAGCCCGCCCCGGCCGCCGAGCCGGAGGACGTTCCCGTCACCGCGGCGGAGCCCGTCCCGGCCGCCGTCGCCGCGGCGCCCACGAGCGCGACCCTGACCCCGGCCGAGCCGGAGGCCGCACCCGCCCCCACCGCCGCCGCCTCGGCCGAGCCGGAGTCCCGCACGGCCGCCCCGGCCGAGTCCGACACCGCACCCGCCCCCACCGCCGTCGCTTCGAGCGAGCCGGAGGTCGCGCCCGTTCCCGTCGCCGCCGCACCCGTCGAGCCCGAGCCGGCCGAGCCGGAGGTGACGCCCGTTCCCGTGGCCGCCGCTCCCGTCGAGCCCGAGCCGGCCGACGCGCCGGCCGAGCCGGAGCCGGCCCGCGCCACCCCGGCCGAGCCGGTCACGGCCGGCGCCGCCGTGGTCGAGCCGGTCACGGCCACCGACGCAGCCGTCGAGCCGGAGTCGACGCCGGACGGGCCGGCCGCGCCGGTGGTCGTGCCGGCACCGCGCGGCGAGGCGGCCACCCCGGCCGCGACCGACTCCGACGCCGCCGACGACTTCCGCCGGATCCAGGGCGTGGGTCCGAAGATGGCCGCGGCGTTGCAGGCGGCCGGCATCCGGACGTACCGGCAGCTGGCGGAGCTGGACGAGGCCGCCCTGCGGGAGACGATCCGGGCGGCCGGGCTGCGGGCCGCGCCGAGCCTGGCGACCTGGCCGCAGCAGGCGAAGGTGCTCGCCGGCGCTCCGCAGGAGGCGGCCGCCGCCCTGCCGACCCCGGTGGGCGGCGCGGACGCCTGACCGGCGTCGCCCCCGGCCGCCGTGTTCCCTGTCGGCGCCGGACGGCGGCGCCCGGCACCGGGTACCGCCACCGAAACGATCCGCCGTCACCGACGTCGCGGCGCCCCGTTCACCGGGCGCCGCGACGTCGGCGTTCCGGGCCGGGGCGCGAGCGGGAGGACCGGGCGGCGGCACCGGCGGCCTGCCGGCCCCGCACGCCGCCGCCCGACCCTGCGGACCGGCTCGCCCACCCGTCGGCCGTCCGCCGCGCCGGCCCCTGGGCGGCGGCGCCGTTAGCCGTTCATCGCGAATGGGTACAACGCCAGCACCTCGATCCACCACACCATTGCGGAGGCAGCGATGCGCGGCACGTCGATATTCGGAGTCCTGGTCGTCATCTGGCTGATCATCGGCGCGGTCGCCGCCGGGCAGCGTGGCTACTACAGCGGTGACGACACGAACTGTGCCGAGGCCGGCACGATCCTGGTGACCATCGTGGCCGGGCCGCTGAACTACATCGGCGCCAACCCGAAGGTCGACTGCGCACTGCCCCAGCCGTCCAAGTAGGACCGTCGTACTCCGGCCCGCGCCCTCTCGGGGCGCGGGCCGCACCGTGTCCGGGGACGCCGCGCCGCCAGCGGGGTGCGGTCGGGCCGCGACCCCGGCCGTCGCCCCGGCGGGACGCCCGAGGCGCAACGGCACCGGTCCCTCTCCCGGGCGCGGTCGGAGTGCCGCCGGCGGGCCGGGGCTCGCGGCGCGTGCGCCACCCCGCGTCACACCGCGTACGGCATCCTAGGAGGCTGGGTTCCTCGGTGTCGGCGTCCCGGGCCCGCCGCCGCGACCCGACGTTTGTCGGCCCGGGCGGCGGGAACCGGCGTTGCGCCAGCGCGCCGCACGGAACGGGAGCACCGGGATGAGGATCGGCTACAAGCTCGCCTCGGAGGGGTACGGACCGCAGGAGATCATCCGCCAGGCCGTCCGGGCCGAGCAGGCGGGCTTCGACTTCGTCGAGATGAGCGACCACTTCCACCCGTGGCTCGACACGCAGGGGCACTCGTCGTTCACCTGGAGCGTGCTCGGGGCGGTCGCGGCGAAGACCGAACGGATCGGCCTGGCCACCGGAGTCACCTGCCCGACCGTCCGGTACCACCCGGCGATCATCGCGCAGGCCGCGGCGACCATGGCGCTGGTCTCCGACGGCCGGTTCACCCTCGGCGTCGGGGCCGGGGAACGGCTCAACGAGCACGTGGTGGGGCAGGGTTTTCCGAGCGTACGCGGCCGGCACGAGCGACTCCGGGAGGCGTTGGAAATCATCCGGCTGCTCTGGCAGGGCGGCTACCGGTCCTACGAGGGCAGGCACCTGCAGCTGGAGGACGCCCGGATCTTCGACCTGCCGCAGACCCCGCCGGTGATCGCGGTGGCCGCGAGCGGCCGCTCCTCGGCGACGATGGCCGCGGAACTCGGCGACGGCCTCTTCGTCACCGAGCCGAAGGCGTCGATCGTCGAACACTACCGGCAGGCCGGTGGCGACGGTCCCCGCTACGCGGAGGTGCCGATGGCCTGGGCCACCGACGAGGAGCAGGCCGTGCGGGCGGTGCTGGAGACCAGCCGGTGGATGGTGACGGGCTGGAAGGTGATGAGCGAGCTGCCGAACCCGGTCAACTTCGACGCCGCCAGCGCGTACGTCGAGGAGCGGCACGTGCGGGAGCTCTTCTCCGTCGGTCCGGACCCGGCGGCGCACGTGGCGGCCGTCCGCCCCTACCTCGAGGCCGGCTACGACCACATCGTGCTGCAGAACGCCGGCCCCGACCCGGACGGCTTCCTCGACTTCTTCGCCGACGACCTCGCCGCCCGGCTGCGCGCCCTCGGCTGAGCCGTCCGGCGCGCCCTCGGGGCGCGGGCGCGCGGCGCCGGCCGGCGGAACGCGGGCAGGCACGGCGGACGGACCGGCGGCGGACGGCGCGACGGTCGCGCGCCCACGACGCGCGGCGGCCGCACGCCCACGACGCACCGGGAATCGCGCGCCCACGACGCACCAGGGGGTGTCCACGACGCACCAGGGGGCGCGTCCGGGCCCCGCCGCCGCGATCGCGATGATCGGCTGGCGGGGTCGGACGCGCCCCCTGGTCGGGCCCGGACGGCCCGCCGACGGTCAGCGGAAGCAGTTCGGGACCGGCACCCTGCTGCCCTCGCAGTTGGTGGGCTCGTTGTCGATGATGTCGGTCTCGTCGTCGACCTTGACCCGGGCCTTGTCGACGAAGAGGCCGCCCGGCCGCACGGTGGCGACGTTGCCGGTGACCCGGCTGGAGTAGAGGGAGACCTGGCCCAGCGACGCGAAGATGCCGCCGCCCGTGGACGCCGCGCCGACGGCGTGGTTGCGGTCGACCTCGCTGTGGCGCACCAGGAGGTTCGACTTCTGGGCGTGGATCCCGCCGCCGGAGCCCCGCGCCGTGTTGCCCGAGACGACGCTGTCGTCGAGCGGAACCAGGCCCTGGAAGGTGGAGATGCCGCCGCCGTTGCCCGTGGCGGTGTTGTCGCGCACCTCCAGGCCGCGCAGGAAGATCAGCGCGTCCGAGTTGGCGATGCCGCCGCCGGTCTGGGCGGTGTTGCCCACCACCTTCGTGTCGGCGACCCGGGTACGGGCCGAGAAGCTGGCGATGCCGCCGCCCTGCGCCGCGTTGTTGTGCGCGAAGGTGCTCGAGTGCACCTCGGCCGCGCCCCGGTAGTTGGCGAAGCCACCGCCGTACGCGACGGCGCTGTTGCCCCGGAACCGCGAGGTCTCCAGGCTCAGCACGCCACCGTTGAGCAGGCCCCCGCCCTTGCCCGCGGTGCCGGCCGCGTGGTTGTCGACGAACGTGCTCCCCTTGACCACCAGGTGGCCGTCGTTGAAGACCCCGCCGCCGCCCCCCTCCGCCGAGAGGGAGGTGCTGTCGACGATCGTGGTGCGCTCGACCACGGCGGACGCGCCGTGCACGACGTGGATGCTGCCGCCCTCGGCGGCGGAGAGGCCGTTGCGGAGCACGACGTCGGAGAGCGTCAGCTCCCCACCGTCGCGCACGGTGAAGAACCGGAACGCCTCGGCGTGCACGTCCCGGACGATGGTGGCGCCATCGCCCCGGATGGAGATCGGGTGGTAGATGACGGGCAGCCCGGCACGGTCGTGCTGCGGGTTGCGCGGGGGCGCCTCGGCGTCGCCGGGGTTCTCCGCGCTGTCGGCGGCCTCCCGGGCGTCGCGGATGCCGCCGTCGTAGTCGTCGGGCTGCTGGAAGGCGTGGGTGAGCTCGTACGTGCACTTCGACGCCAGCCGCAGGTCGGCGCCGCCGTCGGCGTTGGCCCGGACCAGCGCCGAGATCAGCTTCGCCGAGTCGCACGGCACCGGGACCTCCGCGCGGTGCCCCTGGCCCGGGCGGCCGGAGCGGCCGTCCGGCTTTCCGCCGCGCCGCTCCTCGCGGGCGTGGTCGCGGTCCTCGACGGCGTCGCCGAGGTCGCGCTCGGCGGAGCGGTCGTCGGCCAGCAGCGCCAGCGACGGCGGGTCCGCGGCGGCGGGCAGCTCCCGGTCGGCGGCCACGGCGGCCACCCCCGTCAGCCCGGCCGCCCCGGCCACCAGGCTGCCCGCCACGAGGCCGCCGGCCAAGAACCACCGCGACCGCCGCCTGGGTGGTGCCGCCCGCCGGCCCCCTTGATATGTCGTCATCAGGCTTCCCTGCCTCTCGCGCGTGCGTGATCCGACCGCGTCGAACGGGACGCGGGGCGGCTGACGTCACGACAGCCGCCGAAGGCTCACGATACGACCGCGAAACGGGCAAGTCCGTCGAACATGAATAAAGGTACTATTCACCTTGATGGGCGCGATCGGGCGCTCCGCGAACCGGACCGGAACGGGACGCCGGGTCAGCCGCCGACGTGGATGCCGGGCCGGCGGGCGGGGTCCGGCTCCGACTTGCGGATGATCTCCCGTACCACGGGCGGGGTGTCGCCGCGGCCGAGGATGAGGTAGCGCAGCAGGTGCCCGAGGGGGTTCCCCTCCGACCACTCGAAGTGCGCGTGCGGGCGTACGCCGGTGGCGTCTCGCAGCGCCAGCAGGATCGCCGCGATGGCGTTGGGCACCGCCGGGCTGCCGGCCCGCAGCACCCGGAAGCCGCCCACCTGCACGCCGCGCACCCGCAGCACCTGGCTGAACTCCGACGGGTCGACCACGTCGATCTCCAGGAAGAGGATGTCGCCCTTGCCGGGCACGGGGTTCATCCCCCGCTGCGCCCGCTCCTTGACCGTGTACTCCTTGACCGCGCCGCCCGCCCGCTTGTGGGCGATCAGGTGCAGCCGGCCGTCGTGCGCCAGCGACTCGGCGATGAACCGGCGGGCCGGCTCGTCGAACTCGATCCGCTCCGTGCGCAGCTCGGTGGTCCGGGTCACCCGCGAGACCAGCGAGACCACGACGATGCCGAGGATGAACAGCGCGGAGATGGCGATGCCGTCCGGCTTCGCGACGACGTTCTCGGCGAGGGCGTACAGCAGGACCAGGGTGAGCACGGCGAAGCCGCCGGCCGCGACGCGCTCCCGGCGGCGCGCCGCGGCGATCGTCACCGCCACGGCGGCGGAGACCATCATGGCGAGGATCCCGGTGGCGTACGCCCCGGCCTGGTCGTTGACGTCGGCCCGGAACACCAGGGTGATCGCGATGCTGACCACCGTGTAGACGATCACGACCGGCCGGACGGCCCGGGCCCACTCCGGCGCCATGCCGTAGGTGGGCAGGTAGCGGGGCACGATGTTGATCAGGCCGGCCATCGCGGAGGCGCCGGCGAACCAGAGGATCAGCGCGCTGCTGACGTCGTAGACGGTGCCGAAGGCCTCGCCGAGGCGCTCGTGGGCGAGGTACGCCAGCGCCCGGCCGTTCGCGGCCCCGCCCGGCGCGAACTCCCGGGCCGGGATGAGCACGGTGGTGACGAGGGTGGTCGCGACCAGGTACACCGACATGACCAGCGCGGCGGTGGTGAGCAGCCGGCGGGTGTTGCGGATCCGCGCCGCCAGCCGTGCCTCGCGGTCCGCGCCCGCGCCGCCCACCAGCGGCATCATGCTCACCCCGGTCTCGAAGCCGGAGAGCCCCAGCACCAGCAGCGGGAACGCCAGCACGGCGGTCACCGCCACCTCGCCGGGGCCGCCACCGGCGCTCAGCGCGGCCGTCCAGTCCGCCAGCGTCCCCGGGTCCGTCGCGATCGCGACCAGCCCGTCCGCCACGATCAGCGCGTTCAGGGCCAGGAAGACCACGACCAGCGGGACGGCCACCGCGACCGCCTCGCGGAAGCCGAGCAGGAAGACCCCGCCGAGGACGAGCAGCAGTACGACGGTGACGCCGACCGCGACGCCCGTGCCGCCGACGCCCTCGGGCACGTGCGGGTTCTCCAGCAGGTGCACGGTGGCGTCGGCCGAGGAGAGGGTGATCGTGATGATCCAGGAGGTGGCCACGAAGCCGAGCAGGACCAGCACGAAGATCTTGCCGCGCCAGAACGGCAGCAGCCGTTCCAGCATCGCCACCGAGCCCTGCCCGTGCGGGCTCTCCCGGGCCACCCTGCGGTACATGGGCAGCATGCCGAACAGCGTCAGCGCGACGATGAGCAGGGTGGCCAGTGGGGAGAGCGCCCCGGCGGCCACCGCCGCGATCCCGGGCAGGTACGACAGGGTGGAGAAGTAGTCCACCCCGGTCAGGCACATGACCTGCCACCACGGGTGCGAGCGGGCCTGTCCCTCCGCGGCCTCGGGGCCGAGCGGCTGCACCCGGTGCGCGAACAGCCACCGCCGCAGCGGGCTCAGCGGCGCGGCGGGCCGGGCGGGGCTGGCCTGCGCCTCCGGGACGGCGACCGGGCGCCCGGCGC
>NZ_JBFABA010000032.1:0-63715 GCF_040640115.1 Micromonospora sp. NPDC023644 | reverse complement strand
CCGGCCGCCGGCCTCGCTCACCGCGCCGTGGCGCCCGCGCCGCTCCTCGGCCGCTGGTCCGCCGCCGGCGGCTCCCGCAGGGCGGCCGGCGGCAGGCCCCGTTCCAGCAGCAGGACACCGGCGACGCCGAGGGCGTTGAGCAGCGCCAGCGCCAGCCAGGGCGCGGCGGTGTCGACCTCGTACAGGGTGCCGAAGAAGGCCGGCGCGAGCATCGAGGCGATGGCGAAGGAGTACTGGAAGGCCGCCAGGTAGCGGCCCCGGGCGGCGACCGGTGCGGCGGCCGCGGCCAGCGCGGCGGAGGCCGGCGCGTGCACCAGTTCCGCGACGGTGAACAGCAGCGTCGCCGCGATCAGCAGCGCGGCCACCACGCCGAGACGCCCCGGGCCGAGGGTGGCCATGGCGAGGCCCCAGGCCGTCCAGAGGACCGCCGTCAGCGCGATCACGCGGGTGCGGCGGTGGTGCGGCAGGCGGGCGCCGACGGGCGCGGAGAGCAGGGCGACGAGGAACGCGTTGCCGGCCAGGATGCCCGAGGTCAGCCAGGCGGGGCCGCGCAGGTCCGTGAGCATCACCGTGGGCAGGGCCAGGCCGAGCATCATGCTGCTCAGCGCGAAGACGGTGTTCAGGCCGATGAGGGCGAGGTACGGGCGGTCCCGGAGCAGCGTCGCGTACCCGCCCCGGCCGGAGCCCGCCGGGCGGACGGCGGGCGGCGGGATCCGCACGCACGCGGCGATGAGCACCGCGGCGAGGGCGAAGCAGGCCGCCGCCGCGTACGCCACCGCGCGGTAGGTGCCCGCCCGCCCGTCGGCCACCACCACCCCGGTGGTCAGGCCCCCCACCGCCAGCCCGGCGGTACGGGCGCCGTTGCTGATCGCGTACCAGGTGTCCCGGGTCCAGCCGCCCGGGCTGCCGTCGGCGTAGTCGGCGACCGCCGTGAAGACGGTGGACCAGAAGAACCGCACGCCGACCGCGACCAGCGCCGCCGCCACGAAGACGCCGACCGGCCCCCGCACCCAGGCGTACGCCAGGTAGCCGACCGCCTGGAGCAGCTGGGAGGCGACGACCACCGGCAGCGCCCCCAGCCGGTCCGCCAGCGCTCCCGCCCACAGCGGCACCGGCAGGGTGAGCACCGTCGCCGCGCTGAGCAGCACCCCGAGCAGCGCCAGGGGCACGTCGGTCAGCCGCAGGAAGTAGACCAGCGACAGGGGCAGGAACAGCCCGTTGCCAACCGAGTCGACGGTCAGCGCCGCCACGAGGACGGCACCCCCTCGGCTGCGTCCCGCGGGGTGTGCGCCCATGTCCCCGTGCTCCCCTCCCGTCGCCCGGTCCGCCAGGGGCGGATGCTAGCCGGGAGCGCTTCCGGCGGCACCGGCATAACCCGGGCGGGCGGGGCCGCGTGCGGCCGGGGGCGGGGACGCGCGTTCCGGGGGCTGTCGGGGGCGCGGACTAGGCTTGCTGCCGTGGCTGACCCCTCGACCTACCGTCCCGCCCCCGGCACCATCCCGGAGTCACCGGGGGTCTACCGGTTCCGCGACGGCACCGGCCGGGTGATCTACGTCGGCAAGGCGAAGAACCTGCGCAGCCGGCTCAACTCCTACTTCGCCGACCTGTGGGGCCTGCACCAGCGCACCCAGCAGATGGTCACCACCGCCGAGTCGGTCGACTGGGTCACCGTCGGCACCGAGGTCGAGGCGCTCCAGCTCGAATACACCTGGATCAAGCAGTACGACCCGCGCTTCAACGTCCGCTACCGCGACGACAAGTCCTACCCCTACCTCGCCGTGACCCTCGACGAGGAGTTCCCCCGGTTGCAGGTGATGCGGGGCGCCAAGCGCAAGGGGGTGCGCTACTTCGGGCCCTACTCGCACGCCTGGGCGATCCGCGAGACGCTCGACCTGCTGCTGCGGGTCTTCCCGGCGCGCACCTGCTCGGCCGGGGTCTTCAAGCGGGCCGGCCAGGTCGGCCGCCCCTGCCTGCTGGGCTACATCGGCAAGTGTTCGGCCCCCTGCGTCGGCAGCGTCACGCCCGAGCGGCACCGGGAGATCGTCGACGGTTTCTGCGACTTCATGGGCGGCCGCACCGACACGATGGTGCGCCGGCTGGAACGGGAGATGACCGAGGCCAGCGAGCAGCTGGAGTTCGAGCGGGCGGCGCGGCTGCGCGACGACGTGGCCGCGCTGCGTCGGGCGATGGAGAAGCAGACCGTCGTGCTCGGCGACGGCACCGACGCCGACGTGGTCGCGTTCGCCGACGACCCCCTCGAAGCGGCCGTCCAGGTCTTCCACGTCCGCGACGGCCGGGTCCGTGGCCAGCGCGGCTGGGTGGTGGAGAAGACCGAGGAGTTGAGCACGGGCGACCTGGTGCACCACTTCTGCACCCAGGTCTACGGCGGCGAGCAGGGCGAGGCCGACGTGCCCCGCGAGCTGCTCGTGCCGGCACTGCCCGCCGACGCCGACGCGCTGGCCGACTGGCTCTCCGGTCACCGGGGCAGCCGGGTGAGCCTGCGGGTGCCGCAGCGCGGCGACAAGCGCTCCCTGCTGGAGACGGTCGAGCGCAACGCCAAGGACGCCCTCGCCCGGCACCGGCTGCGCCGGGCCGGCGACCTGACCACCCGGAGCAAGGCGCTCGACGAGATCAGCGAGGCGCTCGACATGCGCACCTCGCCGCTGCGCATCGAGTGTTTCGACATCTCCCAGATGCAGGGCACCGACGTGGTGGCGAGCATGGTCGTCTTCGAGGACGGGCTGCCCCGCAAGAGCGAATACCGGCGCTTCATCATCCGTGGCGCCACCGACGACCTCTCCGCGATGTCCGAGGTGCTGCGTCGCCGCTTCGCCCGCTACCTCGACGCCCGCGCCGAGACCGGCGAGGCGGGCGTCGAGCCGGCCGACGACCCCGCCGCACCGGGTGGGCAGGCCGAGCCCGACGAGCCCCGGGTCGGCGCCCTGATCGACCCGACCACCGGGCGCCCGCGCAAGTTCGCGTACCCGCCGCAGCTGGTGGTGGTCGACGGCGGTGCGCCGCAGGTCGCGGCGGCGGCCCAGGCCCTGGCGGAGCTGGGCGTCGACGACGTGGCGCTGTGCGGCCTGGCCAAGCGGCTGGAGGAGGTCTGGCTGCCCGACGACGAGTTCCCGGTCATCCTGCCGCGCACCTCGGAGGGGCTCTACCTGCTGCAACGGGTGCGCGACGAGGCGCACCGCTTCGCCATCACCTTCCACCGGCAGCGGCGCTCCAAGCGGATGACCGAGTCGGCGCTGGACAGGGTGCCCGGCCTGGGGGAGGTGCGGCGCAAGGCGCTGCTGCGGCACTTCGGCTCACTCAAGCGGCTCTCGGCGGCCACCGTGGAGGAGATCACCGAGGTGCCCGGCGTGGGCCGACGCACCGCCGAGGCGATCCTCGCCGCGCTGGGCGGCGAGGCGAAGGCCCCGGCGGCGGACTGACCGCGCCGCCCTCGCCGGCGCGCCGGCTCGCGCGCCGACGCGTGGCCGGGTGGCGCGGCCGGCCGTCACTCGGCCAGGACGGCCAGGATCTGCTCGCCGTACTTCGCGAGCTTGTTCTCGCCGACGCCGCTGACCGCCGACAGCTCGGCCAGCGACGTGGGCGCGTCGGTGGCGATCTGCCGCAGCGTGGCGTCGTGGAAGATCACGTAGGCCGGGACGCCCTGCTCCTTGGCGGTGGCCCCCCGCCACGCGCGCAGCCGCTCGAAGACCCCGGCGGCGGTCGGGGACAGCTCGGCGACGACGGTGGCCGCCCCGCGCGGCTTGGCCGACCGGGTCGAGGCGACCTTCTCCGGCTCGCGGCGCATCATCACCGTGCGGCGGCGGCCCAGCACCTCCGCGCTGGCCTCGGTGAGAGCCAGCGTGCCGTAGTCGCCCTCGACGGCCAGCAGCCCCTCGGCGAGCAGTTGCCGCACCACACCGCGCCACTCGGCCTCGCGCAGCTCGCCGCCGATGCCGAAGACGGTCAGCGAGTCGTGGCCGTACTGGGTGACCTTGTCGGTCGTGCGGCCGAGCAGGATGTCGACGCAGTGCCCCGCGCCGAAGCGCTGGTTGCGTTCCCGGTCGAGCCGGAAGACCGTGGAGAGCAGCTTCTGCGCCGCGACGGTGCCGTCCCAGGACTCCGGCGGGCTGAGGCAGGTGTCGCAGTTGCCGCACGCGGCGGTGGCCTTCTCGCCGAAGTAGTCGAGCAACTGGCCGCGCCGGCAGCGGACCGTCTCGCAGAGGGCGAGCATCGCGTCGAGGTGGGCGGCGAGGTTGCGCCGGTGGGCGAGGTCGCCGTCGGAGGTCTCGATCATCTTGCGCTGCTGCACCACGTCCTGGAGCCCGTACGCCAGCCAGGCGGTCGACGGCAGCCCGTCGCGGCCGGCGCGGCCGGTCTCCTGGTAGTAGCCCTCGACCGACTTGGGCAGGTCGAGGTGGGCGACGAAGCGGACGTCGGGCTTGTCGATGCCCATGCCGAAGGCGATGGTCGCCACCATCACCAGGCCGTCCTCGCGCAGGAAGCGCTGCTGGTTGCGGGCGCGGGTCGCCGCGTCGAGGCCGGCGTGGTAGGGCAGCGCGGCGACGCCGTTGGCGGTGAGGAACTCGGCCGTCTTCTCCACCGAGGCGCGCGACAGGCAGTAGACGATGCCGGCGTCGCCGGGATGCTCGTCGCGCAGCAGGCTCAGCAGCTGCTTGCGCGGCTCGCGCTTGGGCACGATCCGGTACTGGATGTTGGGCCGGTCGAAGCTGGCCACGAAGTGCCGCGCGTCGGTGAGCTTGAGCCGGGTGGCGATCTCGTCGCGGGTCGCGCTGGTCGCGGTGGCGGTGAGCGCGATGCGGGGCACGTCGGGCCAGCGCTCGTGCAGCATCGACAGGGCGAGGTAGTCGGGGCGGAAGTCGTGGCCCCACTGCGACACGCAGTGCGCCTCGTCGATGGCGAACAGGGCGATCCGGCCCCGGTCGAGCAGCTGCTGCACGCCGCGGGTGCCCAGCGCCTCCGGGGCGAGGTAGAGCAGGTCGAGCTCGCCGCCGACGAACGCCCGCTCCACCACGCGGCGGGCGTCGAGATCCTGGGTCGAGTTGAGGAACCCCGCCCGGACGCCGACCGCCGTCAGCGCGTCGACCTGGTCCTGCATCAGCGCGATCAGCGGGGAGACCACCACCGCCACGCCGTCGCGGACCAGGGCCGGGATCTGGTAGCACAGCGACTTGCCGCCGCCGGTGGGCATCAGGACCAGCGCGTCGCCGCCGGCCACCACGTGGTCGATCACCTCCTGCTGGAAGCCGCGGAAGGTGTCGTAGCCGAACACCCGGCGCAGCACCTCCAGGGCGTCGGAGGAGCGCAGGTCGGTGGGGGAAGCCATCCGGGAATTCTACGAACCCTCCCCGACAGCGGGCGGGACGCGCCCGGCCCGGCGGCGTCACCCGTCGCCCGGCCCGTCCCCGGCCGCCAGCCGAGTCCGCCGACGCCCGGCCGCGCTGCCCGCACGCGGCGCCGCCCCGCACGCCTGCGCGTTGTCGATCCGGCACCCCCGCGCCGCCGGGGCACCCGACCGGTACGCCGGGCCATGCTCCGCCAGCGGACCGTGGCCTTGGCGGTCGATCCGCGTCAGGAGAGATAGAGTCGCAGACCGACCAGTCGCGGTCACCCGACCGCGCCACCCGTGGGGAGCAGGCAGTGAACGAGGCGCGGACGCCCGAGGCGCGGGTCGGCCAGGACCCGACACCGACGGAGTCGGACACCACCCTGGTGGTGGTCACCGGCCTCTCCGGCGGTGGCCGCAGCACGGTGGCCCGGGCGCTGGAGAACGTCGGTTTCTACGTGGTGGACAACCTGCCCCAGGCGCTCATGCTCGACATGGCCGAGCTGGCGTTCAAGGCGGGCGGGGCGGCCCGGCGCACGGCGATGGTGCTGGACGTGCGCTCGCGCGCCTTCTCCACCGACCTGGCGGGGGCGATCCGGGAGCTGAAGGAGCGTGGCTTCTCGCCCCGGGTGGTCTTCGTCGACGCCGACGACGAGGTGCTGATCCGGCGGTTCGAGAGCGTCCGGCGCTCGCACCCGTTGCAGGGCGACGGGCGGCTCGCCGACGGCATCGCGGTCGAGCGCGGCCTGCTGGAGGAGGCCCGCGACCAGGCCGACGTGATCATCGACACCAGCCACCTGAACGTCAACCAGCTGCGCCGCCGCGTCGAGGAGCTCTTCGGCGGCGAGGACGCCCGCCGGCTGCGCGTCACCGTGCTCTCCTTCGGCTTCAAGTACGGCCTGCCGCCGGACGCCGACTTCGTGCTCGACGCCCGGTTCCTGCCGAATCCGTACTGGGTGCCGGAGCTGCGCGAGCACACCGGCCGCGACGAGGCGGTCAGCTCGTACGTGCTGGGGCAGGAGGGCGCGGACGCCTTCGTCGGGTCGTACGCCGACCTGGTCAACGCCACCACCGTCGGCTTCGAGCGGGAGGGCAAGCGCTACCTGACCGTGGCGGTCGGCTGCACCGGCGGCAAGCACCGCAGCGTGGCCATCGCCGAGGAGCTGGCGGCCCGGCTGCGCCACTCCGGCCTGGCCGCCAACGCCCAGCACCGCGACCTGGGGCGCGAGTGACGGCGACGCGGGTGGTCGCCTTCGGCGGCGGGCACGGCCTGTCCGCCTCGCTGCGTGCCCTGCGCCGCTGCGCCCCCGAGCTGGACCTCGACATCACGGCGGTGGTCACCGTCGGCGACGACGGCGGCTCCAGCGGCCGGCTGCGCGCCGAGCGGGGCGGCCTGCCCCCGGGCGACCTGCGGCAGGCGCTGGTCGCGCTGGCGGGCGACCACCCCGCCACGCGGCGCAGTGCCGGGCTCTTCCAGCACCGTTTCGCCGAGGTGCCGGCGCCGCGCGTCGGCGCTCCGGCGCCCGCCGGCGACGGACCGGAGCAGCACCGCTCTGCCGTCTCCGGCGGCGACGGTGCCGCCTCCGGCCCGGAGCCGGCCGGGGTCGCCGCAGCGGCGGCCGGTGGGCGGGCGGGTGCCGGCGCTGCCGGGCGGGTCGACGGGCTGGCCGGGCACGCGGTGGGCAACCTGGTGCTCTGCGGGCTGATGGAGCTGCTGGGCGACCCGGTGGCCGCGCTGGAGCACGCCGGCGCGATGCTCGGCGCGGTGGGCCGGGTGCTGCCGATGTCGTGCGAGCCGGTGGGGATCGAGGCGCGGGTGCGCGGCGCCGACCCGCGCCGACCGGACGAGGTGCGTACGGTCACGGGCCAGCACCAGGTCGCGGTGACCACCGGCCGGGTGGAGTCGTTGCGGCTCACCCCGGCTGCGCCGGAGGCCTGTCCGCAGGCGGTCGCCGCGATCGGCGCGGCCGACTGGCTGATCTTCGGGCCGGGCAGTTGGTACACGAGCGTGCTGCCGCACCTGCTGGTGCCGCAGCTCGCCGCCGCGATCGTCGCCAGCCCGGCGCGGCGGCTCGTCACGCTGAACCTCGCCGCCGAGAAGGAGACCTCCGGGCTCTCCCAGGCCGACCACCTGGCCGCGCTGCGCTGGTACCTGCCGGAGCTGAGGATCGACCGTGTGGTCGCCGATTCCAAGGCGGCGGGTGACCCCGAACCGGTCGAACGTGCGGCAGAATCGCTGGGTGCCCGCCTGGTCCTCGCTCCCGTCGCGGTCACCGACGGCACTCCCCGTCATGATCCGGCCGCCCTGGGCGCCGCACTGGTGCCTGTCCTGGGCGCCGATCGTTAGGCACGTACGTAATCTCCGGCGACACGCCGGAACAGGTCCGTGAGGGGACGCACAATGGCGATGACGGCTGCGGTCAAGGACGAGCTGAGTCGGGTCGACGTGCCCAAGCCCTGCTGCCGGCGGGCGGAGATGGCGGCGCTGCTGCGCTTCGCCGGCGGGCTGCACATCGTCTCCGGTCGGGTCGTGGTGGAGGCCGAACTCGACACCGGGGCGGTGGCCCGACGGCTGCGGCGGGAGATCGCCGAGGTCTACGGCTATCCGAGCGAGATCCACGTGCTCGCGTCCGGTGGCCTGCGCAAGGGCAGCCACTTCATCGTCCGGGTGGTCAAGGACGGCGAGGCGCTGGCGCGGCAGACCGGGCTGCTCGACGTCCGGGGACGCCCGGTGCGGGGCCTGCCGCCGCACGTCGTCGCCGCGAACGTCTGCTGCGCCGTGTCGGCCTGGCGCGGCGCGTTCATGGCGCACGGCTCGCTGACCGAGCCGGGCCGCTCCAGCGCGCTGGAGATCACCTGCCCCGGCCCGGAGTCCGCGCTGGCCCTGGTGGGTGCGGCCCGCCGCATCGGCATCACCGCGAAGAACCGCGAGGTGCGCGGCGTGGACCGGGTGGTCGTCAAGGACGGCGACGCGATCGCCGCGCTGCTCACCCGCATCGGCGCCCACTCCAGCGTGCTGGCCTGGGAGGAGCGCCGGGTGCGCCGCGAGGTGCGGGCCACGGCGAACCGGCTGGCGAACTTCGACGACGCCAACCTGCGCCGCTCGGCGCGGGCCGCGGTCGCCGCGGCGGCCCGGGTGACCCGGGCGCTGGAGATCCTCGCCGACGACGCGCCCAACCACCTCACCTCGGCCGGCCGGCTGCGCCTGGAGCACCGGCAGGCCTCGCTGGAGGAGCTGGGCGCGCTGGCGGATCCGCCGTTGACCAAGGACGCGATCGCCGGCCGGATCCGCCGGTTGCTGGCGCTGGCCGACAAGCGGGCCCGGGACCTGGGCATCCCGGATACGGAAGCGGCCGTCACGCCCGACATGCTCGTGGTCTGATAGGACGGTGCGGGTCGGCGGTGCCGGTGGGATCACCACCCGGCGCTGCACTGCGCCGCACGCTCGGATAAGGTCGCTGCGTACGGCAAGGGGGCCGGCACAGGCACTCCTCGCCGTGCACACCGCCTCGGGCGGTCAGGTCCTTCGAGACCGCGGCGGGGTGGCCGAGATGAATCGTCAACGGCCGGCTCCAACGGTCGGCGCACACACCTCCGCCGGCCCGGGTCTTATGCCGGCGGACCAGAACGCAAGGAGATGGGACCTGTGACCATCCGGGTTGGCATCAACGGCTTCGGCCGGATCGGCCGCAACTTCTTCCGGGCAGTGCTGGCGTCCGGCGCTGACATCGAGGTCGTGGCGGTCAACGACCTGACCGACAACGCGACGCTCGCCCACCTGCTCAAGTACGACAGCATCCTGGGCCGCCTGCCGCACGAGGTGAAGGCCACCGCCGACGAGATCACCGTGGGCGGCAAGACCATCAAGGCGTTCGCCGAGAAGGACCCGGCGAAGCTGCCGTGGGGCGAGGTCGGCGCGGACGTGGTCATCGAGTCCACCGGCTTCTTCACCGACGCCACCAAGGCGAAGGCGCACGTCGACGGCGGGGCCAAGAAGGTCATCATCTCCGCCCCGGCGAAGAACGAGGACGTCACGGTCGTCATGGGCGTGAACCACGACCAGTACGACCCGGCCAAGCACACCATCATCTCGAACGCCTCCTGCACCACCAACTGCCTCGCGCCGATGGCGAAGGTCCTGCACGACACGTTCGGCATCCAGCACGGCCTGATGACGACGATCCACGCGTACACGCAGGACCAGAACCTGCAGGACGCGCCGCACAAGGACCTGCGTCGGGCCCGCGCCGCCGCGCTGAACATCGTGCCGACCTCGACCGGCGCGGCGAAGGCGATCGGCCTGGTGCTGCCGGAGCTGAAGGGCAAGCTGGACGGCTACGCGCTGCGGGTGCCGATCCCGACCGGCTCGGCCACCGACCTCACCGTCGACGTCAACCGTGAGACCACGGTGGACGAGGTCAACGCCGCGCTGAAGGCCGCCGCCGACGGCCCGCTCAAGGGCATCCTGGTCTACAACGAGGACCCGATCGTCTCCTCGGACATCGTCACCGACCCGGCGTCGTGCATCTTCGACGCGCCGCTGACCAAGGTCGTCGGCAACCAGGTCAAGGTCGTCGGCTGGTACGACAACGAGTGGGGCTACTCGAACCGCCTGGTCGACCTGGTCAAGCTGGTCGGCCAGTCCCTGTGAGCGCGCCGTCGGTCACGAACGGAGGGCTGGCCTAAGTGAGCATCCGTACCCTCGACGACCTGCTCGCCGAGGGGGTGTCGGGTCGGCGCGTGCTGGTGCGCGCCGACCTGAACGTCCCGCTCGACAAGCAGTCCGGTGACATCACGGACGACGGCCGCATCCGCGCCGTGCTGCCCACCCTGAGCGCGCTCACCGGAGCCGGCGCCAAGGTGGTCGTCTGCTCGCACCTGGGTCGCCCGAAGGGCGCCCCGGACCCGCAGTTCAGCCTGCGCCCGGTCGCCGGGCGCCTCGGCGAGCTGCTCGGCGCGCCCGTGCACTTCGCCACCGACACCGTCGGCGAGTCGGCCCGTTCCACGGTGGACGCGCTCGCCGACGGCGAGGTCGCGCTGCTGGAGAACCTGCGCTTCAACTCCGGTGAGACCAGCAAGGACGACGCCGAGCGGGGCGCCTTCGCCGACCAGCTCGCCGCGTTCGGCGACGCCTACGTCGACGACGCGTTCGGCGCGGTGCACCGCAAGCACGCCAGCGTCCACGACGTGCCGGCCCGGCTGCCGCACGTCGCGGGCCGGCTGGTGCTGCGCGAGGTGGAGGTCCTGTCCCGGCTGACCGGTGAGCCGCAGCGCCCGTACGTGGTGGTGCTCGGCGGCTCGAAGGTCTCCGACAAGCTGGCGGTGATCGAGGCGCTGCTGCCGACGGTCGACCGGCTGCTCATCGGCGGCGGGATGTGCTTCACCTTCCTCAAGGCGCAGGGCCACGAGGTGGGCTCCTCGCTGCTGGAGGAGGAGATGGTCGAGACCTGCCGCAACCTGCTGGAGCGCTCCGAGGGCAAGATCATGCTCCCAGTCGATGTGGTGGCCGCGGACGCGTTCGCCCCGGACGCCGCGCACGACACCGTGCCGGCCGACGGCATCCCCAGCAAGCGGGTCGGGCTCGACATCGGGCCGGAGACGGTCGCCGGGTTCGCCGCCGCCCTCAAGGGCGCGCGGACGATCTTCTGGAACGGCCCGATGGGCGTGTTCGAGATGCCGGCGTTCGCCCACGGCACCCGCGGGATCGCCGAGACGATCGCGAAGACCGACGCGTTCACCGTCGTCGGTGGCGGTGACTCCGCCGCCGCCGTACGGGCGCTCGGGCTGGACGAGTCGTCCTTCGGGCACATCTCCACCGGCGGTGGCGCCTCCCTGGAATACCTGGAGGGCAAGACCCTCCCCGGCATCGCGGCCCTGGAGAACTGATGGCGAGCGTCACCCGCCGGCCCCTGATGGCCGGCAACTGGAAGATGAACTGCAACCACCTCGAGGCCAACCTGCTGGTGCAGAGGCTGGCGGCCAGCCTCACCGAGAAGCAGCTCACCGACGTCGAGACGGTGGTCCTGCCGCCGTTCACCGACCTGCGTACGGTGCAGACCGCCGTCGACGGCGACAAGCTGCTCATCGGCTACGGCGCGCAGGACCTCTCGCCGCACGCGTCGGGGGCCTACACCGGGGACATCTCCGGCCCGATGCTGGCGAAGCTGGGCTGCACCTACGTGGTGATCGGGCACTCGGAGCGGCGCGCCTACCACCACGAGGACGACGCGATCGTCAACGCCAAGGTGCAGGCCGCGCTGACCCACGGGCTCACCCCGATCCTCTGCGTGGGGGAGGGGCTCGACGTCCGGGACAAGGGCACCCACGTGGCGCACTGCAGCGACCAGCTCGACGGCGCCCTGAAGGGGCTCACCGCCGAGCAGGTGGAGAAGGTCGTGGTGGCGTACGAGCCGGTCTGGGCGATCGGCACGGGCAAGACGGCCACCCCGGAGGACGCCCAGGAGGTGTGCGGCGCGGTCCGTCAGCGCCTGGCCGAGTCCTTCGGTCGGGACACCGCCGACAAGGTCCGGGTCCTCTACGGCGGATCGGTCAAGTCCTCGAACGTCGCGGCGATCATGGCCCAGCCGGACGTCGACGGGGCGCTCGTGGGCGGCGCGAGCCTGGACGCCGAGGAGTTCGCGAAGATCTGCCGGTTCCCGGAGCACATCTCCCGCTGATCGCTCGCTATCCTTGACTCCGCCCGTCCGTCGGTCGGTGCCACCGTGCCCGATCTGCCCGGGCGAGGATCGTAACGAGAGGACTGACCCCAGCCATGCCGATCTGGTTCGCATACACGTTGATCGTGTTGCTGGTCATCACGAGCATCCTGCTGACGATGCTGATCCTGCTGCACCGCGGTAAGGGCGGCGGGTTGTCGAGCATGTTCGGCGGTGGCGTCAGCTCCAGCCTCGCCGGTTCCTCGGTGGCGGAGAAGAACCTGGACCGCTACACCGTCCTGGTGGGCATCGTCTGGTTCGCCTGCATCGTCGGGCTGGGGCTCTGGCTCCGCCTCCAGATGGCCAGCGGCACCGTCTGAGCCCGCCGAGTACAATCTGCGCGCGGCCCGTCACCGACGGGCCGCGCGCAGTTCGTTTCATCCGCTGCACCGCGTCGCCCGCCGCCCTCTCCGCGGCGGTTCCCCTCCGACGACAGGAGCGAGCAGCCGTGCCCATTGGCAACGTCATCCGGGGCACCCGGGTCGGATCCGCGCCCGACCACCGCGCCGAGCGCCACCAGCCGGCCCCGTGCCGGACGGTGGCCTACTGGTGCCGCAACGACCACCACACCCAGATCCGGCTCGCCGCCGAGGTCGAGGCGCCGGAGGTGTGGGACTGCCCGCGGTGCGGCCTCCCCGCCGGCCGGGACGCGCAGAACCCGCCGGGCCGCGCCCGGCCCGAGCCCTACAAGACCCACCTGGCGTACGTGAAGGAGCGGCGCACCGCGGAGGAGGGGGCGGCCATCCTGGCCGAGGCCCTCGCCGACCTGCGCCGCCGCCGTGGCCGTCCCGTCAGCTAGGCGGCGTCCCGTCCACGACGGGTGAGGGCCCCCCGTCGACGCCAGGCGTCGGCAGGGGGCCCTCTCTCACCGTCAGCGCAGGCTGCGCAGGCGGGCCGGCACGTCGGCCGCCGCCGCCCGGTCCAGCAGCCAGAGGGTCCGGCCCGTGCCCTGCACGCCGGCCGCCGGCAGTTGCACCGGCCCGGCCCCGGCCAGCGCCATGCCGACCGCCTGTGCCTTGTCGGCCCCGCTGGCCACCAGCCAGACCTCCTCGGCCGTGTTGATGGCCGGGAGGGTCAAAGTGGTCCGCACCGGCGGGGGTTTCGGGCTGCCCCGCACCGCGCTGACCGGCCGGCTGTCGTGGTGCACCGGGTGCTCGGGGAAGACCGAGGCGACGTGCCCGTCCTCGCCGACGCCCAGCATCAGCACGTCGAAGTGGGGGAGCGCGGCGTGTCCCGGACGCGCCGCGCGGGCCAGTTCCTCGGCGTACCGTGCCGCCGCCTCCTCCGGGTCGGGCCCGGTCGGGCCGTCGGACGCCGGCATCGGGTGGACCCGGGCCGGGTCCAGCGGCACCGCGTCCAGCAGCGTCGCGCGGGCCTGGGTCTCGTTGCGCTCGGGGTCGCCGGCGGGCAGGAACCGCTCGTCGCCCCACCACACGTCCACCCGGGACCAGTCCACGGCGTCGCGGGCCGGCAACGCCGCCACCGCCCGGTGCACCGCGGCGGCGATCCGCCCGCCGGTCAGCACCACCGACGCCTGGCCCCGCTCGGCCTGCGCGTCGAGCAGCTTGACCACCAACCGGGCGGCCACCGCCTGGGCCAGCAGGTCGGCGTCGGCGTGGACGGCGACACTCGCCTCACTCATCTGTGTGCCTTCGTTTCTCCGGCCGTCACGCGGTCGGTCTTCCGTGATGCCCCCGGCAGTCGGGCGCTCAGTGCTCGGCGCTCGTTCCCGCGTGCGCGGTGACCCCCGCCTCGGCCCGCTGGGCCGTGGCCGGGTCCTTCCAGACGTGCACCCGCTGCGGCGGGCGCTGGTCGAGGTCGGTCAGCCCGGCCGCCGTGCCCAGCGCCTCCGCGTACACCTGGTCGGCGTCGAGCCGGCGCAGTTCCTCGGCCAGTTCGTCGCCGAGGGGCCGGCGGACGAGCGGCAGCTGGCGGTCCTCCTGGCCGGTACGCCGGAACGTCGCCACGCTGTCGTCCCGGGTCAGTGTCAGCGTGTCGCCGTTGGCGCAGCGCAGCTGCACCTCCCGCATCCGGGGGGACGCGTCGCTGGGCTCCCACACCGGCTCGATGCCGAGCCGTGCGGCCAGCCAGCCCTGCATCAGCGCGGCGGTCGGGTCGGTGGACGGGGCCACCACGGTCGCCTCGGTCACCCTGGCCTGGGTGGTGTCGAACGCCCCCGCCACGAGCGTGCGCCACGGGGTGATCCGGGTCCACGCCAGGTCGGTGTCGCCGGGCGCGTAGTCCCGGGCCCGCTGGTGCAGCGCCTCGATCGGGTCGGCGGCCTGCGCGGAGTCGGTGATCCGCCGGTCGGCCACCACGCCGAGGAAGTCCGTGGCGATCTCGGCCGGTGGCTCGCCGTGCCACCACGTCACCACCGGCACGTCCGGCACCAGCAACGGCATCACCACCGACTCGGCGTGCAGGGCGAGCCGCCCGTACATCCGGGTGACCACCGCCTCGCACGGGCCGAGCCGGCCGCCGACGACGATCTCCGCGTCCAGCCGGTTGCGCTCGCGCTCCACGTCGGTGCGGACCACCACCACCAGCCGGCAGGGGTGGGCGGCGGCCGCTATGGTCGCCGCCGCCTCCGCCTCGCGGACCCGCTTCTCGTCCACCACCACGATGAGGGTCAGCGCCATGCCGCTGGCCACCCCACCGGCGCTGCGCCGCTCGGCGGCCAGCGCCTTGACCACCTCGTTGCCGGTGGTGTCCCACAGGCCGATCAATGGAGCCTCCTGGTTTGCTCGCTGCGCCTGCTCACGCCACCTGCCTTCGTTCGCGACTGCGGGGCTCGCAGAACCGGCTCACTCCTCGCGCTCACGCCCGCCGCCACGCCCGGCCCTCGCGGGCCAGCATCTCGTCGGCGGCCCGGGGGCCCCACTCGCCGGCGCGGTAGGGCTCCGGCTTGGTGCCCGCCCACGCGTGCTCCAGCGGGTCCACCACCTGCCAGCTCTGCTCGACCTCGGCGGCGTCCGGGAAGAGGGTGCGGTCACCGATCAGCACGTCCAGCACGAGCCGTTCGTACGCCTCGGGGCTGGACTCGGTGAACGCCTCGCCGTACTGGAAGTCCATCGCGATGTCGCGGACCTCCATCGTGGTGCCGGGCACCTTGGAGCCGAACTTGAGCACGACGCCCTCGTCCGGCTGCACCCGGATCACGAGCTGGTTGTTGCCCAGCGACTCCATGTCGGCTTCGTTGAACGGCAGGTGCGGCGCCCTCTTGAACATGATGGCGACCTCGGTGACGCGGCGCGGCAGCCGCTTGCCGGCCCGGATGTAGAACGGCACCTCCGCCCAGCGGCGGTTCTGGATGCCGAGCCGGACGGCCACGTAGGTCTCCGTGGTCGAGTCCGCCGGGACGCCCTCCTCCTCCAGGTACCCGACGGCCCGCTCGCCGCCCACCCAGCCGGGCAGGTACTGGCCGCGCACGGTGCCCTCGGCAACGTCCTTCGGCAGGGTGATCGCCCGGAGCACCTTGAGCTTCTCCGTGCGGATCTCGTCGGCGTCGAAGCTCGTCGGCTCCTCCATCGCCACCAGCGCCAGCAGCTGGAGCAGGTGGTTCTGGAGCACGTCGCGGGCCGCGCCGGCCGAGTCGTAGAAGCCGGCGCGGGTGCCGATGCCGACGTCCTCGGCCATGGTGATCTGCACCGAGTCGACGTACTTGGAGTTCCACAGCGGCTCGAACAGGTTGTTGGCAAACCGCAGGGCGAGGATGTTCTGGACGGTCTCCTTGCCCAGGTAGTGGTCGATGCGGAAGACGTCCTTGCGGGTGAAGACGTCGTCGACCAGGTCGTTGAGCGCCTTCGCCGAGGGCAGGTCGTGCCCGAAGGGCTTCTCCACCACCACCCGGCGCCAGCCGCCGGACTTGGCGTTGTCGGCCATCCCGGTGCGCGCCAGCTGCTTGAGGACCACGGGGAACGCCGCCGGGGGGATGGAGAAGTAGAAGGCGGCGTTGCCCGGGATGCCGTGCGTCTGGCGCAGCTCGTCCAGCATCTCCGAGAGGTGGTCGAACGCGTCGTCGTCGTCGAACGAGCCGCCGACGAACTTGATGTTGCCCGCCAGCCGCGCCCACACCTCCTCCCGCCAGGGGGTGCGGGCGTGCTTCTTGGCCGCCTCGTGGGCGAGCGACTCGAAGTCCCCGTCGCCCCAGTCCCGGCGGGCGAAGCCGAGCACGGCGAAGCCCGGGGGCAGCAGCCCCCGGTTCGCCAGGTCGTACACGGCGGGCAGGAGCTTCTTGCGGGCCAGGTCACCGGTGACGCCGAAGATCACCAGAGCGCACGACTCCGGGATCCTCGGCAGCCGGCGGTCCTGCGGGTCGCGCAGCGGGTTCACGCCGCCTCCTCGCTCCGCGTCGTCCATGGTCCTCATCGTCACGCCCGCAGCGCCTCGACCGCATCGAGCAGCTGGGCCACGCCCGCCGACCGGTCGGTCAGGTGCAGCCGCACCAGCGGGCGCTTCCGCTCGGCCAGGGCCTGCCGGTCGCCGGCGGCCTGCGCCGCCTGCAACTCCCCGAAGGTGTACGGCCGGCCCGGCACCGGCAGGTCGTCGACGACCGCGCCGGTGAGCTGGAGGTAGCTGCCGACCTGCGGACCGCCCTTGTGGTACTGGCCGGTCGAGTGCAGGAACCGCGGCCCCCAACCGAAGGTGACCGGCCGCCCGGCGGCAGCGGCCAGCAGCGGCCGCAGCCGGGCCGCGTCGGCGTCGGCGAACCGGTCGAGGTACGCCATCACCGCGAGGTAGCCGTCGTCGCCCGCCCCGTCGACCAGCTGACGGAGCACGCCGGCCAGGTCGCCCGGGGCGCCCTGCGGCGCGTACACCTCGATCGCGCCCTCGGTGAACGACGGCGTCTCCGCCGGCGGACCCGAGGCGAGGATGCGGTTGGTGTTCTCCTTGGACTCGGTGACGTTGGGCTGGTTGAACGGGTCGATGCCGAGCACCACGCCGGCGATCGCGGTGGCGTACTCCCAGGCCAGGAACTGTGCGCCGAGCGGGCCGTTGACCGCCACGTCGGCGTCGACGCCGCCGCCGGGGACGGCGCCGGCGGGCAGCGCGCCGCCGTAGGTCACGGTGAGCACGTCGTCGCCGGCGGCGCCGGGGCTCTGCGGCGACTCGACGACGACCGGCAGGATGCCGACCCCGGCCTTGCCGGTGGACTCGGCGATCAGCTGCTCGGCCCAGTCGCCGAGGCCCTCGATGCCGGTGCCGTCGGAGACCAGGGCGACCTTGTCCCGGCCCATGGTGGCCGCCGCCCCGAGGGCCGCGCCGAGCGCCAGGCCCGGGTTGTCGCGGTCCCCGCCCAGCGACCGCGCCAGCGCGTCGGCCTCGTCGAGCAGTTCGGCCACCTCGACGCCGGCCAGCGCGGACGGGACCAGCCCGAACGCGGTCAGCGCGGAGTAGCGGCCGCCCACGTTCGCATCGGCGAGCACGGTGAAGGCGCCCATCTCGGCGGCGGTGGCCTCCAGCGGCGAGCCCGGGTCGGTGACGACGACGAAGTGCCGGCCGGCCTCCGCCTCGGTCATTCCCGCGTCGAGGAACGCCTGCCAGTAGGCCCGGCGGTGGCTGTCGGTCTCGACCGTCGAGCCGGACTTGCTGGCCACCACGACCACGGTGCGCTCCAGCCGGTCGGCCAGCGCCGCCCGGACCTGCCCCGGGTCGGTGGTGTCGAGCACCGTCAGCTGCTTGCCGAGGGTGCGGGCGATGACCTCGGGGGCCAGCGACGAGCCGCCCATCCCGGCGAGCACCACGTGGTCCAGGTCGGCCAGCTCCGCCTTCAGCTCGGCGAGCTGGGGGAGCAGTTCCCGGCTGCGCAGGTGGGTGTCCACCCAGCCGAGGCGGATCTTCGCCTCGGCCTGCGCGTCCGGACCCCACAGGGTGGCGTCCTTCGCGGCCAGCTTGCCCGGCACGCCGGCGTTCACCAGCGCGTCCCGGGTGGAGGCGGGGGCCGACTTGTCGACCGTGTCGGCCCCGTGCACGGAGAGCCCGGCGGCGGCCTCGACCGCCCCGGCGAGCAGATCACTCACGCGTTTCCTCCCGCCTGCTGCGCGGCCTGCGCGTTGCCCTTCGCGGCGTCGCCCGGGTGGCCGGCGCCCCGGCCCGCGGCCGACAGCGACTTGCGGACGCCGTCGAGCAGTTCCTGCCAGCTCGTCTCGAACTTCTCCACGCCCTCGCGCTCCAGGGTCTCGATGACGTCGGCCATGTCGATCCCGACCGACTCCAGGTCCGCGAAGACCTTGCGGGCCTCGTCGTAGGAGCCGGTGATGGTGTCGCCGCGGGTCTCGCCATGGTCGGCGTACGCGTGCACGACCGGCTCCGGCATGGTGTTGACCGTGCCGGGGGCGATCAGCTCCTCGACGTAGATGACGTCCCGGTAGTCCGGGTTCTTGGTCGAGGTGGAGGCCCACAGCGGCCGCTGCGGGTGGGCGCCGGCGTCGGCGAGGGCCTGCCAACGGTCGGAGGAGAACACCTCGCCGTAGCGCTCGTACGCCAGCTTGGCGTTGGCGACGGCGGCCTTGCCGCGCAGCGCCTTGGCCTCGTCGGAGCCGAGCTTCTCCAGTCGCTTGTCGACCTCGCTGTCCACGCGGGAGACGAAGAACGACGCGACCGACCCGATCTTCGACAGGTCGTGGCCGTTGGCCTTCGCCTGCTCCAGGCCGGCCAGGAACGCCTCCATCACCTGCGAGTAGCGGTCCAGCCCGAAGATCAACGTGACGTTGACGCTGATCCCCTCCGCCAGGGTGGCGGTGATCGCCGGCAGGCCGGCCTCGGTGGCCGGGATCTTGATGAAGAGGTTCGGCCGGTCGACCAGCCACCACAGCGCCTTGGCCTCGGCGACGGTCTTGTCGGTCTCGTGGGCCAGCCGCGGGTCCACCTCGATGGAGACCCGGCCGTCGACCCCGGCGCTGCGCTCGTACGACGGGTGCATCACGTCGCACGCCCACCGCACGTCGTAGGTGGTGAGCATCCGCACGGCCTCCTCGACCTCCACCCCACGGGTGGCGAGGTCGCGCAGCTGCCAGTCGTACTCGTCGGCGTCGCTCAGCGCCTTGGCGAAGATCGTCGGGTTGGTGGTCACCCCGGCCACGTGCTTCTCCCGGCGGAGCTGGTCCAGCCCGCCGGAGGACAGCCGTACCCGGGAAAGGTCGTCGAGCCAGACCGCCACGCCTGCGGCGGTGAGTTCACTCAGCCTGTCCGTCATACCGTCCACGCTCCCCTCAGTTGCCGGTCGTGAAACCGGTGATGTCGCCCATCCGGGTCAGCGCCGCGTGCGCGGCGGCCACGATCCGGTCGGGCGTGAAGCCGAACTGCTCGAAGAGCACGGAGTGCGGGGCGCTCGCGCCGTAGTGCTCCAGGCTGACGCTCTCGCCGCAGTCGCCGACGATGCCGTGCCAGGACATGCTGATGCCCGCCTCCACGCTCACCCGTGCCTTTACCCCGCGCGGCAGCACCGACTCCCGGTACGCCTCGTCCTGCTCGAAGAACCACTCCTGGCAGGGCATCGAGACGACCCGGGTCGGGGTGCCGTCGGCCTCCAGCCGCTCGCGCGCGGTCAGGCAGAGCTGCACCTCGGAGCCGGTGCCGATGAGGATCACCTGCGGCTTGGCGTTGGACGCCTCGGCGAGCACGTAGCCGCCCTTCGCCACGCCCTCGGCGCCGGCCAGGGTCGACCGGTCCAGCGTCGGCAGCGCCTGCCGGCTGAGCGCCAGCGCGGTCGGCCGGTCGGTGTGCTCCAGCGCCTGCCGCCAGGCCCAGGCCGTCTCGTTGGCGTCGGCCGGCCGGACCACGTCCAGGCCGGGGATGGCGCGCAGCGCGCTCAGGTGCTCCACCGGCTGGTGCGTCGGGCCGTCCTCGCCGAGGCCGATCGAGTCGTGCGTCCAGACGTAGACCACCGGCAGCTTCATCAGCGCGGCGAGCCGCACCGACGGGCGCATGTAGTCGCTGAACACCAGGAAGGTGCCGCCGTACGGGCGGGTGCCGCCGTGCAGCGCGATGCCGTTGAGGATCGCGCCCATGGCGTGCTCGCGGATGCCGAAGTGCAGCGTGCGGCCGTACTCGTGGCCCGGGAAGTCCTTGGTGGCGTGGACGGCTGGGACGAAGGACGGCTCGCCCTTCATGGTGGTGTTGTTGCTCTCCGCCAGGTCGGCCGAGCCGCCCCACAGCTCCGGCAGCACTCCGGCGAGCGCCTCCAGGACCTTGCCGGACGCGGCCCGGGTGGCGATGCCCTTGGCGTCGGCCGGGAACTCCGGCAGCGCCTCGGTCCAGCCGCTCGGCAGGATCCGCCCGGCCATCCGGTCGTAGAGCGCGTGGCGCTCCGGGTTGGCCTTCGCCCAGCCGTCGAACGCCGTGGTCCACTCCTGCTGGGCCCGGGCGCCGCGCTCCATCACCTGACGGGCGTGCCCGAGCATTTCCTCGTCGACCTCGAAGGTCCGCGCCGGGTCGAAGCCGAGGAGCTGCTTGGTGGCGGCCACCTCGTCGCCGCCCAGCGCCGAACCGTGGATCTTGCCGGTGTTCTTCTTGTTGGGCGCGGGCCAGCCGATGATGGTGCGCAGCGCGATGAAGGAGGGGCGGCCGGTCTCGGCCTTCGCCGCCAGCAGCGCCCGGTGGAGGGCCTCGACGTCCTCGTGGTAGTCGCCCTGGTCGGCGTCGCCGGCGCGCCAGTCGACGGTCTGCACGTGCCAGCCGTACGCCTCGTAGCGGGCGGCGACGTCCTCGCTCTTGGCGATCCGGGTGTCGTCCTCGATCGAGATCTCGTTGTCGTCGTAGATCACCGTGAGGTTGCCGAGCTGCTGGTGCCCGGCGAGCGCGCTGGCCTCGTGGCTGATGCCCTCCTCGATGTCGCCGTCGGAGACGATGCACCAGATGTCGTGGTCGAAGACCGACCGGCCCGGCTCGGCCTCCGGGTCGAACAGGCCGCGCTCGCGGCGGGCGGCCATCGCCATGCCGACCGCGTTGCCGAGGCCCTGCCCGAGCGGCCCGGTGGTGGTCTCCACGCCGGGGGTGTGTCCGTGCTCGGGGTGGCCCGGGGTGAGCGAGCCCCACTGCCGCAGCGACTCCAGGTCCTGCAGGGCCAGCGGGTAGCCGGAGAGGAAGAGCTGGATGTAGAGGGTGAGGCTGGAGTGGCCCGCGGAGAGCACGAAGCGGTCCCGGCCGGGCCAGTTCGGGTCGGCCGGGTTGTGCCGCATGACCCGATTGAAGAGCAGGTAGGCCGCGGGCGCGAGGCTCATCGCGGTGCCCGGGTGGCCGTTGCCGGATTTCTCCACGGCATCCATGGCCAGCACGCGGACGGTGTCGACGGCCCGGCGGTCGAGGTCGGACCAGTTGAGTGCGGGGTGCTCGGGTCGGTTGGCAGCCACGATGGTTGTGCTCCTCGGCAGATGGGCGGAACCCTCAGTGATGACCCTATCGAGCGGTCCTAAACGTCCGCCCAGGGATCTCTGCATGCCGGTCTGTACTGGTCGGCGCCGGTCCGTGGCCCCGCCTCGACGGTGTGACGGCCCGCACCGTTGTCGGGTCGCCCGGGCAGCCAAAACGACGACGCGTAGTCTGTGGTGCGGCGTGTGGCCCCAGTCGGGTCCGGCCGATCCGACCTCCCCTGCCGACGCCGGAAGGTGGCAATCCGTGAGCATGATCACCGAGCGCCCCGTCAGCAACTCTGCCGGGCAGCCGCCGGTGCGGACTGCGACGGAGGCGTCGGCGGTGGCCCGCCGGGACGTCCGCGCGGTGGTCGCGGCCTACGTGACGCTGACCAAGCCGCGGATCGTGGAGCTGCTCCTCGTCACCACGGTGCCGGCGATGATGCTCGCGGACGGCGGCCTGCCGTCGCTCTGGCTGGTGGCCGTGGTGCTGGTCGGCGGCTCGCTCGCCGCTGGCGCGGCCAGCGTCATCAACTGCTACATCGACCGGGACATCGACCAGCTGATGCGGCGCACCAAGCGCCGGCCGCTGCCGGCGCACACCGTGTCGCCGCGCAACGCCCTGATCTTCGGGCTGGTGCTGGCGACGGTGTCGGTCGCGATGATGGCGGCGTTCACCAACCTGCTGGCCGCCGCGCTCACGCTGGCCGCGATCGTCTACTACGACGTCGTCTACACCCTCTGGCTCAAGCGCACCACGACGGCGAACACGTTCTGGGGCGGGGCCTGCGGGGCCGCGCCGGTGCTGATCGGCTGGGCGGCGGTGACCGGGACGCTCGCCCCGGCCGCGTGGGCGCTGTTCGCGGTGGTCTTCTTCTGGCAGATGCCGCACTTCTATCCGCTGGCCATGAAGTACAAGGACGACTACGCCCGGGCCGGCATCCCGATGCTGCCGGTGGTGGCCTCGACCCGGCGGGTGAACGCCGAGATCATCGGCTTCGCCTGGTTGACCGTGGCGTCCTCGCTGGCCGTGTGGCCGCTGGGGATGAGCCTGATCTACGGCGTGCCCGCCGTGGTGGTCGGCGCCATCTTCGTGGTGGAGGCGCACAAGCTCGCCCGGCGGGTGGCGCGGGGGCAGGCCGTCAAGCCCATGCGGCTGTTCCACTGGTCGACCACCTACCTGACCATCCTCTTCGCCGCCGTCGCCCTCGACGCGCTGATCTGACGGCTCGACGCGCTCGACGCGCTGGTCCGACCGCCCTCGACGCGCTGGTCCGACGGCGCTCGACGCGGCTGGTCCGACCGTGCCGCGCTCGCCCGAGCTGACTGGGCCCGGCCCGCCGGCCTGACCGGTGCCGACCCGTCACCGGTTCCCGGCCCGGCCGGCCGTCGCGCGGCAAATCATCATCGTGTATGCCATGTCCGGTTTCTTGTTACATCGGCGACACCGTCGGCATCGGTCCGGAACCGCTCGGATGCCCCGGGCCGGCCCGGTTCGGGGCGATGCTTTGGAGTGACAAGTGCGGATAAGGCCGGGCATATCGCCTGTGGTTCTCCTTAAACCCGCGGGTAATTGGCATCACAAAAGGTTCATGGTTCTCGCCCGCCCGGGTGGAAGTCTGCTTACGCTTCCCGTCATGGCAGATGGTTCCGATACGACGCTGACGGCCGAACAGACCCCCGGGCAGGCCCCGCAGGGCCTGGTCGCCGGCCTAAAGTCGTTCGCCGCCGGTCACGGTGGGGCGAAGGCGGTCATCGAGTACGTCGGCAAGCGTGGCGCGCGCATCGTCCTCGTGGGCGAGGACGGGGTGTGGGGCGACCAGTTCGCCGACGACACCGTCGTGGCGCGGCAGGCCTGCGCGAAGGCGGGAGTCACCGTCGAGAACGCCTGGGAGCGTGAACTGATGGACCAGATGCGTCCGAGCAACGACCTCTGGCGGTCGATGGCCCGGCGCACGATGGCCCGTTGACATAAATTGACCGATCACCACCAGTCGACCCGGGGGGAACCCCGGGTCGCTTTCGTCACCTGTGCCGAACTGCCCGACCTCGACCCCGACGACCGGCTGCTGCTCGACCCGCTGGCGCGTCGCGGCGTGAGCGCCGAGGCGCTGGACTGGGCCGACCCGACCGCCGACTGGCCGGCCTACGACCTGGCGGTGCTCCGCTCGCCGTGGGACTACGCGCTGCGGCGCGACGAGTTCGTCGCCTGGGCGTCGAGGGTCCCCGCCCTGGCCAACCCGGCCGACGTGGTGCGCTGGAACACCGACAAGCGGTACCTGGCCGAGCTGTCCGCGGCCGGGGTGCCCACCGTGCCGACGTCCTGGGTCGCGCCGGGGGAGAGTTGGCTACCGCCCGCCCGCGGCGAGTACGTCGTCAAGCCGGCCGTCAGCGCGGGCAGCCGGGACACCGGCCGCTACGACCTGGCTGATCCGCGGCACCGGGAACTGGCCGTGGCGCACGTGCGACGGCTGTCGGACGCGGGGCGGCTGGCCATGGTGCAGCCGTACCTCGATGCGGTCGACACGGCGGGCGAGACGGCGCTGCTCTTCCTGGCCGGACCGGGCGGTCCGACGTTCAGCCACGCGATCCGCAAGGGCCCGATGCTGACCGGCCCGGACCTCGAGGTCACCGGGTTGTACCGGCCCGAGGAGATCACCGCCCGCACCGCCACCGCTCAACAGTTGGCGGTGGCGGAGCGGGCCCTCGCGGCGGTGCCTGGGGGGCCGGGACGGCTGCTCTACGCCCGGGTGGACCTCATCCCCGGCCCGGACGGCGCGCCGCTCCTGGTGGAGCTGGAGCTCACCGAGCCGTCGCTGTTCCTCGCCCACGCCGACGGCGCCGCCGACCGCCTGGCCGACGCGATCCTGGCCCGCCTGGGCCGCGCCGCCGGCTGACCAGCCGCCACCGGCGCCAGGGGCGGCCGGGGAGCGCTCAGGCGGCGACCGGGACGGGCCGCTCGGTGGCCGCCGGGGCCGGGGTCGACCCGACCGGGTGACGCTCGCGGGTGGACCACTGCACCGAGAGGGTGGCCAGCAGCACCAGGCAGGAACCCAGCATGTGCGCGCCCACCAGCAGCGCCGGCAGGTTCGTGAAGTACTGCACGAAGCCGATCACGCCCTGGCCAAGCTCGACCGCGACCAGCACCACCGCGGCCCGCGCGGCCCGCTGCGCGCCGACCGCGCGGAAGGCGAAGACCAGCGCCACGGACAGGCCGACCAGCAGGAAGACGCCGTCGGCGTGCACCTGGGAGATCGTCTCGGGGTCGAGCCCGTTGCGGGCGGCGCCCTGGTCGCCCGCGTGCGGGCCGCTGCCGGTCACCCAGGTGCCGATCACCAGCACGGCCGCGCCGACCACGGTGGTGAGCGCGGCCAGGGTCCGCAGCGGGGTCGGCACGACGGCCACCGCCGGGCCCGCCGGGTCCTTGATCCGCCGCCAGAGCGCGTACGCGGCCGCGATCACCAGCATCGAGGCGAGGAAGTGCAGGCCGACCACCCACGGGTTGAGGTTGGTCAGCACGGTGATGCCGCCGACGACCGCCTGGGCCGGGATGCCGAGGAGCACGGCGACCGCGAGGGGGATCAGCCTCCGGCGCCGGGGGCGGTGCAGCAGCACGGCCACCAGCACCGCCAGCGCGATGACGCCGACCGCGAAGGTGAGTAGGCGGTTGCCGAACTCGATCACCCCGTGGATGCCCATCTCCGAGGTCGTGACGTACGAGTCGTCGGTGCACCTGGGCCAGGTGGGGCAGCCGAGACCGGACGCCGTGAGCCGGACGGCCCCGCCGGTGACGACGATGCCCACGTTCGCGATGATCGAGGCGAGCGCGAGACGGCGCAGCAGGGCGGTGGAGACCGGGAACCGGACGGATCGCTTCACGGCGCAAATCCTACGCACCGTAGTGGAGCCCGATCGGGTGACTCCGTCCGTGCGGTGGTTCGGATCACCGGGACCCGGGTTTGCGGGCCCCGGGCGAATTACGTAACGTTGGCGTTGTGAAAAACGTGGCGGCGCTCTCCGAGCACCAGCCGGCGGCCGTCCCGGCCGCCGGTCAGTCCGCGTCCGTCGCGGATGTCTCCACCCGTGACCGGGTCACCCAGCTGCTGCTGGAGCGGGGCGCGACCACCGCCGCGCAGCTCGGCTCGGCCCTCGGGCTCAGCCCGGCCGCGATCCGCCGGCACCTCGACGCGATGCTCGCCGACGGTGACGTGGTCGCCCGCGACCAGACCGTCCGGGGCCACCGCGGCCGGGGCCGGCCGGCGAAGGTGTTCGTGCTGACCGCCGCGGCCCGGGTCCGCTGCGGCACCCACCACTACGACAACATGGCCACCGCCGCGCTGCGCTGGATCTCGCGCAACGGCGGCGCCGAGGCGGTCGAGGCGTTCGCCACCGACCAGGTCGCCGCGCTGGAGGCCCGCTGCCGGGCCGCCATGGAGGACGCCGGCGACGATCCGATCGCGCGGGCCGAGGCACTCGCCGGAGCGCTCACCGCCGAGGGTTACGCTGCGAACGCGTCCACGATCGCCTCCGGCGGCCAGCTCTGTCAGCACCACTGCCCGGTGGCGCACGTGGCCGCCGAGTTCCCCCAGCTGTGCGAGGCCGAGACCGCGGTGATCTCCCGCCTGGTCGGCACCCACGTGCAGCGCCTGGCCACCATCGCGCACGGCGACGGGGTGTGCACCACGCACATTCCCGCCCAGCCGGGGCGTGCCCAGTCCGGTAAGACCGTCACCACTGTGAGGACAGATAGATGACCGAGCAGATCGTCCAGCCCCTGACCCAGGAAGAGCAGCTCGCCGCGCTGGGTCGCTACGAGTACGGCTGGGCCGACCCCGACGTCGCCGGGGCGGTCGCCCAGCGTGGCCTCGACGAGGCGGTGGTGCGGGACATCTCGGCCAAGAAGAACGAGCCGGCCTGGATGCTCGACCTGCGGCTGAAGGGCCTGCGGCTGTTCGGTCGCAAGCCGATGCCGGCCTGGGGCGCCGACCTCACCGGGATCGACTTCGACAACATCAAGTACTTCGTCCGGTCCACCGAGAAGCAGGCCACCAGCTGGGAGGACCTGCCCGAGGACATCAAGAACACCTACGACCGGCTGGGCATCCCCGAGGCGGAGAAGCAGCGGCTGGTCGCCGGTGTCGCGGCGCAGTACGAGTCCGAGGTCGTCTACCACAAGATCCGCGAGGACCTCGAGGAGCAGGGTGTCGTCTTCCTGGACACCGACACCGCGCTGCGCGAGCACGAGGACGTCTTCAAGGAGTACTTCGGCACGGTGATCCCGGTCGGCGACAACAAGTTCGCCGCGCTGAACACCTCCGTGTGGTCCGGCGGCTCGTTCATCTACGTGCCGAAGGGCGTGCACGTGGAGATTCCGCTGCAGGCCTACTTCCGGATCAACACGGAGAACATGGGCCAGTTCGAGCGGACGCTGATCATCGTCGACGAGGGCGCGTACGTGCACTACGTCGAGGGCTGCACCGCGCCGCTCTACTCCTCCGACTCGCTGCACAGCGCCGTCGTGGAGATCATCGTCAAGAAGAACGCCCGGTGCCGCTACACGACCATCCAGAACTGGTCGAACAACGTCTACAACCTGGTCACCAAGCGCGCCGTCTGCCACGAGGGCGCGACCATGGAGTGGGTCGACGGCAACATCGGCTCCAAGGTCACCATGAAGTACCCGGCGGTCTACATGACCGGCGAGCACGCCAAGGGCGAGGTGCTCTCGGTGGCCATGGCCGGCGAGGGGCAGCACCAGGACGCGGGCGCCAAGATGGTGCACGCCGCCCCGCACACCTCCTCGACCATCATCTCCAAGTCGATCGCCCGGGGCGGCGGCCGCACGTCGTACCGCGGCCTGGTCCAGGTGCTGGAGGGCTCCCACAGCAGCCGCAGCACGGTCAAGTGCGACGCGCTGCTGGTCGACACGATCTCCCGCTCGGACACCTACCCGTACGTCGACATCCGCGAGGACGACGTGTCGATGGGGCACGAGGCGACCGTCTCCAAGATCAGCGACGACCAGCTCTTCTACCTGATGAGCCGGGGCCTGAGCGAGGACGAGGCGATGGCGATGATCGTGCGTGGCTTCATCGAGCCGATCGCCAAGGAGCTCCCGATGGAGTACGCCCTGGAACTCAACCGCCTGATCGAGCTCCAGATGGAGGGCGCGGTCGGCTGACCCAAGCCCGGCCGCTGCGGGGCCGCGCGGACGCCGACCCGTCTGGCCGGGCCGCGCGAACACCGACCGCCCCTCCGATCAATGACACCGTCGTCGTAGAACACACCAAGGAAGAGATGACTACCCAGGCTTCCGCGCCGCCCAGCACCAAGTCGCAGGCGCTCCGCTCGTACGACGTCGCCGACTTCCCGGCCCTGACCGGCCTGGAGGAGGAGTGGCGCTTCACCCCGCTCAAGCGGCTGCGCGGGCTCACCGCCGGGGCGCAGGCCGCCACCGGCACGGTCCGCCACGAGCACGGCGACCTGCCCGAGGGCGTCACCGTCGGGCGCATCGGCTCCGACGACCCGCGGGTGGGCAGCGTGCTCACCCCGGTCGACCGGGTCAGCGCGCTCGCCTACGGCGGGGCCGGGCAGGCGCTGCTGGTCCAGGTCGCCCGCGACGCGGTGGTGGCGGAGCCGGTGAGCCTGCGGGTGGTCGGCGAGGGCGCCGAGGGCGTGGCCTTCGGGCACACCTTCGTCGAGGTGGGCCGGTTCGCCGAGGTGACCCTGGTGGTGGAGCACGTCGGTTCGGCCACGCTGGCCGACAACGTCGAGGTGGCGGTGGCGGACGGGGCGAAGCTGACCCTGGTCACCGTCGCCGACTGGGCCGACGACGCCGTCCAGGCCCAGCACCTGCGGGTCAGGCTGGGCCGCGACGCCAAGGTGGTGCACGTCCAGGTCTCCCTCGGCGGCGACCTGGTCCGGCAGCACACCTCGGTGGAGTACACCGACCGGGGCGGCGAGGCCGAGCTGTACGGCCTCTACTTCGCCGACTCGGGGCAGCACCTGGAGCACCGCCAGCTGGTCGACCACACCGTGCCGGACTGCCGCAGCTACGTCGGCTACCGGGGTGCCCTGCAGGGCGAGAGCGCGCGCACCGTCTGGGTGGGCGACGTGCTGATCCGCGCCGAGGCGACCGGCACCGACACGTACGAGATCAACCGGAACCTGCTGCTGACCGACGGCGCGCGGGCGGACTCCGTACCCAATCTGGAGATCGAGACCGGCGAGATCGCCGGCGCCGGGCACGCGAGCGCGACCGGCCGCTTCGACGACGAGCAGCTGTTCTACCTGATGGCCCGGGGCATCCCGGAGTCCGAGGCGCGGCGCCTGGTGGTCCGCGGCTTCTTCGCCGAGCTGATCAACAAGATCCCGGTCGAGTCGCTGCGCGAGCGCCTGGGGGACGCCATCGAGGCCCGGCTCACCAAGGCCGGCGCCTGATGATCCGCCTCTGCTCCACCGAGGACGTGCCGAAGGGCACCGTGGTCAGCGCGGACGTCGACGGCACCCCGATCGCGCTGGTGCACGGCGAGGACGGCGTCTTCTACGCCGCCTACGACGAGTGCTCGCACGCCGCGGTCGCCCTCTCCGAGGGGGAGGTCTCCGGCTGCACCCTGGAATGCTGGCTGCACGGATCCCGTTTCGACCTGAGGACCGGCGAGCCGACCGGGCTGCCCGCCACCGAACCCGTTCCCGTCTATCCCGTCGAAGTCCGAGACGGCGACATCTACGTCAGTCTCACGCCGAGCAATGGAGTGACCCGATAATGAGCACCCTGGAGATCCGCGACCTGAAGGTGTCGGTCAAGCTGCCCGAGGGTGAGCTCAAGCCGATCCTGGCCGGTGTCGACCTGACCGTCCGCTCGGGCGAGACCCACGCGATCATGGGCCCGAACGGCTCCGGCAAGTCCACCCTGGCCTACTCGATCGCCGGCCACCCCAAGTACGAGATCACCGGCGGCTCGGTGACCCTCGACGGCGAGGACGTGCTGGCCCTGTCCGTGGACGAGCGGGCCCGCGCCGGCCTCTTCCTGGCCATGCAGTACCCGGTCGAGGTCCCCGGCGTCTCGGTGGCGAACTTCCTGCGTACCGCCAAGACCGCCATCGACGGCCAGGCGCCCAAGCTGCGCACCTGGGGCGGCGAGCTGCGCGGGGCCATGGAGCGCCTCCAGATGGACCCGGCGTTCGCCCAGCGCAACGTCAACGAGGGCTTCTCCGGCGGCGAGAAGAAGCGGCACGAGATCGTGCAGCTGGAGCTGCTCAAGCCGAAGATCGCCATCCTCGACGAGACCGACTCCGGCCTCGACGTGGACGCGCTGCGCGTGGTCAGCGAGGGCGTGAACCGGGTCCGCGACACCGGCGACACCGGCATGCTGCTGATCACCCACTACACCCGGATCCTGCGCTACATCAAGCCGGACTTCGTGCACGTCTTCGTCGCCGGCCGGATCGTCGAGCAGGGCGGCCCGGAGCTGGCCGACAAGCTCGAGGAAGAGGGCTACGAGCGGTACGCCGCCGGGGCCGGCGCGGCGCGGGCCTGAGTCCTCTCTGAAGAATGGGTGGGCCGGTCGACATGACTTCCATCGCGATCCCGTCGGGGATGCCGCAGTACGACGACGTGCCGCGTTACGACGTGGCGAAGGTGCGCGCCGACTTCCCGATCCTCGACCGGGAGGTCAACGGGCACCGGCTGGTCTACCTCGACAGCGCCAACACCTCGCACAAGCCGCGGCAGGTGCTCGACGTGCTCGGCGAGCACTATGCGATGCACAACGCCAACGTCTCCCGCTCGGTGCACACCCTGGGCACCGAGGCCACCGAGGCGTACGAGGGCGCGCGGGCGAAGATCGCCGCGTTCATCAACGCGCCGAGCGTGGACGAGGTGGTGTTCACCAAGAACTCCACCGAGGCGATCAACATCGTGGCGTACGCGTTCTCCAACGCGTCGCTGCGGCCCGACGCCGACCCTCGCTTCCGGCTCGGCCCCGGTGACGAGGTGGTGATCTCCGAGATGGAGCACCACTCGAACATCGTCCCGTGGCAGCTGCTCTGCGAGCGCACCGGCGCGACCCTGCGCTGGTTCCCGGTCACCGACCAGGGGCGCCTGGACGAGTCGGGGCTGGCGGACCTGGTCACCGAGCGGACGAAGATCGTCTCGCTGGTGCACATGTCCAACATCCTCGGCACGGTCAACGCCACCTCGCGGATCACCGAGCGGGTCCGCGAGGTGGGTGCGCTGCTGCTGCTCGACTGCTCCCAGTCGGTGCCGCACATGCCGATGGACGTGGTCGACTACGACGCCGACTTCATCGTCTTCACCGGGCACAAGATGTGCGGCCCGACCGGCATCGGCGTGCTCTGGGGCCGCTCCGAGCTGCTGTCGGCGATGCCGCCGGTGCTGGGCGGCGGGTCGATGATCGAGACGGTCAGCATGGCCCGGTCGACGTTCGCCGCGCCGCCGGCCCGGTTCGAGGCGGGCACCCCGCCGATCGCCGAGGCGGTCGCGCTCGGCGCGGCCGTCGACTACCTCACCGGCATCGGGATGCGGGCCATCCAGTGGCACGAGAAGGAGCTGACGGCGTACGCGCTGGACGCCCTCGCCACGGTGCCCGGCCTGCGGATCTTCGGGCCGGCCGTGCCGGTGGGCCGGGGCGGCACGATCTCGTTCGCCCTCGGCGACATCCACCCGCACGACGTCGGGCAGGTGCTCGACTCGCTCGGCGTGCAGGTGCGCGTCGGCCACCACTGCGCCAAGCCGGTGTGCACCCGGTACGGCGTGCCGGCCATGACGCGGGCCTCGTTCTACCTCTACACCACCACCGGGGAGATCGACGCCCTGGTGGCGGGCCTGGAGCAGGTGCGGAAGGTGTTCGAGTGAGCGGCGACGCAGGAGCCCGCGGATCGACGGGAGTTCAGCCTGATGCAGCTTGAATCTCTTTACCAGGAGATCATCCTGGACCACTACAAGCACCCGCACGGCCGGGGCCTGCGCGACGCGGACGCCACGGGCGCCCGGGTCGCCGAGGCGCACCACGTCAACCCGACCTGCGGTGACGAGGTGACCGTCCGGGTGGCGACCGACGGCGACGTGCTGCACGACGTCTCGTACGACGGCATGGGCTGCTCGATCAGCCAGGCGTCGGCGAGCGTGCTGCACGAACTGCTGGTGGGCCGGGGCGCGGGCGACGCGTTCCGGGTGCACGAGGCGTTCGTCGAGTTGATGTCCGGCCGTGGCCAGGTCACGCCGGACGAGGACGTGCTCGGTGACGGGGTCGCGTTCGCGGGCGTCGCCCGCTACCCCGCCCGGGTCAAGTGCGCGCTGTTGCCGTGGATGGCGTTCAAGGACGCCGCGGCACGCGCCGGCGTGGGCGTGAGCCTGACGGAGGTTGAGGCATGAGCAGCGAGGACACCGCCACCGCGGCGAACCCGGCGACCGAGGGCGCGGGCGCCCCGGTCGGGGAGGCCGCCGCGACGGCGGCCAAGGGCAAGGCCGCCGTCGCCGACATCGAGGAGGCGATGAAGGACGTCGTCGACCCCGAGCTGGGCATCAACGTGGTCGACCTCGGCCTGGTGTATGGCGTGCACGTCGGCGACGACAACGTCGCCACCCTGGACATGACGCTGACCTCGGCGGCGTGCCCGCTGACCGACGTGATCGAGGACCAGGCCCGGCAGGCGCTGACCACCGGACCGGGCGGCGGCCTGGTCGACGACATCCGGATCAACTGGGTGTGGCTGCCGCCGTGGGGGCCGGACAAGATCACCGACGAGGGGCGCGACCAGCTCCGCTCCCTCGGCTTCAACGTCTGACACGTTTCTCGTCGAGCGCGTCGCCCCTGCCGGGGCGGCGCGCTCGCTCGTTCGTGGGGAATTCGGTGGCGGGGCGGCGGGGTGCGGCCGAGGATGAGCGGGTGATCGAGACGTACCCGACGAAGACCGTTCCCGTCGCCGCGGCCACCGCCGCGTGGCGACAGCGGACCGCGTCCGGTCGCGTCCCGATCCGCCGCCGACCGTCGTGACCGGCGCGTTCCTGGCCGGTCTGGTCGCCGGCTACGGCGTGGCCATCCCGGTCGGCGCGATCGCGATCCTCATCCTCGGGCTCAGCGCCCGCACGTCGTTCCGGGTCGGCGCCGCCGCCGCGTGCGGGGTGGCGACCGCCGACGGGCTCTACGCCGCCGTGGCGGCCCTCGGCGGGGCCGCCGTCGCCGGGCTGATCGCCCCGGTCGCCGGGCCGCTGCGGCTGGCCGCGGCACTGGTGCTGCTGCTTCTCGCCGGCCACGGCGCCTGGCGCGCGCTGCGCCCCCGCGCCGCGACCGGGGCCGCCGGCGTCCGCCGGGGCATGGACACCCCGGTCCGCGCCTTCACCGGTGTGCTCGCGCTGACCCTGCTGAACCCCGCGACCGTGGTCTACTTCGCCGCGCTCGTGCTGGGCCGCACGGACCGCACCGAGCCGGGTCCGCTCGCCGCCGGCCTCTTCGTGCTCGGCGCGTTCGTCGCCTCGGCGAGCTGGCAGCTGTTGATCGCCGGCGGGGGGACCCTGGTCGGCCGGGTGCTGACCGGCCCGCGCGGTCGGCTCGTGACCGCGCTGCTCTCCAGCGCGATCATCGCCGCCCTGGCCGTGGCGATGCTGCTGCCCGACTGACCCGCCGGCGGCCCGGTGCCGTAGGTTCGGGCGTATGAGCAGCCGACCCGCAGCCGGAGGCGGCCGTTGGGTCGAGGTGGACCCGGCCCGGGCCGCCCGCTGGGTCGAGGGCTTCGCCGAGCGGCACGGCCCGCCCACCACCACCACCGTCCAGGCGTACGGGCTGCTGCTCGCCGCCGCGGACGGCGCCACCGCCGAGCTGCACACCCCGCCCGGCGCGCCGGCCGCCCCGGACGTGCCCGGCTTCGTGGCCGCGGCGACCGCACCCCGCCGGCTCGGCCTGCTGCTCGCCCGCAAGGGCGCGGTGGCGGTGGGCGTCGCGGCGGGGGAGGAACTGGTGGTCTCCAAGGTGGACACCCGCTACGTGCAGGGCCGCACCGCCGCCGGGGGTTGGTCCCAGCAGCGCTTCGCCCGGCGGCGCGACAACCAGGCGAAGGCGGCGCTGGGCGACGCGGCCGAGTTGGCCGTACGGCTGCTGCTGCCGGAGGCGTCGTCGCTGGGCGCGCTGGTCTGCGGCGGGGACCGGCGGGCGGTGGACACCGTGCTGGCCGACCGGCGGCTCGCCCCGCTGGCGGCGCTGCGCGCCGAGCGGCTGCTGGACGTCCCCGAGCCGCGGCACGCCGTGCTCGTCGCCGCCATCGCGGCGGCCCGGGCGGTCCGGATCCTGGTCCGCGACCCGGCCTGACCCTCCCGGGCGGTCCGGATCCTGGCCCGTGCACCGGGGACACGACGGCGGCCGGCGGGCGCTCGCCCACCGGCCGCCGAGGGACGGTTCCCGTGCCGGTCAGAGGCTGCCGCGGAAGGTGTCGCAGGACTTCGGGTCGCCGGTGGAGTAGCCCCGGGTGAACCACTCCTTGCGCTGGGCGGAGGAGCCGTGGGTGAACTCGTCCGGGTTCACCGGCCGGTTGGCCCGCTCGGAGATGGCGTCGTCACCGATCTTCTCGGCGGCGTCGATGGCCTGCTGGATGTCCTGCTCGCTGATGCTGGTGAAGATCTTCTGGCCGCTCGCGTCGGCGGTGCCGGTGGCGTTCTTCGCCCAGGCGCCGGCGTAGCAGTCGGCCTGCAACTCCAGCTTGACCGAGAGCTCGTTGGCGCTGTCCGGGTCGCGCTGCTGCTGGCGGCGCATCTGGGCCTCGGTGCCGAGGAGGTCCTGCACGTGGTGGCCGTACTCGTGGGCGAGCACGTAGGGCTGGGCGAACTCACCGGAGGCGCCGAGCTGCTGGGCGAGCACCTGGTAGAAGGTGAGGTCGATGTAGACGAGGTCGTCGGCGGGGCAGTAGAACGGGCCGACGCCGGAGTCGGCCTGCCCGCAGGCGGTGTTGACGCCCTGGCTGAAGAACACCGTCCGGGACGGGCGGTACTGCTCGCCGAACGCCTCGGGCAGGGCCTTCTGCCAGTACGCCTGGATGGAGTTGACGTAGAGCGCGTTGCGGCAGTCGAGCTGCTGGAGCGCGTCCTCGGCCGAGCACTTCTGCTCCAGCGACGCGTTGTCGCCCTGCGGCTCGTCGCCGCCGTTGGTGGCCGCGTTCAGGCCGAAGCCGCCGCCGACGAGCGCGACGAGCACGGCGATGACGAGGCCGACGATGCCGCCCCGGCCGCCGCCGATCGGGATGGGGATGCCGCCCAGCCCGCCGCCCCCGCCGGACCCTCGCCGGTCGTCCACCTGGCCGGTGTCGATCCGCGCGTTCTCGTTCAGCTCCATGTCTACCCCGATCACCGATTTGATCCGTTTTGGTGGTTGCGGTACCGGACCGGGTCCGGACTGCGTTTCGGTACCCGATGATCTTGGTCGGTAATCCGGCGGGGCGCCCGCGCGGCGCCCGGTACACTTGGTCCCGTGCTGCTCTGCGAAGGCTGAACCGCCCCGCGCCGACGGGCCTCGTGCTCGCCGGCGCTTTCGCGTGCCCTGAGTCAGCCCTTCCAGACCCCGAGAGCGAGTCCTCCGACATGATCACTGCCACCGGCCTGGAGCTGCGCGCCGGCGCCCGCATCCTGCTGTCCGACACCACGCTGCGGGTGCAGCCGGGTGACCGGATCGGCCTGGTCGGCCGCAACGGCGCCGGCAAGACCACCACGCTGAAGGTGCTCGCCGGCGAGGGTCAGCCGTACGCCGGCCAGATCGACCGGCGCAGCGCCATCGGCTACCTCCCGCAGGACCCCCGGACCGGCGACCTGGAGGTCACCGGCCGCGACCGGGTGCTCTCCGCCCGCGGCCTGGACGTGCTGATGGCCCAGATGAAGGAGATCGAGACCAAGCTCGCCGACGGCGCCGACGACAAGCTGGTCCGTCGCTACGGCGCGCTGGAGGACCAGTTCGCCTCCCTCGGCGGGTACGCGGCCGAGGCCGAGGCCGCCCGGATCTGCGCCAACCTCGGCCTGCCGGACCGGGCGCTGGCCCAGACCATCGGCACGCTCTCCGGCGGTCAGCGCCGCCGCATCGAGCTGGCCCGGATCCTGTTCCGCGACGCCGGCGAGAACGGCGGCGGCATCCTGCTGCTCGACGAGCCGACCAACCACCTCGACGCCGACTCGATCACCTGGCTGCGCAGCTTCCTCGCCAACCACAAGGGCGGCCTGATCGTGATCTCCCACGACGGCTCGCTGCTGGAGTCGGTGGTCAACAAGGTGTGGTTCCTCGACGCCACCCGCTCCGTGGTCGACGTCTACAACCTGGGCTGGAAGGCGTACCTGGAGGCCCGCGAGACCGACGAGCGGCGTCGCCGCCGGGAGCGGGCCAACGCCGAGAAGAAGGCCGGCGCGCTGATGGCGCAGGCCGACAAGATGCGGGCCAAGGCCACCAAGACGGTCGCCGCGCAGAACATGGCCCGGCGGGCCGAGAAGCTGATCTCCGGCCTGGAGGAGGTACGCGTCGCCGACCGGGTGGCGAAGGTGCGCTTCCCGAACCCGGCCCCGTGCGGCAAGACCCCGCTCACCGCGACCGGCCTGTCGAAGTCGTACGGCTCGCTGGAGATCTTCACCGACGTGAACGTGGCGGTCGACCGGGGCTCCCGGGTGGCCATCCTGGGGCTCAACGGCGCCGGCAAGACGACCCTGCTGCGGATGCTCGGCGGCCTGCTGGAGCCGGACACCGGCGAGGTGCACGCCGGGCACGGCCTGCGGCTCGGCTACTACGCGCAGGAGCACGAGACGCTCGACGTGGACCGGACGGTGCTGGAGCACATGCGCAGCGCCGCCATCGAGCAGACCGACACCGACCTGCGCAAGATCCTCGGTGCGTTCCTGTTCTCCGGCGACGACGTGGACAAGCCGGCCGGGGTGCTCTCCGGCGGCGAGAAGACCCGGCTCGCGCTGGCCACCCTGGTCTGCTCCGGGGCGAACGTGCTGCTGCTCGACGAGCCGACGAACAACCTCGACCCGGTCAGCCGGGAGCAGGTGCTCGACGCCATCGCCCGCTACCCGGGTGCGATCGTGCTGGTCACCCACGATCCCGGCGCGGTCATGGCGCTGAAGCCGGACCGCGCCATCCTGCTGCCCGACGGCGACGAGGACGCCTGGAGCGACGACCTGCTCGAACTGGTCGAGCTGGCCTGAGCGGACCGCAGCGCCGCCCGCCGGCTCCCGGTCCCTGCGCGGTCAGCCCGCCGGCCCGGTCCCGGCGCGGTCAGCCCGCCGGCCCTGGTCCCGGCGTGGCGGCGCGCGTCGGCGTGGTCAGCGCAGCAGGCCGAGCGCGTGGGGGAGGACGCCCGAGGTGGCCAGGATGACCACGCCGATGGCGATGAAGACGGCCGGGACGAGCCGGGGGCCGACGCGGCCGACCAGCCGGACCACCCGGGGGTGGCCGCCCAGCCAGGCCCCCGCGGCGCACCACAGCGCGATGAGCACCACGAAGACCAGCAGGAACACCGCGCTGTCGGCCGGGCCGAGCGCCCGGAACACCGGCACGTAGACGGCGATGTTGTCGGCGCCGTTGGCGATCGTCACCCCGGCCACCCCGAGCGCCGAGCCGACCACCGCCGGGGCGTCGTCGGCGTCGTGGTGGAGCAGCGCGCGTACGCCGAGGGCGACCGGCAGCAGGCCGAGCAGCCCGGTCCACGGCTCGGGCACCACCAGCAGCCCGGCCGCGACCACCGCGCTGGCCAGCGCGAGCGCGCCGATGCCCAGGTACTGCCCGGCGACGATCTGCCAGGTGCGGGGCCGGCCGGTGGTGCGGGCGGCGACGAAGAACAGCGTCAGGACGACGATGTCGTCGATGTCGGTGGCGGCGAACACCACGGCGGCGCCGGCCGCGGTGCCCAACAGGTCGATCACGCCAGCAGGGTACGGCGCGACCGCCCACCCCGCCCCGCGCGGAGGGCCGGGTGGGCCCCCGCTCGCGTCGGGAGGGTCACTCTATCGGGAAGCTGACATTGCATAGCGTGTCGGTTGGCGAAGAGTTGATATCTGGCGCATGATCGTTCGAGGCGGTCTAATAGGTGGGACCGTATCCGAACCGCACAGTCTGGGACGTGAGGACACAGCATGGCAGCCACGGGCACAGCCACCAGCACTGAGAAGGGTCGCCGGATCGTCGGAGCCGAGCGTCAGACGCTCGCCAAGGACCTGGTAAAGCGGTACACCTCGGGTGAGAGCATCCGCGCGCTCGCGGCCTCGACCGGCCGTTCCTACGGGTTCATCCACCGGGTGCTCACCGAGTCCGGGGTTCAGCTGCGGCAGCGTGGCGGCGCCCGTCGCCGCAAGAAGGCGTGACCCGCCCACCAGCGTTGTCCGTCAGCGCCGCTCCCCGGGTCGCCCGGTGACCGCCGAGGCGACCGGGGTCCGGCTGGAATGCGACGGGCCGGTCGCGACGGTCACGTTGTGCCGGCCCGACGTGCTCAACGCGCAGACCCCGGCGATGTGGCGCGCGATGAGCGACTTCTCCCGGGACCTCCCCGGCGACGTACGCGTCGTCGTCGTGCGCGGCGAGGGGCGGGCGTTCTCCGCCGGCCTCGACCTGTCGGTGGCCGGCGCCTCCGGCCCGGGGTCGTTCGCCGAGCTGGCCACCCTGCCCGAGCAGGAGTGCGCCGACCGGATCGCTGAATACCAGGGCGGCTTCAATTGGCTGCACCGCCCCGACGTCGTCTCCGTCGCCGCCGTGCAGGGGCACGCGATCGGCGCCGGCTTCCAGCTGGCGCTCGCCTGCGACCTGCGCGTGCTCGCCGAGGACGCGAAGCTCTCCATGGCCGAGGTGACGCTCGGCCTGGTCCCGGATCTCGCCGGCACCGGCCGCCTGGTCGACCTGGTCGGCTACAGCCGCGCGCTGGAGATCTGCGCGACCGGTCGGCGGATGGACGCCGCCGAGGCGGACCGGATCGGCCTGGCCACCCTGGTCGTGCCGAACGCCGAGCTGGACGCCGCGGTGCGTGACCTGACCGCCGGGCTGCTGGCCAACGACCGCAACGCGGTGGTGGAGATCAAGGCCCTGCTGGCCGGCGCGACCGGCCGGTCCGCCGCCGACCAGCAGCGGGCCGAGCGGGAGGCGCAGACGCGCCGGCTGCGCGATCTCGCCGGGCGGGGAGAATAGAATAGTAAGGACCGTTCGGGAAGATCAGGGTTACGGCCGAGGTTGTCAGAGTCGTCGGGAGAATTGACCTGACGGACGGTGCGGTCAGCCCGACGACCCGGAGGTGAACGTGTCCAACTCGATGTCCGGCGGCGGCATGGCCGGTTGGAGCATGCTCCGGTCGATGCGCAACCGCGACGAGATCTCCACCCACCGGCTCAAGCGCGGCGTGGCCCGCCGGATCGTGGCCTTTGCCGGGCCCTACCGCCGGGACATCGTCGTCTTCCTGGTCACCGTGGTGCTGGCCGCGGTCATCGGGGTCGCCACCCCGGTGCTCGCCGGCGACGTGATCGACACCATCACCCGGGGCGGCGCCGACGCCGGCAGCGCGGTGGTCCGGCTGGCGTTCGTCATCGCCGGGCTCGCGGTGGCCGACGCGCTGCTCTCCCTCGCCCAGCGGTGGTATTCGGCCCGCATCGGCGAGGGCATCATCCTCGACCTGCGCACCCGGGTCTACGACCACGTCCAGCGGATGCCGCTGCAGTTCTTCACCCGCACCCAGACCGGCGCGCTGGTCAGCCGGCTCAACAACGACGTGCTCGGCGCGCAGCGGGCGTTCACCTCGACGCTGTCCGGGGTGGTCAGCAACGTCATCCAGCTCGTGCTCACCGCCGCGGTGATGTTCACCCTCTCCTGGCAGATCACCGCGCTCTCGCTCGTGCTGCTGCCGGTCTTCATCATCCCGGCCCGCCGCGTCGGCAGGCGGCTCGCCGAGATCACCCGGGAGTCCTACAACCTCGACGCGAAGATGAACGCGACGATGACCGAGCGGTTCGGCGTCTCGGGCGCGTTGCTGGTGAAGCTCTTCGGCCAGCCCGAGGTGGAGGCCCGCCGGTTCGCCGGGCGGGCCGAGCGGGTCCGCGACATCGGCATCCAGTCCGCGATGTACTCGCGGACGTTCTTCGTGGCGATGCTGCTGGTCGCCTCGCTGGCCCAGGCGCTCACCTACGGCCTCGGCGGCTGGCTGGCGGTCACCGGCAACGTCAGCGCAGGCACCGTGGTGACCCTCGCCCTGCTGCTCACCCGCCTCTACGGCCCGCTGACCGCGCTGTCCAACGTCCGGGTCGACGTGATGAGCGCGCTCGTCTCCTTCGACCGGGTCTTCGAGGTGCTCGACCTGAAGCCGACGATCGAGGAGAAGCCCGACGCCGTGCCGGTGCCCCCGGCCAACGGCCGGGTCGAGTTCCGCGACGTCCGGTTCCGCTACCCCAGCGCCGCCGAGATCTCGCTCGCCTCCCTGGAGGAGGTCGCCGCCCTCGACCGCACGGTCAACGAGCCCGTGCTCAAGGGCGTCTCGTTCGCGGTCGAGCCGGGGCAGATGGTGGCGCTGGTCGGCCCCTCCGGCGCCGGCAAGTCGACGCTGTCCATGCTGATCTCCCGCATCTACGACGTCACCGACGGGCAGGTGCTGGTCGGCGGGGTCGACGTCCGCACCGCCACCCTCGACTCGCTGCGCGACGAGATCGGCGTGGTCACCCAGGATTCGCACCTGTTCCACGAGACCATCGCCGAGAACCTGCGCTACGCCAGGCCGGACGCCACCGACGACGAGATCTGGGCGGCCCTGGCCGGGGCGCAGGTCGCCGACCTGGTCCGGTCGCTGCCGGAGGGGCTGGAGACCCTCGTCGGCGAGCGCGGCTATCGCTTCTCCGGTGGCGAGAAGCAGCGCATCGCCATCGCCCGGCTGCTGCTCAAGGCCCCGTCGATCGTGATCCTCGACGAGGCGACCGCGCACCTCGACTCGGAGAGCGAGGCCGCCGTGCAGCGGGCGCTGTCGGTGGCGCTGACCGGGCGTACCGCGCTGGTGATCGCACACCGGCTCTCGACCGTCCGCGACGCCGACCAGATCCTGGTGCTCGACGACGGGCGGATCGTCGAGCGGGGGCGGCACGAGGAACTGGTGGCCGTGGGCGGGCTCTACGCCGAGCTCTACCGCACCCAGTTCGCGGTCGCCGACTCGCCCACCCCGTACGCCGACGCGACCGGGCCCGAGCCGGTGGCCGTGCCGCCGCTGCGGCCCTACCTCGCCGACGAGGCGCTGCCGCCGGCCGCGGCCAACTGACGCCCGGCCGGCGCTCCAGCGAACACCGTCGCACCGGCGCCCGGCTCGCACCCGGCCGTGGCCGGCGAGCGACTCAACCGGCCGGGGCCGGCGAGCGACTCAACCGGCCACGGCCCGCCGACGCCTCAGCCGGCGGTGACCGCCGCCCGCAACTCCCCGAACGCGGCGCCCAGCGTCTCGGGGGTGAAGTGTGCGTTCAGGCCGCTGGGGTTGGGCAGCACCCAGACCCGGGCGCCGGCCAGCCGCTCCGGCTGCGGTCCGAAGGCGGCCTTCGGCCGGGCGAACCCGATCCGGTACGCGGTCACTCCGACCACGGCCACCCACCGGGGGCGATGGCGCTCGACCTTGCCGGTGAGGATCTCGGCCCCCTCGACCAGCTCGGCCGGGGTCAGCTCGTCGGCGCGGGCACTGGCCCGCGCGACCATGTTGCTGATGCCCAGGCCGTACCCCGGCAGCTCGTCCTGCTCGCTGGGATGCAGCAGCCGGGGCGTGAACCCGCCCCGGTGCAGCGCCGGCCAGAACCGGTTGCCCGGCCGGGCGAAGTGCCACCCGGTCGCGGCCGACCAGAGGCCCGGGTTGATCCCCACGAAGAGCACGTCCAGGCCGGGGGCGATGACGTCGGGGATGGTCCGCTCCGCCGCCGCCGCGAGTTCCTCCCGCGTGGGCCGCGGGTACCGTCCGGCCGCATCCGCCGCCCGCGCCCGCCGTCGGGCGGGGGAGCCGCTGCCCGGCCGGTCGGCGGGCGTGACCATCACAGGCCCCGCAGCACGCCGCCGTCGACGGGCACGGTGACGCCGGTCAGGTAGCTCGCGGCGGGGGAGAGCACGAACGCGGCCACCCGGCCGAACTCGGCCGGCGCGCCGATGCGGCGCAGCGGAATGGCGGCCTCGGCCTCCGCACGCGCCCGCTCGGGGTCGCCGGTGGCGGCGAAGAGCTCCACGTTGCGGTCGGTCATGATCCGCCCGGGCAGCAGGCCGACCACCCGCACGCCCCGGGGCCCGTACTCGTCGGCGACGTCCTTGGCCATGCCCGCCAGGCCGGGCCGCAGGCCGTTGGAGACGCCCAGGCCGGGCACCGGCCCGCGCGCCGAGGTGGACAGGACCAGCCCGACCGCGCCGCCCGCGCCCCCGGCCAGCTCCTGCGCGACGGTACGGACCATGCGGACGGTGCCGAGGAAGACCGTCTCGAAGGACCGGCGCCACTGCTCGTCGGTGACCGAGGCGGCGCTGCCCGGCGGTGGCCCGCCGACCGAGACCAGCGCCCCGTCCAGCCGTCCGAAGTGCTCCCGCGCCGCCGCCACGAGGCGCTCCGGCGTGTGGGCGTCGGCCAGGTCGGCGGTCAGCCCGACCGCCCGCTCCGGCCCGCCGAGGCGCTGCGCGGCGGCGGCCACCGCGTCGGCGTCGCGGGCGGAGAGCACGACGCGGGCACCGTCGGCGACGAGGCACTCCGCGGTGGCGTAGCCCAGCCCCCGGGAGGCGCCGGTGAGTACGTACACCCGATCGGTCAGTCCGAGATCCATGCCGTCGATCCTGCCGCACCCGGCCGGATCCGCCAGCGGGCCCTCGTGGGCGGTGGGCGGTCAGTGGTGGGCGGGACGCAGCAGGCGTACCCGGCCGGCGACCTGGACGGCGACGGCCCCGCCGGCGCGCCCCCACGCCGGTAGCCGGCGCGGGCGCGGCGGCCCGTGCCCGTCGTAGCGGTCGGCGGCCTCGCGCGCGGCCAGCTCCTCCGCGCCCAGCGGCGGCAGCTCGCCCCGGTCGCGCAGGTCGCGGGCCAGGTCCCAGCCGTCGCGCAGCGAGCCCGCGGTCGGCCGCCCCGCGGCCCACCGGGCGAAGGCCGCCGGCCACCGCGAGCCGAGACCGGCGGCCAGCAGCGGCCAGTGCCGGGCCACCTCCCCGGCGCGCTTGCGCAGCAGCGCGGCCCCGGCCGCGGCGAGCGCCGCCGGGTCGAAGCCCGCCGGCACCGGGCCGCCGGCCACCAGCGCCGCCACCAGCGCCGCCTGCCGCTCGGCCAGGTCGCCGCTCACGTCACCACCGGGAAGCCGGACGCGGCGGCGAGGGCGTCCAACTCGGCCCGGAGCACCGGGGCGGGCGGGTAGTGCCCGTCGCGTTCCAGCAGGATCGCCGGCGGCCGGCGGCGGGCACACAGCTCGCGCAGCAGGTCGAGCACCGCCGGGGGCACCGGATCGGTGTGCGTGTCGTGGTAGTAGCCGCCGTGGTCGGCGCCGCCCGCCACGTGCACGTAGGAGACCCGCTCCAGCGGCAGCCGGTCGAGCAGCGCGACCGGGTCGGCGCCCCGGTTGCGGGCGTTGGCGTACACGTTGGCGACGTCCAGCAGCAGGAACGCGCCGGTGCGGTCCAGGATCTCGGTGAGGAAGTCGGCCTCGTCCAGCTCGTCGTCGGGCCAGTCGAACAGGGCCGCGATGGGCTCCAGCGCGATCGGCACCGGCAGCTCGGCCTGCGCGCGGGCGACGTTGGCGCAGACCGCGTCGACCGCCGCCCGGCTGCGCGGCAGCGGCAGCAGGTGGCCGGCCTCGACGCCGCCGGCCCGGACGAAGGCGATGTGCTCGCTGACCAGCGGCGCCCCGACCAGCTGCGCCACCGCGCCCAGGTGGGCGACGCGTGCCGGGTCGACCGGTTCCGCGCCGCCGAGGGAGAGCCGCACGCCGTGCGGTACGACCGTCACGCCGCGCTCGCGCAGCGCGGCCAGCCCGGCGGGGGGTGGCCCGGCCGCGGCGACGCTCTCCGCGACCACCTCCACGAAGCGCAGCCCGGGCAGGTCGGCGACGAACCCGGCGATCTCCGGCCGCCAGCCGATGCCCACGCCGGCGGGGCCGGTCATCCGCCGCACCCGCCTCCGCCGCAACCCCCGCCGCCGCACGAGCTGCCCCCGCTGCACGAGCTGCCCCCGCCGCACCCGCCGCCCGAGGAGGAGACGCCGGAGCCGCTGATCGCCTGGCGCTGGATCTCGGCCTGGGCGGCGAAGCCGGGGTCCATGGCGTAGAGCGACGCGGTGCCGAACAACGCGACGCCCATCGCGGCGCCCGCCGCGCCGTAGGTGGCGTAGGCGGGGGCCGAGGCGGGCGCGAGGTAGGTGTGCTGACGCCGCAGGTCGCGCAGGGCCCGGGTGGCGGCGCGGGTGCGCCACGGCACCCGGTGCAGGAGGACGGCCGCGACGATCAGCGGAACCTGGCTCAGCACGAGCCAGCCCACCGGACGGTCGTTGCCCAGCCCCGCGAAGATGCGTACCACGCCGACCAGCAGCAGGGCGAAGAGCAGGAACGCGCCCCGGCGCAGCGCGGCCCGGTCGGCCGGTGCGAGCGCGAGCCCGCGCTGCTCCAGACTGGTCCGGAGCTGGTCGAGCGCCCGGCGGACCCACTCGTCACGGGCCAGTTCCTTGGTGGTGGCGTTCCGTCCGGCCGCGAAATGGACCGCCTGGTCCAGGGGCGTGACCCCGGCCGGCAGCGGACCGCCCGTGGTGAGCCGCCGGTCCGGCCGCACGCCGATCGCCCCGCTGCCGCGCAGCCCGCCGAGCGAGGCCCAGATCGCCAGCTGCTGCCCGCCGTTGAGGTAGGCGACCTGCTGCGGGCCGAGCTGGCCCACGTCACCCACAGGCGGCCCGGCGAGGACCGAGAGCCGGTGGACGACCGTGCCGACGATGATCACGACGGCCGCGAGGAGGTAGGCCCCGAGGAAGACGGGACCGGGGATGCCCCAGGTGTCACCAGGCGCGGCGAGGACGGTCATGGGCTGCTCCTGTCGGGCGAGGGGGATCGCGATCCAATTGTGGAGCAGGCCCGCCAGGGCGTATCCACCGCGTGGACCCAGTTACCGGACCGATACGCACGGCGAGACGGCGGCCGGCGCCCGGGGTCGGCTGCCCGGGGCGCGTCGGAGGCCGGGCGGGTCAGCGGCGGCGGACGGCCTCCTCGACCAAATCGAGCACCGGGCCGAGGTCGCCGGCGGGGCGGCCCATCGCCAGGTGCAGCACCAGGCCGTCGTAGGCGAGTTCGAGGAACTGGGCCAGCACGTCGATCGGCACGTCCTCGCGGAGCACGCCCGCCTCCCGCTGCCGGGCCAGCCGGTCGCGGGTCGCCTCGGCGATCGCGGCCGACCGCTCCGCCCACCGCTTGGCGAACGCCGGGTCGGTCCGCAGCCGCCGGGACACCTCCAGTTGGCTGCCGAGCCAGCCGGTGGTGTCGGGGGAGACCGCGCCGGCCAGCAGGTCCCGCATGACCTGGACCAGGCCGTTGCGGGCCACCGTCTCCACCATGGCCGCGGCGTCGTCCTCGGCCACCGCCAGGAAGAGCGAGTCCTTGTCGCGGAAGTGGTGGAAGATCGCGCCCCGGGACAGCCGGGTGGCCTCCTCCAGCCGGCGGACGGTGGCACCCTCGTAGCCGTGCCGGGCGAAACACGCCCGCGCGGCGGCGAGGATCTCCTGCCGGCGCGCGTCGAGCTGGTCCTGACTTACTCTGGGCACGGGTCGATCGTGACAGCTCACCCCCCGTCGTGCAAACCGTACGTACGGCTTGGTTTGGCCGCTCGCATGATCATCCAGGCGGGGCGATCGCGGTTAGGATCGGCCCGTGACGCCACTCCCCACCGCCGTCGCGGTCCCCGCCGCGCCGCTGACCGTCGCGGCCGTGCAGGCCGAGCCCGTCCCCGGCGACGTGGCCGGCAACGCGGCGAGCGCCGCCCGCCTGGTCCGCCGTGCGACGGAGCGGGGCGCCCGGGTGAGCGTGCTGCCCGAGCTCTTCCTGCCCGCATACCACCTGCCGACGCTCGCGGCCGACCCGGCCGGCACCGACGTCGCGGCCGACGCGGCGGGCGGGGTCGACGACCCGCGGCTGGACCCGCTGCGCGAGGCGGCCCGCGACGGCGACGGCGCCGTGGTGGTCGGCGCGGCCGTCCGGCACCCGGACGGCCGGCGGACGATCTCCGCTCTGCTGGTCGACCGCGCCGGCGCCGTCCGCGTCGGATACGACAAGCAGCAGCTGTGGAGCGGCGAGCGGGAACTCTTCGTGGCCGGCGACCGGGGCGCCACCCTGCTCGTCGACGACTGGCGGCTCGGGCTCGGCATCTGCTACGACGGCTGCTTCCCGGAGCACGGCCGGGCCGCGGCGGTCGACGGGGCGCACGGCTACCTCTGCCCGAGCGGCTACCTGGCCGGCTCCGAGCACCGCCGCGACCTCTACTACGCCGCCCGCGCGCTGGACAACACGATGTACGTGGTGTTCGCCAACCTCGTCGGCGGCGCCCACCCGTGGCGGTTCAACGGTGGCGCGGCGGTCTACGACCCGGAGGGCCGGCCGCTGGCCCGGGGCGCGGACACCGGCGAGGCCGTGCTGGTCGTCACGCTCGCCCCGGAGGCCCTCGCGGCGACCCGGGCGGCCCACTGCATGCTGCTCGACCGCCTGCCGGACCAGGGCAGCGCCCGCTCGGCGCTGCCGGCCTGACGGGCGTCGGGAGAGGGCTCGGCACTGTCGGCGGGCGGTGGCGGTCCCGTAGGGTGCCCGGGTGCCGCTGCTCCTGCTGGACCTGGACAACACGCTGCTCGACCGGGCCGGTCCGTTCCGCGCCTGGGGGGAGCGCTTCCTGGCCGGTGTCGGCGCGCCGCCGGACGACATCGACTGGCTGCTGTCCATCGACGCCGACGGGCTGACCGACCGGTGGGACGTGGCCGACGCCGTGCGTGACCGCTACGGGCTGCGGATCCCGTCCATCGACCTGGTCGAGGAGCTGCACGACGGCGTGGTGGCCAACGTCCGGCTCGATCCGCTGGTCGCCTGCGCGCTGCGGATCGCCGACGAGGCCGGCTGGACGCCCGTGGTGGTCAGCAACGGCGGGGCGCGGCAGCAGGAGGCCATGATCCGGCGTACCGGGCTGGACCGCTTCGTCGCCGACTGGGTCATCTCCGAGGAGGTCGGCGTCAGCAAGCCCAATCCGAGGATCTTCGCGCTGGCCGCCCGGCGGGTACGGCTGCCCCTGCGCGACGCCTGGGTGGTCGGCGACGGCCCGGAGGCGGACATCGCGGGCGCCGCCGCCGTGGGCCTGCCCAGCGTCTGGCTGCACCGGGGGCGGAGCTGGGTCGACAGCCGGTTCGCCCCCACCCGCACGGCGGACGGCGTGATCGCCGCCGTCGCGGCGGTGCTCGCCGCCTGACGGGCGTAACGGGCGGGGAGCCGGTCGGGCGTAACGGGCGGGGCGCCGGGCCGCCGGTCGGGCGTAATTCGGTTGACCCGGGCCGCGCCGAGAAGTGAGCATGGTCCGCGCATCGTGCAACCGGGCCCGCGCCCGGTCGAGGAGAGGGGGTCGGTCATGGCCGTCTTCGCAGGTCGCTTCCACCTGCCCCCATCAGCCTCGAGCAAGGGATCACCACCGCAGTGCGCGATCACGACCTTCCGGCGCGCGAGCGCCGTACCCGCGGCAAGCGCCGCTTCGACGACGACGAACAGCTCTTCCTGAAGCGGGGCCGGGCCGCCGAGCCCGCCCTCGCCGACCCCGACGCCGAGCCGGACCCCGACACGGGGGAGCGCTGGTCCTCCTGGGACGACGCCGTGCACGGCCCGCAACCCCACCCGGAGTGGCTGGTCACCGAGCTGGCCGCCAAGGACACCGAGCTGGGGGTGCTCAAGACCGGCAAGGAGGCGGACGTCCACCTGGTCCGCCGAACGGTGCCCGGCACCGACCGGTCCTGCCTGCTGGCGGCGAAGCGGTACCGGGACCCCCAGCACCGCCTCTTCCACCGCGACGCCGGCTACCTGGAGGGACGCCGGGTCCGCCGGTCCCGGGAGAACCGGGCGATGGCCGGCCGCACCGCCTTCGGCCGGCAGATGATCGCCGGGCAGTGGGCGGCGGCCGAGTTCGCCGCGCTGGCCCGGCTCTGGGAGGTCGGCGCCCGGTACGGCACGATCACCGTCCCCTACCCGGTGCAGGTGCGCGGCACCGAGCTGATGCTGGAGTTCCTCGGCGACCAGGACGAGGGGCTGGCCGCGCCCCGGCTGGCCCAGCTGAGGCCCACGGCGGGGGAGCTGCGTGAGCTGTGGGGCCAGCTCGTCGACGCCCTCGTGGTGCTCGCCCGCGCCGGCCTCGCCCACGGCGACCTGTCGCCGTACAACCTGCTGGTGCACGCGGGGCGACTGGTGCTGATCGACCTGCCGCAGGTGGTCGACGTGGTGGCCAACCCGCAGGGGCCGGAATTCCTGGCCCGCGACGTGCGGGTGGTCGCCACCTGGTTCGCGGGCCGGGGGCTGCCCGCGACGGACGCCGACCCGGGCGCGCTGACCGCGCTGCTGCTGCGGGAGGCGGGGCTCCGCTGACCGCGACGTCCCGGGCGGCCGGAACGGGTCGCCCGGGACCCGGTCACTGGAGGTAGCGCTCGACCGCCGGCTTGGGGCGCATCCCCTGCGCGTCCGGGTCGCCGTGGGTCTGCCGGGCGGCCCGCCGCCGACGCAGCAGGTCCCAGCACTGGTCGAGGGACTCCTCCAACTCGCGCAGCCGGGTGCGGGCGTCGTCGTCCGTGCCCGACTCGCCGGCCTGCGCGTCGGCGCGCAGCCGGTGCTCCTCGTCGACCAGCTCGGAGATCCGGTTCAGGATGGTCTTGTCGTCCATGCCCTGAGCCTGGCACAGGCCGCGCGGGCGCGCCCGGGTTCCACCGGCGCGTGCCCCCGCCGCGCCCGCCGCTGCCGTAGGTTGCCCAGCCATGGTCCTCACCCTCCGGGCCGCCGGCCCCTCCGACGCGGCGCCGGTCGTCGACCTGCTCCGCGCCGCCAGGCCCCACCTGGTGGTCACGCCGAAACTGCTCGCCTGGCAGGCGACCGGCAAGCCGGCCGAGCGTTTCGGGATGCTCGTCGCCGAGGCGGGCGACGGGATCGCCGGCGTCGCCCGGACGGGGCTGCTGCACGAGAGCGCGGAGCCGGGGCTCGGCTTCATCAACCTGGTCGTGCGCCCCGACGGGCGGGGACGGGGCGTCGGGTCGGCGCTGCTCGCCGCCGCCGAGGAGCGGCTCGCCGGGCTCGGGGTGCGCCGGGCGTACGCGCGGGTCGACGACGAGCCGGCGGCCCTCGCCTTCGCCGAGCGGCGCGGATACCGGCCCGGTCGACGCAGCGTGATCCTGGGCCTGGACCTTGCGACGGCGGTCCTGCCGGCCGCGCCCGCCCCGCCGGCCGGGGTGCGGCTGGGCACGGCGGCGGAGCTGACCGACCCGCGTCCGCTGTACGAGGCGGACCTGGCCGCCGCCGCGGACGAGCCGGGCGACGTCGGGATGGACGAGATCAGCTTCTCCGACTGGCGGGCCGCGTACTGGCACCGGCCGGACCTGGACCGGGCGCTCAGCACCGTGGCGACGGCCGACGGTGTGGTGGTGGCGTTCAGCCTCGCGCTGACCGACGGCCGGGACCGCTACCTGTCGGGAATGACGGGCACCCGGAGCGGGTGGCGGGGCCGGGGCCTCGCCCGGCTCGTCAAGCACGCGTCGCTGCGGGCCGCCGGGTCGGCGGGCTTCCGGTGGGCGTCCACGATCAACGACGCCGGCAACGACGCGATGCGGAGGGTCAACGCGTGGTTCGGATACCGGCCGGTGGCCGCCGAGTGGCGCTACCTGCGGGAGTTGCCTCGTCGCTGACCGTCCACTGTTTACAGTGGGACATTTCGCAGCACAAACACTGGAACTGCTGTCCTCATTGGTGAGATGCTTCCGCACTCAGGCGGTGGAAGTTCCACGTGGGACCCGCTCGTGGACGACTGCCGAGACGACGAGGAGACCTGGTACGCATGTCCAGCTTGCCCGACGGCCACGGCGACCCCCTCCCCGCGAACCCGCGCACGGTCGGGTTGCGACGGGCGCTGCCCGCCCTGCTCCGGGACCCGCTCGGCGCGCTGGTCGGCTTCGCGGAGGGATCCGGTGGGGAGGTCGTCCGGCTCAACCTCGGGTCGTTCCGCCCGTACCTGGTCAGCCACCCCGAACACCTGCAGTACGTGCTGCGCGACCGCGCGGACAACTACATCCGGGACGGTCGGGGGCTGCTGTGGCGTCCGGTCCGCCGGGTCGTCGGGGAGGCCATCCTGGTCGCCGAGGGGGAGGTGTGGGAGTCCAGCCGTGGCGCCCTGCTGCCCCTGTTCACGGCGAAGCGGGTCGAGACCATGGTGGACCGGATGGCCGAGGTGATCAGCGAGGCGGTCGACGAGTGGGACGAGCCGGCCCGGCAGGGGCGGCCGATCGACACCGCCGCCGAGCTGACCCGGATCGTCCTGCGTACCACCATGCGGGTGCTCTTCGCGGACCGGATCTCCGTGCCGGAGGCCGAGCGGATCAGCGCCGCGCTCGACACCGTCACCACCTCGATGATCGCCCGCCTGCTGGTGCCCTTCGTGCCCTATTCGGTGCCCATGCCCGGCGACCGCGCGTTCCGGGCGGCCGTGCGGACCATCGACGAGGTGGTGCTGCCGATCATCCGCGAGGCGCGGGCCCGGCCGAGCGACGACGACGACATCATCTCCACCCTCTGCCGGCCGCGTCCGGACGGCAGCATGCCGGACGAGTACCAGATCCGCGGCGATGTCGTGGCCATGTTCTCCACCGCCACCGAGACCACCATCGCGCTGCTGTCCTGGCTCTGGCCGGTGCTGGAGACCCAACCCGAGGTCGCCACGCGGCTCTACGCCGAAGTGGACCGGGTGGTGGGCGGCGGCCGGGTCCGGCGGGAGCACCTCGCCGAACTGCGGTACGGGCGCATGGTGCTGGACGAGATGCTGCGGCTGTATCCCGCCGGTTGGATGGTGCCCCGCACGGCGGTCGCCGACGACGTGCTCGGCGGGGTGCGGATCAAGGCGGGCGCGACGGTGCTGGTCAGCCCGTACGTGACCCAACGGATGCCGATGTTCTGGGACGACCCGGAGCGCTTCGACCCCGAACGCTTCTCGCCGGAGCGGCCCCGTCGCCGCTACCGCTACTCCTACTACCCCTTCGGCGGGGGCCCGCACCAGTGCCTCGGGCAGTACCTGTTCCTCCTGGAGGCGCAGCTCATCGTGAGCACGGTGCTGAGTCGCTTCCGGTTCCGGCCGACCGCGCCGGCCGACCTGACCCCACGGATGGGCGCCTCGCTCTCGCCCCGGCAACGGCTGCGGGTGACCCTGTCGCCGGTGCAGCGGCCGGTCGCCCCGTGAGCGCGACGGACGCGCGGTCGAGGGCCGGCCAGGCCGACGTGGCCGAACAGGGCAGGATCTGCGCCCTGGCCACGCGGGGCGTACGCGACCTGCAGAAGGTCACCGCCGCGCACCCCGGACTCTTCTCCGCCGACACGTTCGACTCCGCGATGCTCAGTTCCGTCGCCACCGCCATCGCCTTCACCGCTCCCTGGCACAGCGCCGACGAGCTGCGGATCACCACCCGTACGCTGCTCTGGGTCTTCGCCGCCGACTGGCAGGTCGACTACCTCGCGGCGTCCTCCGACGACGTGCGTGCGCTGGTGGCGGAGTGCCTCGCGGTCGCCGACGGCGCCGATCCGCCGGCGGGGCGACACCTGGCCCGGCTGCTGGCCGACCTCCGCGACGAACTGGCGACCGTGCCGGCGTTCGACCGGCTGCGGCCGGTGTGGCGCGACGAGCTGGAGCGGATGTTCGCCGCGGTGGCCCGGGAGTGGGACTGGAAGAACGCCTCGGGCGCCCCGGGCGGATCCCTGCCCACCCTCGACCGGTACCTCGACAACGCCGACAACCTGGCCTGTTCCTTCGTCAACGTCACGCACTGGACCGCCACCGGCGACGCGAACTGCCTGCGGCACCTGGACGAGCTGCTGACGGTGGGCCGCGAGGTGCAGCGGGTGCTGCGCCTGGTCAACGATCTGGCCACCCACGAGCGGGACGTCCAGTGGGGCGACCTCAACGCGCTCATGCTGGTCTCCGACCCGGTTGTCGTGCGCGACCGGTTGGCCCAGCTCACGCGGCGCTGCCACGGGCTGCTCGAACTGCTGGCCGAGCGCGAGCCCCGGCAGGCCGACTACATGCGCCGGCAGCTCTCCTTCACCGCCGGCTTCTACCAGGTTTCGGACTTCTGGGGGACGCCATGAGGCACGGTGGATCCCGGGCGGGCACGGCAGCCGCGCCGCGCGCCGGCCGTGGTCCGGACGACTGCGGGAGCCTGGCGGGGGAACTCGTCGACGCGATGGCGCGGAGACCGTGGGGAGAGGTCGCCCCCTCCGTCTACGAGACCGGCCGGCTGGTCGCCGTCGCGCCCCTGCTCGCCGGGCACGCCGAACGGGTCGCGTTCCTCGTTCGGCGCCAGCGCGCCGACGGCGCGTGGGGACCCCCGGAGGGCTACGCGCTGGTGCCGACGTTGAGCGCCACGGACGCCCTGCTGGCGGCGCTGGCCGACGAGGGCCTGCCGGCGGCCGCCCGCCAGGCTTCGGCCGCCGTGGCCGGGCGCGGGCTGCGGGCCCTGTCCACCCTGCTCGCGGCGGGCTCCGCCGTGCCGGACACGCCCGCCGCCGACCTCATCGTGCCGGCCCTGGTGGAATCGATCAACGCGCGGACGTCCGGGCCGGACGCCGCGCTGCCGGTCACGCACCCGCTGAGCCTGCCCGCCGGGACGGACCGTCGACGGTTGACCGCGGTCCGGGCGGCACACGCCGCGGGCACCGAGCTGCACCCGAAGCTGGCGCACTTCGGCGAGCTGCTCGACGGGCCGGCCCAGCGGTGGCCGCGGCCGCGCGCCGCCGAGCCGACCACAGTCGGGGCCTCCCCGGCAGCCACCGCCGCGTGGCTGGCCGCCGCCGGGCCGGGCGCCGACGCGCGAGCGGCCCGCGCCTTCCTGGACCGGCTGGTCAGCGAGGGCGGCGGGCCGGTGCCCTGCCCTACGCCGATCACCGTCTTCGAACGTGCCTGGGTCCTGAGTTGGCTGTCCCGGGCCGGCATCGAGGTGCGACCACCGGAGGCGGTCCTCGCGAGCCTGGCCGACGCGGTCGGCCCCGCCGGTGCCGCCACCGGAGCGGGCCTGCTCCCCGACGCGGACACCACCGCCGTGACTCTCTACGCGCTCGGGCGCCTGGGCCGCCCGCTCGACCCGGCGAGTCTGTGGGGGTACGAGACGGCGGAGGGGTTCTGCACCTGGCCGGGGGAGGACGGCTTCTCGGTCACCACGAACGCGCACGTGCTCGACGCCCTCGCGCAGCACGCCGCGCGTGCTCCGGGCGCCGGCTCCCGGCACCGCACCGCCATCGGCCGGCTGGCCCGGGTGCTCCGGGAGCGGCAGGAGGCCGACGGCAGCTGGCGCGACAGGTGGCACGCCTCGCCGTACTACGCCACCGCCTGCTGCGTGCTCGCGTTGGCCGAGTCCGGCCCGGACGACGACAGCGTGGGCACGCTCGGTCGGGCGGTGCGCTGGGTGCTGGCCAACCAACGCGACGACGGGTCGTGGGGCCGGTGGGCGGGCACCGCGGAGGAGACCGCCTACGCTCTGCAGATCCTGCTGGCCGTCCCGTCGGACGAACCGGCGGTGGCCGTCGCCGCCCTGCGGGGAAGCGCCCACCTGCGAGCGGACGTCGGCCGAGGCGAGCACCCGCCACTGTGGTACGGCAAGGAACTCTATTGCCCCACCACGATCGTCCGCTCGGCGGTGCTCGCGGCCGCCCACCTCGCTCACCGCCGACTCGCACATTTCCGCAGTGCTGCACATGTCGTGACGGGACGGCAGAAATCAGCAACTTGAGGGTGCCATGTGGACACTGCTAGCGTACCCACTGCCTTTGTCCCGCACGGCCCTCCGGCGGGACATCCGCACTTTTACGATCTGCCGTTGATGACCTGAGTCAACGCCGGCCTGGGACGGTTCAATGCGTTCTCGCGGTACGAGTATCCGCACGAAGGTTGTCGCTCTCCTGCTCTCCCTCGTAGCGCTCTGGACGTTCGCGGCCTGGGTGACCCTGCGGGACGGCTTCAATCTGCTCGGCGTCCAGATGCTCAACGCCAAGATCTACGTGCCCAGCGAGCCGCTGCTCCAGGAACTCCAGCTGGAACGCCGCCTGACCCAGGCGTACCTCAGTGACCCGGGGCCGGAGCAGCGGGCGGCGCTCGAGGCCGAACAGCGCACGACGGCGGAGCTGACGACCTCCTTCACCACGTCGGTGCGGCACTGGCAGGTCGACCTCGCCGGCGGTGACGCGTTGAGCCGGCAGCTCGACGAATCGGTGGCGCAGTTGGAGGCGCTGAGGGCGGTACGCAGCGCGGTACTCGATCGCGGTATCGACCGGATTTCCGCGGCGGACGCCTACACCCGTGCCATCGGATCCATTTTCCAGATCTACGACGTCACCGGCAGTCTGGACGACAAGGAGCTGGCGGCGGACGCGGCGGCCCTCATCCAGCTCAACCGGATGAAGGAGCTGATCTCACAACAGGACGCGCTGCTCAGCGGCCTGTTCGGCAGTGGCCGCATGAGTGGGCCGGAGTACGCCCGATACACCGCGCTCGTCGGCGCCGAGCGTTTCCTCGGCGAGGAGACCAGATCGAAGCTCTCCGCCGCCGACGAGCGGCGCTACCAGCAGCTCGTCGAGAGCGAGCCGTTCAAGCGCCTGCGCTCGGTGCAGGACGGCATCATCCGGGGCGGCCAGCCGACGCCGCAGCTGCCGGTGAGCCGGGCCGACTGGCGTGACACGGTCGACCAGGCGCTGGCCGGCGTCAACAGCACGGTGGTGGCGGGCGGCGACGACATCGTGGGCCGGGCGTCCACCGTGGCCGCGATGGTCATGGTGCGCCTCGTCCTGGCCACCGGCCTGGGCCTGCTGGCGGTCATCGCCTCGATCGTCGTCTCCGTCACGACGACCCGCGCGCTGCTGCGGCAGCTGGAGCGGCTGCGCGAGGCCGCCTTCCGGCTCGCCAACGAGCGGCTGCCCGGCGTGGTCGAGCGGCTCGGCCACGGCGAGGAGGTCGACGTCGCCAAGGAGGCGCCTCCGCTGGAGTTCGGTGACGACGAGATCGGCCAGGTGGGCAAGGCGTTCAACGCCGTGCAGGAGACCGCCATCCGCACCGCCGTCGAGCAGGCCGAGCTGCGCCGCAACGTGCGCGACGTCTTCCTCAGCCTGGCCCGGCGCACCCAGGCGCTGGTGCACCGCCAGCTCACCCTGCTCGACGCGATGGAGCGCCGCGAGCACGACGCCGAGGAGCTGGAGGACCTGTTCCGGGTCGACCACCTGGCCACCCGGATGCGGCGCAACGCCGAGAACCTCATCCTGCTCTCCGGCTCCACCCCGGGCCGCGCCTGGCGGCGCAACGTGCCGATGGTCGACGTCGTCCGCGGCGCCGTCGCCGAGGTCGAGGACTACACCCGGGTCAACGTGCTGCCCCTCGGCGCGGTCTCGCTCACCGGCCGCGCGGTCGGCGACGTCATCCACCTGCTAGCCGAGCTGATCGAGAACGGCCTGTCGTTCTCCCCGCCGCACACCTCGGTCGAGGTGCGCGGACAGATGGTGGCCAACGGCTTCGCCATCGAGGTCGAGGACCGTGGCCTGGGCATGAGCGAGGAGGACCTGGCCGCCGCGAACCACCGGATCGTCGACCAGTCCGAGCTCAACCTGGCCAACGCCTCCCGGCTGGGCCTCTACGTCGTCAGCCGGCTGACCGAGCGGCACGGCGTGCGGGTGCAGCTCAAGGAGTCCGCGTACGGCGGCACCACGGCCGTCGTGCTGATCCCGGCCGACCTGGTCACCGCCGACGACGAGGACCCGAGCACCTCCGGCGGGTTCCCGGCCGGCCTGCCCGCCGCCGGCCCGGTGGCCGGCGTCTCCGGCCAGGCGCCGCCCGCCGCCGAGCCGCCGCTCGCCACGGTGCCGGTGGCGCTGGCCGAGTCGCCGCTCGTGCCCCACGCGCCCTCGGCTGCCGACGCCGACGCGGGCGCCCTGCCGACCCGCTCGCGCGGCCGGAGCCTGCCGACGACCGCCCCGGCCCGCGACGCGCCGCTGCCCGTCCGGCAGCGCGGCGGATCCGAGCAGTACGCCCTGGACGGCCCGACCTTCCCGACCGGCCTGCCGTTGGCCGCCGCCCGGCCCGCGTCGACGGAAGCGCCCGCCGAGGCGCCCGCCCCGCCCGAGGCGGACACCGCGGCCGCCGCCGGCCCGACGCCGACGGCCCGGCAGGTGACGGCGCGCACCGGCTCGGGGCTGCCGGTCCGGGTCCGGCAGGCCAGCATCGTGCCGGAGCTGCGCGACGACCCGGCGGCCGGGGGCGGCGACGAGGACGACGACACGGTGCGCCCGCCGGAGCAGGTACGCCGGATGATGAGCTCCTACCAGACCGGCACCCGGCGCGGCCGTACGGACGCCGCCCGGCTGCTCGGCGGAGCGGGCGACAGCCGAACCGAGGCCGGCGAGGAACCCGACGCCGGCGAGGACCTGCAAGCGACCTGACCGGTGCCGCCACGGCGCGGGGGATCCCCGCGTCGTGGCGCTCAGCCGAGACGAGCACGGCGACAACTGCCGGGGGAGAAGAGGACGACGAGTGGCGCAGAAGACGGCTTCGAGTGCCGACCTGACGTGGTTGCTGGATGATCTGGTCGGCCGGGTGAAGCAGGCCGACCACGCGGTCGCGCTCTCGACGGACGGCCTGTTGATGGCCGCCTCGCGAGGGCTCAGCCGGGACGACGCCGAGCACCTGGCGGCCATGGCGGCCGGCATCCAGAGCCTGGCCCGGGGCGCGGGCAAGCGCTTCGGCGGCGGGCAGGTGCAGCAGACGATCATCGAGATGCAGTCGTCGTTCCTGTTCGTCACAGCGGCCGGGCGCAACGCCTGCCTCGCCGTCCTGGCCAGCGAGGACGCCGACGTCGGACTGATCGCGTACGAGATGGCGATGCTGGTCACCCGCGTCGGCAAGTACGTGGCGTCGCCGTCCCGGACCGGCGAGCAGCAGACCGGCGAGAAGTAGCCGCGATGACGGTGCAGGGGGAGTCCTCGGAGCACCAGTGGGTCGACGACCATGCCGGGCCGGTCGTGCGCCCGTACGCGATGACGCGCGGCCGGGCCCGGCCGGTCACCGGCACGTTCGACCTGATCTCCCTGGTGACGGCGACCCGGGCGGACGTGACCCCGGAGGTCGGGCTGGGCCCGGAGCACCTGGCGATCGTCGGGCTCTGCCAGCGGATCCAGTCCGTCGCCGAGATCGCCGCCCACCTGGACCTGCCGGTGGGCACCATCCGGGTCCTGCTCGGTGACCTGGCGGCCCGCAGCCTGGTGCAGGTACGCGAGCCGCACACCACGGCCGGCCTTCCCGACAACAGCGTTTTCGAGGCGGTAATCAATGGACTACGGGCACTCTGAGCGGCCGGCGGGAGCGACGCCACTGCCCACCGCGATCAAGATCCTCGTCGCGGGTGGCTTCGGCGTCGGCAAGACCACCATGGTCGGTGCGGTCAGCGAGACGCGCCCGTTGCGTACGGAGGAGGTGTTGACCGAGTCCGGCGTCGGCATCGACGACCTCTCCGGGGTGGAGAGCAAGACGACCACCACGGTGGCGATGGACTTCGGCCGCATCACCATCAGCGACGACCTGGTGCTCTACCTCTTCGGCACCCCGGGCCAGGACCGGTTCTGGTTCGTCTGGGACGAACTGGCGCTCGGCGCGCTCGGCGCGGTGGTGCTGGCCGACACCCGGCGGCTGGCCGACTGCTTCCCCTCGATCGACTACTTCGAGGGCCGGGGCACCCCGTTCGTCGTGGCGGTCAACTGCTTCGAGGGGGCCCGGCAGTACCGCCTCGACGAGGTGCAGGCGGCGCTCAACCTCGACCCGGGGGTGCCGGTGCTGCTCTGCGACGCCCGGCAGCGGGAGTCCAGCAAGGAGGTGCTCATCACCCTGATGGAGCACGCCATGAAGACCCGCGAGGCCCGCCGCCGCGCCGCCGCGACCGAGTAACCCACCACCACCATCACCGCGCCGCGCCGTCCGCGGTCCGCCGCCGAGATCTTGGTACGGAACAGCCCCTCCTCGGGCCTTCCCGTACCAAGATCTCGGGGCGTGGACCCCCGCGCCTCCCGCCGTCGTCCCGCCGGAGTGGGGCGGGGCCGGATCGCGTGATTGATTGACTTCGATCAATCGGGCTGCCTAGCATGGGCGCTGGAAAGCGCTTTCCGTCGTCCATCAGCTGGCTGATCGCCGGAGCCGGCCCGCACCCCCGACGCGGGACCCGTCCCCTCGCGTCCGGTCGCGCGAGCGTGCCCCGAAACGGTCGCTCGACCGCGCCCCGGCACCGGAGAACGGCGCCGGCTCGTCGTGCGCCGGCTCCGGCGATCCGCCGTACGAGAAAGGCGGAACCCCATGCTCGCGACCCGCAACCCCGACGGGCCGCCACGGCCCCGGCGGCGCCGACGGCTGCTCGCCGCCGCCGGACTGGCCGCCGCGCTACTGGCACCGGCGTCGCCGGCCGGCGCCGCGCTCCCGCCCGCCGCGCCGGCCCCACCCGCCCCGCAGGCAGCGGTCGGCACCGCTTCGCTCGCGGCGGCGGACGGCTTCGCCAGCGTTTCCGCCCTCGGCCGGAACGGGACCACCGGCGGCGCCGGCGGGCCGGTCGTCACGGTCACCACCACCGCGCAGTTCCTCGGCCACATCGCCCGCCCGGGGCCGTACGTCATCCAGGTCGCCGGCACCATCACGCTGCCCACCGGCGCCAACGACGGGATGTGGAACGTCGCCTCCGACAAGACGATCGTCGGGCTCGGCGACGACGCGACGCTCTCCGGCGGCGGGCTCAACATCGGCGTGCCGGTCGACGACGACGTGACCTCGCCCCCGGCGAACGCGGTGCACAACATCATCATCCGGAACCTGCACCTCACCGGCGCGACCGACGACCTGATCAACGTGCAGATGTTCTCGCACCACATCTGGATCGACCACAACGAGTTCTCCAACGGCGACGACGGCGCGGTCGACATCAAGCGCGGCTCGGACTTCGTCACGGTCTCCTGGAACCACTTCCACGACCACGACAAGACGCTGCTGCTCGGCCACGACGAGGACGCCGGCCCGCAGGACCTCGGCCGGCTGCGGGTCACCTACCACCACAACTTCTTCGACCGCTCCGACCAGCGCAACCCGCGGGTGCGCTTCTCCGCGCTGGCGCACGTCTACAACAACCACTACAACGACAACAGCTACGGGGTCGCCTCCACGTACGACGCCGCGGTGCTGATGGAGAACAACTACTTCTACAGCGTCAACAACCCGGGCCGGGTCGCCTTCAGCGGCGACCTGGGCCGGATCGTCGAGCGGGGCAACATCCTGGTCGCCTGCAACCACCCGATCGAGACCCGGGGCACGGTGCCGGACCCGCGCGGGTACTACCCGTACACCCTCGACCCGGCCGTGAGCGTGCCGACCATCGTCCCGGCGGGTGCCGGGCCCGGCAAGGTCACGGCCGTCGCCACCGCCCCGGCGCCGGCCCTCGCCGGCCCGGACGGCTTCGCCGCCGTCGCGGCCCTCGGGCAGAACGGCACCACCGGCGGCGCCGGCGGACCGACCGTGACCGCCACCAACGCGGCCGACTTCCTGGAACACATCGACACGGTGGGCCCGCTGGTCATCCAGGTCACCGGGCGGATCGCGATCACCAGCAAGCAGGGCGTACGTCCCAACAAGACCATCGTCGGGGTCGGCAACGCCGAGATCACCGGCGGCGGGCTGGACTTCTACCGGTCGTACAACGTGATCGTCCGCAACATCAACTTCACGAACGCGGAGGACGACGCGATCAACGTCGGCCAGAACTCGCACCACATCTGGATCGACCACAACCGCTTCTCCGGCGCGGTGGACGGGTCGGTCGACATCGTCCGGGGCGCGGACTACGTGACGGTGTCGTGGAACCACTTCGACCACTCGGACAAGTCCATGCTGATCGGTCACTCCGATGGCGCGGCCTCCACCGACGTCGGCCGCCTGAAGGTCAGCATCCACCACAACTTCTTCGACCACAGCCGCCAGCGGCACCCCCGGGTCCGCTTCGGCGAGCCGGTGCACGTCTACAACAACTACTTCCTCGGCAACGCCCTCTACGGCGTGGCGTCGACGGAGAACGCGGGCGTGCTGGTGGAGGGGAACTACTTCCGCGACGTGCCGCACCCGATGTGGTCGGCGAGCGGCTACGCCGACAGCGGGCCCGGCCGGGCGGTGCAGCGCCACAACGTGTACGTCGGCTCCGGCGTGCCGGAGACGAACGGCACCGTGGTCGAGCCGCGCACGTACTACCCGTACACCCTCGACGCGGCGGCGGACGTGCCCGCCCTGGTCGTCGCGGGCGCCGGCACCGGCCGCATCTGACCGGACGCGCGAAGGGCCCCCTGCCGTGGTGGCAGGGGGCCCTCCGTCCGTGCCGTCAGCTGGCGATCATGCGACGCAGGACGTACTGCAGGATGCCGCCGTGCCGGTAGTAGTCCGCCTCGCCCGGGGTGTCGATCCGGACCACCGCGTCGAACTCGACGCCGGTGTCGGTGCTGACCTTGACCGTACGCGGGGTCTCGCCGTCGTTCAGCGCGGTGACCCCGGCGATGGAGAACGTCTCCGTGCCGGTGAGGCCGAGCGACTCGGCGGTCTCGCCGGCCGGGAACTGCAGCGGGAGCACGCCCATGCCGATCAGGTTCGAGCGGTGGATCCGCTCGTACGACTCGGCGATGACCGCCCGGACGCCGAGCAGCATGGTGCCCTTGGCCGCCCAGTCGCGCGACGAGCCGGAACCGTACTCCTTGCCGGCCAGCACGACCAGCGGGATGCCCGCCTCCTGGTAGGCGACCGAGGCGTCGTAGATCGAGGTCTGCTCGCCGGTCAGGTGGTTGACCGTGAAGCCGCCCTCGACGCCGGGGACCAGCTGGTTGCGCAGCCGGATGTTGGCGAAGGTGCCCCGGATCATCACCTCGTGGTTGCCCCGGCGGGAGCCGTACGAGTTGAACTCGTGCCGCGGCACGCCGTGCTCGGCGAGGTACTTCCCGGCGGGGGAGTCGGCCTTGATGGAGCCGGCCGGCGAGATGTGGTCGGTGGTCACCGAGTCGCCCAGCTTGGCCAGCACCCGGGCGCCGGTGATGTCGACGACGGCCTTCGGCTCCCGCTCCATGCCCTCGAAGTACGGGGGCTTGCGGACGTAGGTGGACTCGCCCGCCCAGGCGAAGGTGTCGCCGGTCGGGGTGGGCAGCGACTGCCAGCGCTCGTCACCGGCGAAGACGTCGGAGTACGCGGCGCTGAAGCCGGTGGCGCCGATCGCCGAGGCGATGACGTCCTGGATCTCGGCGCTGTCGGGCCAGATGTCCCGCAGGAACACCGGGTTGCCCTCGCTGTCCTCGCCGATCGGCTCGTTGGCCAGGTCGATGTCCATCGTGCCGGCCAGCGCGTACGCGACCACCAGCGGCGGGGAGGCCAGGTAGTTCATCTTGACGTCCGGGTTGATCCGGCCCTCGAAGTTCCGGTTGCCGGAGAGCACGGAGACGACCGCCAGGTCGGCCTCGTTCACCGCGGCGGAGACCTCCTCCGGCAGCGGGCCGGAGTTGCCGATGCAGGTGGTGCAGCCGTAGCCGACCAGGTGGAAGCCGAGCTTCTCCAGGTAGGGCGTGAGGCCGGCGCGCTCGTAGTAGTCCATGACGACCTTGGAACCCGGGGCCAGGGTGGTCTTCACCCACGGCTTGCGGGTCAGGCCCTTGTCGACCGCGTTGCGGGCCAGCAGGGCCGCGCCGATCATCACCTGCGGGTTGGAGGTGTTGGTGCAGGAGGTGATCGCCGCGATCACCACGGCGCCGTGGTCCAGCTCGTACTCGACGCCGTCGGTGCCGGTGACCTGGATCGGGTTGCTGGCCCGCCCGCCGGAGCCGACCGCCGCCGTCTCCAGGTCGCGCGGCGCGTCGGCCGGGTCGCTGACCCCGTTGGCCGGGGAGTCGCTGGCCGGGAAGGACTCGGCGCTCGCCTCGTCGGCGTGGCCCTGCACGCCGAACGGCTTCTCCAGCTGCGGCACGCCCGACTTGCGGCCACGGTCGCCGCCGGTCTCGTCGGCGGCCACGTAGTCGGTCAGCGCCGAGCGGAACAGCGTCTTGGCGTTGCCCAGCGGGACCCGGTCCTGCGGGCGCTTCGGGCCGGCCAGGGACGGCTCGATCGTGCCCAGGTCCAGCTCCAGGCGCTCCGAGTACTCCGGCTCGGCGTCCGGGTCGTGCCAGAGGCCCTGCTCCTTGGCGTACGCCTCGACGAGCGCGACCTGCGCGGCGTCGCGGCCGGTCAGCTCCAGGTAGCGGACGGTCTCGGCGTCGATCGGGAAGATCGCCACGGTGGAGCCGTACTCCGGGGACATGTTGCCGATGGTGGCCCGGTTGGCCAGCGGCACGGCGCTCACGCCCGGGCCGTAGAACTCGACGAACTTGCCGACCACGCCGTGCTTGCGCAGCATCTCGGTGATGGTGAGCACCAGGTCGGTGGCGGTGGTGCCGGCCGGCATCTCGCCGGAGAGCTTGAAGCCCACCACGCGCGGGATCAGCATGCTGACCGGCTGGCCGAGCATCGCGGCCTCGGCCTCGATGCCGCCGACGCCCCAGCCGAGCACGCCCAGGCCGTTGACCATCGTGGTGTGCGAGTCGGTGCCGACCACCGTGTCCGGGTACGCCTGGCCGTTGCGCTCCATGATCGTGCGGGCCAGGTACTCGATGTTGACCTGGTGCACGATGCCCGTGCCCGGCGGGACGACCTTGAACTCGTTGAACGCGGTCTGGCCCCAGCGCAGGAACTGGTAGCGCTCCTTGTTGCGCTCGTACTCCAGCTCGACGTTGCGCTCGAAGGCGTCCTCGCGGCCGAACAGGTCGGCGATGACGGAGTGGTCGATGACCAGCTCGGCCGGGGCGAGCGGGTTCACCTTGGTGGCGTCGCCGCCCAGGTCCCGGACGGCCTCGCGCATGGTGGCCAGGTCGACCACGCAGGGCACGCCGGTGAAGTCCTGCATGAGCACCCGCGCCGGGGTGAACTGGATCTCGACGCTCGGGTCGGCGTCGGATTCCCAGGCCCCGAGCTGCCGGATGTGGTCGGCGGTGATGTTCGCGCCGTCCTCGGTCCGGAGCAGGTTCTCCAGGAGGATCTTCAGGCTGTAGGGGAGCCGTTCGTGGCCCTCCACCTTACTGATCTTGAAAATCTCGTAGCTCGCGTCTCCGACGCGTAGCTGGGTCTTCGCACCGAAGGTGTCGAGGCTCGCCACGTCGTACTCCTTCACACCAGCGACCGTGAGTAGTCCTGAGCAGTCTGTCGCACCGGTCGGGGTGCCGCCGTGGTTAGGGGACACTTACCGCCGATCTCGTCGTCAACAAAACCGTACGTCCGTCTTGCTAACTTCGCAACCTCGTGCCATCGTTCGGGACGAGGAGGTGCCACCATGATCCATCACGTCCAGCTCGCCTGCCCACGCGGCTCCGAGGCGGCGTCGCGGGCCTTCTACGTCGGCGTGCTCGGGATGACCGAGAAGCCCAAGCCGCCCGCGCTCGTGGCCCGGGGCGGCTGCTGGTTCACCGGTCACGGCGCGGAGCTGCACCTCGGCGTGGAGGACGACTTCAGCCCCGCCCGCAAGGCCCATCCGGGCCTGCTCCGGCCGGACCTGGACGCGCTCGCCGCCCGGTTGGCCGCCGCCGGGTACCCGGTCACCTGGGGCAACGACGAGCTGCCCGGGATGCGCCGCTTCCACTCGCAGGACGCGCACGGCAACCGGCTGGAGTTCCTCGCCCCGATCGACTGACTTCCGCCGTCACCGGGCTCGCGGAGCTGCCGACTCGGGGCTGCCGACTCGGAGGGGCCTCCCCGAGTCGGGCTCGGCCGCCCCGCCTGGGCCCGTGCGGCCCACCCCGCCCCGGGCTCGGCCGCCCCGCCCCGGCCTCCCCCGTGCGGGGCGGGGCCAGCTTGTGGGCATGACGAAAGGGCCGGCCCCGTGGGCCGGCCCTTGTCGTCGTTCGGTGGTGCGTTCTCGTGGTCGGGTCAGGCGGTGTAGCCGCGGGTGGCGATCCAGTCGGCGAGGTTGTCGACGCTCATCCGGTAGGAGGCCTGGGTGGGGTCGGCGGAGTCG
>NZ_JBFABA010000031.1:0-64454 GCF_040640115.1 Micromonospora sp. NPDC023644 | reverse complement strand
GGCGAGCCCGGCCACGGTCAGAGCGGTCCTACGGAAGATGTCGGTACGCATGATGGTCGGCACCTTTCGATCGGGGGTACGCGGACACACACCAAGGGGGGCGGGTGCGCCACGTGAAAGGAAAGGTCGAAAACCAGGTACGCCCTCGACGAGGGGTGGGGCGCGTCCGGGGGGATGTAACGACGCGGGCCCGGCCGGCATTCCGACCGTCGCCCCGGCCGCCGAAGGCCCGGGGGGTCACGCGCTCACGATGGTTACAACGACCCGGGCCCCCGACCCATGCCCGCCGGCCCGGTGGCGCCCGCCACCGCAAAACCCCACAAACCGGACTAGCCGCCCGAGCGGGTCGCCCCCGAACCGGACACCATGCCCCAACCGCACATCCGCCGGAGGCGGGGCAACTGCGACCATGGCCGGCATGGAGATCTGGAACAACCCGTCCTGCTCGAAGTGCGCCGCCGCCCGCACCGCCCTCGACGAGGCGGGGGTGGGGTACGCGGTGCGCCCGTACCTGGACCGGCCACCGAGCGCGGCGGAGTTGACCGAGGTGCTGCGCCGGCTCGACGCGCGCCCCTGGGACGTCTGCCGCATGCAGGAGCCCGCCGCGGTGGCCCTCGGCATGGCCGACTGGCCGCGGGACGAGGCGGCCGAGCCGCGCTGGATCGAGGCGATGGTCGCCGCGCCGGAGCTGATCCAGCGGCCCCTGCTGCTGCTCGACGACGGCGGCGCGCTCGTGGGGCGTACCGCCGGGGCGCTGGCGGAGGCGGTGCGCCGCAGCGGCGCGACGCCCGGCGCCGACGCGGAGCCCGGCCCCTCGGCGGCCGCGTCGTCGGACCGGCCCACGCCGGCCGGGTAGCGCGTTTCCGCCCGGGTGCGGCGGAAACGCGCCGGACGACCGGACGTCGGAGGAGGAGGGTCGGATGCCGCACCAGGGCCTGTCCACCGCCGTCCCGAACCGGCTCACCCCGGTCGCCGGGGCGCCCCTGTGGTGCGACGCGCGGGAGTTCGGACTGCGCGGCGACGGCGTGACGAACGACCAGCCGGCGCTGTCGGCCCTGGTCGACCGCCTCGGCGAGGGCTACGGCGCCGACGGGCGGGCCCGGGTCATCTACTGCCCGCCGGGGATCTACTCGATCCGGGAGGCCGGCACGGTCTGGCGCAGCGGGGTGTCGCTGGTCGGCGCGGGGTCGGGGACGACGCGGTTCCTGCTCAGCAACGAGGGAAACCGGGCGGACCCGACCCCGCTGGCCTTCTGGACGACGGTGCAGCACGGCGCGAGCCGCGACCGGTACAGCGGGTCGGGTCACGGACGGCGGTCGTGGTGTCCAACACCGCCACCGACCTCGCCCTCGCCGAGGTGCGGGCGGATTCCCCGACCGGCTGGAACGAGGACACGCCGCCGCCCGGAGTGTCGTACGAACTGCCGGCGGCCCCGCCGATCCGGGCCGGCATCACCGTCAACGCGCCGTTCGACTCGGCCACTGTGCGCGGCAACCGGATCTGGGACCACCGCGACGAGCAGACCCAGACCTACGGGCTCTGGATCACCCCGGCCGGCAGCTGCGTCTCCTGCCGGATCGAGGACAACGACCTCGCCGGCAACGCGGCCGGGGCGGTCCGGCTCGACACGCCGCCCGTCGGCGGGCGCTGGGACCGCAACCACCACGACGTCGACTGACGCCGGCGGTGCTCAGCGCGCGTCGTCGGCGGGCGTCGTCGCCTCCGCGTGCCGGTCGCGCAGCCGGGCCCGGATCTCCTCCGGGGTGTACGCCCGGCGCCGCCGTTCCGCGCGGGCGATGACCACGCCCGACGCCGCGACGCCGGCGAGTCCGGCCAGCCCGAGCACCTTCCACCACCGCATCCGTTGCCGCATCGGCCTAGGGTAGACCCCCATGAGCATCAGCCTGGACGAGGCCGTGGATCTGACCCGCACCGGCGACGTGTGGGTGTTCCGGGGCCGCAGCGTGCCCGACCGGGCCATCCAGTTGACCACCAACAGCCCGGTCAACCACGTCGGCATGGCGGTCGTGCTGGACGACATGCCACCCCTGATGTGGCACGCCGAGCTGGGCAGGTCGCTGCCCGACATGTGGACGGGCACCCACCAGCGCGGCGTGCAGCTGCACGACCTGCGCGACGCGGTCTGCGTCTGGGCCAACCGGTACGGCCAGCGGGCCTGGCTGCGCCAGCTCGACCCGGCGGTCGACGCGGAGATGGAGAAGGCGGTGCTGCAGACCGTCGCCCGCCTGGACGGCACCCCGTTCCCGTCCACCGCCCAGCTCGCCTGGCGCTGGCTGCGGGGTCGGGTCCCGGCGGTGCGGCTGCCGGCCCTGCCCGGCCGCGACGGGGACCACCCCCGCACTCCGGCGCCCGGCCGCGCCGGGACACCCGCGCCCGGCCGCGCCGGGGCCGCCGTGCGCGACCGTGCACTGGAGACGGCGTACTGCGCGGAGGTGGTGGCGGTGACCTACGAGGCGATGGGGCTGCTGCCGGCCGGGCGGCGTCCCAACTGGTACGACCCGGGCCGGTTCTGGAGCGGCGACGACCTCGGTCTCGCGGGCGGCGCCCGGCTCGGGTCCGAGATCGAGGTGCGCATCCCGCCGCGCTGAGGTTTGGTCCGCCGTCCGGCCGGCAATTCCTGTCCCCGTGAGAGCCTCGACCGATCTGGACACGCTGACCGACTTCTTCGACCGGTACGGCGTGGCGCTGACCACCGGCGACGTGCCCGCCATCGCCGGCTGTTACGCCCTGCCGGGGATGGTGGTGGCCGACACGTACAGCTTCTCGTTCACCTCGCCGGCGGCGGTGGCGCTGTCCTTCGTGGGCGCCGCCCCCGACTACCAGGAGCGCGAGCTGGTCGCGGCGCACGCGGCCATCGAGGACGTGCAGCCGATGTCGGCGCTGCTGACCATGGTGACCGTGGAGTGGGAGTTCCTGGACAGCCACGGCCGGGCGGTCCCCGGCGAGCGCTACCGCTACCTGCTGCGGTCCACCGACGACGGTCCGGTCATCTGCACCGTCCTGCGCAGCGCCTGACCGCCGCCCGGACCCCGCACGCCCTCCGGCGGCGCCCGCGCCCGCGCGGCAGCGTACGCGGCGCGCCCGGACGGTCGCACCATGTCGCCACGGACGGCTACGCTGCCCCGGACGACCGCGGGAGGAGGGGCATGTCCGGCACGCGCCGCACATCGAGCAAGTCCTACGGCACGACCGCCATCGCGTCCTCGCCGTGGATCGTGGTGTCCGTCGGCGTCGTGGTGATGGTGGTCCTGCTGGCCATCGCGCTCGGCACCTACCGGGGGCGGGGCCCCGCGTTCGACGCGCAGCCCGGCCCGCCGCTGCCGACCGTCGGCCTGGCCGATCCGGAGCCGTCGGCGACCAGCCCGACGGCCACGCGCTCACCCCGGGCGTCGGCCACGTCGTCCGGCCGCTCCACCGTCCGGCCCACCCCGACGCGGTCCACGCCCGCCCGCAGCAGCGCCCCGCCGTCCCCGACCCCGAGCGGGAGCGAGGAGACGGCCCTGGTCGCGCCGCCGTCGTCGGCGTCACCGCTGACGGGCCGCTACCGGGTCGTGGAGTCGTACGCCGACGGGTTCGTCGGGGAGGTGCTGGTCAGCAACACGTCGTCGGCCGGCCGGGACTGGACGGCGCGGCTGACCTTCCCGGAAGCGCGGCTGGGCAGCGCGTGGATCGAGGGCGCGCCACAGGGGACGGCGCAGCGGATCGACGACGGTTTCACCTACCGCAGCGGCGCCGACCTGCCCGCCGGCGCGTCGGCCACGCTGCGGTTCTACGTCGAGGGCACGCAGAGCCGCCCGACGAGCTGCACGGTCGACGGCACCGCCTGCCGCCTCTAGCCCGCCCCTGTCCCGTACGGCCCGGCGTGAACCCGCCGGGCCGTACGTTTTGCAAGCCTGCTGCCGTGTTACGACTTTGTTTGCAAGGTATTGCAGAACGTTTCGGCAAGAGCTAGCGTGCGGGCCAGTCAGCGACCAGAGGAAGGCGTCGATGAAACCCCCGCCGATACCGCGCAAGGCCCTGCTCGCCCTCGTCTCCCTGCTCACCCTCACCCTCCTCGGCACCCCGCTGGCGGTGCGCCAGCTCGGCGCCGACGCCCCCGACGGCACCGGCCCGCTGGTCACCGCCGGCGCCGCGCAGTGGCGCACCGAGCCCTCGGCGGAGGCGCTGCTCTCCGCCGGAAGCCGCCAGGCCCGCGCCGAGCAGTTCTACTTCGTCCTGCCGGACCGGTTCGCCAACGGCGACCGGCGCAACGACACCGGCGGCCTCACCGGGGACCGCCTCTCCACCGGCCTCGACCCGGAGGACAAGGGCTTCTACCACGGCGGCGACCTCAAGGGCGTCATGGACCGGCTCGACTACATCGAGGGGCTCGGCACGACGGCCATCTGGCTCGCCCCCATCTTCAAGAACCGCCCCGTGCAGGGCACCGGGGCCGACGTCTCCGCGGGCTACCACGGCTACTGGATCACCGACTTCACCCAGGTCGACCCGCACTTCGGCACCAACGAGGACCTCAAGCGCCTGGTCTCGCTCGCCCACCGGCGGGGGATCAAGGTCTATCTCGACGTCATCGTCAACCACACCGCCGACGTCATCAGGTACGCCGAGGACAAGTACAGCTACGTGGACAAGGCGACCTCCCCGTACACCGACGCGCAGGGGCGCCCCTTCGAGGACCGCAACTACGCCGACGGCAGCCGGGGCTTCCCCAGGGTGGACACGACGTCGTTTCCGTACACCCCGACGTTCGCGAATCCGGCCGACGCGAAGGTCAAGGTCCCGGCCTGGCTGAACGACCCGACGATGTACCACAACCGGGGCGACTCCACCTTCGCCGGGGAGAACAGCGAGTACGGCGACTTCTTCGGCCTCGACGACCTGTGGACCGAGCGCCCCGAGGTGGTGCGCGGCCTCACCAAGGTCTACTCCGACTGGGTGGCGTCCACCGGCGTCGACGGCTTCCGGCTGGACACCGTCAAGCACGCCAACCTCGACTTCTGGCCGCAGTTCAGCCAGGGCATCGAGCGCGCCGCGGACCGCGCGGGCAAGAAGGACTTCTTCATGTTCGGCGAGGTCTACAGCGCCGACCCGGAGATCACCTCGACCTACGTGCGGCGCGGCGGCCTGCCGGCCACCCTCGACTTCGCCTTCCAGGAGGCGGCGCGCGGCTACACCGCAGGCGACGGCTCCGCGAAGGCGCTCGCCGACGTGTACGCCCGCGACGACCTCTACCGCGCCCGGGACACCGACGCGAGCCGGCTGACCACCTTCCTCGGCAACCACGACATGGGCCGGATCGGCTCGTTCATCGCCGGCGGCGGCACCGACCCGGCCACCCACCTGCGCCGCGACCGGCTCGCCCACGAGCTGATGTTCCTCACCCGGGGCCAGCCGGTGGTCTACTCCGGCGACGAGCAGGGCTTCACCGGCCCGGGCGGTGACAAGGACGCCCGGCAGGACATGTTCGCCTCCCGCACGCCCGACTACCTCGACGACGACCTGCTCGGCACCGACCGTACGCACGCCAGCGACCAGTTCGACCGCAGCCACCCGCTCTACCGGGCCATCGCCGAGCTGGGCGCGTTGCGCCAGGCGCACCCGGCGCTGCGCGACGGCGTGCAGGTCGGCAGGTACGCCGCCGACGGCCCCGGCGTCTTCGCGTTCTCCCGGATCGACCCGAAGCAGCGCACCGAGTACGTCGTGGCGGTTAACAACGCCGCGACCGCGCAGACTGTCACCGTGGACACGTGGTCGGCCGGCGCCACCTTCACCGGCGTGTACGGCGGATCGGCCGCCCCGGTCGCCGGCGCGGACGGCAAGCTCACGCTGACCGTGCCGCCGCTGTCGGCCGTGGTGCACCGCGCCGGCACGCCGATCGCGCTGCCCGACGCCGCGCCCCGGATCACGATCACCGCCCCGGCGCCCGGCGAGCCCGTCGCCACGAAGGCCGCCGTCACCGCCCAGGTCACCGGCGACCCGCTGGCCACCGTCACCGTCGCCGCCCGCGTGGCCGGCGGCAGGTGGACGCTGCTCGGCAGCGCCGACCGGGCGCCGTACACAGTGCACCACGACCTGACCGGGCTGGCCGGCGGCACGAAGGTCGAGTACAAGGCCGTCGTCCGCGACGGGAAGGGCCGCACCGCGAGCACCCGGTCCACCGCGACCGTGGGCACCCCGGCGCAGTCCGCCTCCCGCGAGTGGGCCGTGGTGCACTACCAGCGCCCGGCCGGCGGCTACGACGACTGGGGCCTCTACGCCTGGGGTGACATCGACCCCGCGTACGTCACCGAGTGGCCCAAGGGACAGCCGTTCGCCGGGGAGGACTCCTACGGCCGGTTCGCCTGGGTGAAGCTCAAGCCGGGCGCGAAGTCGGTCGGCTTCCTGGTGGTCGACAAGGCCGGGAACAAGGACGTCGGACAGGATCGGACGATCGACGTGACGCAGACCGGCGAGGTGTGGGTCAAGCAGGGCGACCCGGCGACCTATCCGAGCAGGCAGGCCGCCACCGGCGAACCCGACCCGCCGGTGGCGGACGGCACCGCCGTCATCCACTACCGCCGCGCCGACGGCAACTACGACGGCTGGGGCCTGCACCTGTGGGACGGCGCGGCCAACCCGACGGACTGGGCCACCCCGCTCGCCCCGGCCCGCGTCGACGCCTTCGGCGCGGTCTTCCAGGTGCCGCTGGCCGCCGGGGCGACCGGGCTGAGCTACATCTTCCACTCCGGCGACGAGAAGGACCTGCCGACCGACCAGCGGCTCGACTTCGCCGACGCCGGGCGCGAGGTGTGGCTGCTCGCCGGCACGCCCGGGCGGCTGCTGCCCTCCACCGCGTCCGCCACCGGCCGGGACGTCGACATCACGAAGCAGAAGGCGCACTGGATCGACCGCTCCACCGTCGCCTGGCAGACCGGGCCCACCGACGGCAGGACGTACGCCCTCGTCGCCGCCCCGGCCGGCGGGGTGACCGTCGCCGACGGCGACCTCGCCGGGACGTACACGACGCTGCCGTTGACCGCGCAGCGCAACGGGCTCACCGAGGCCCAGCGCGCGGCCTTCCCGCACCTGTGGGCGCACCGCGGCTTCACGCTCGACCGGCGGGACCTGGCGAAGGTCCCGGCGGCCCTGCGCGGGCAGCTCCTGGTGACCGAGCGGGACGCCGCGGGCACCCTGCTCGCCGCCACCGGCGTGCAGATCCCCGGCGTGCTCGACGACGTCTACGCCCGGGCCACCGACGCGAGGCTCGGGCCGACCTTCGCCGGCGGGGTGCCGACGCTCGCGGTCTGGGCGCCGACGGCGCGGCGGGTGTCGTTGCAGCTCTTCGACTCGCCGACCGCGACGCCGAGGACGGTGACGATGCGCCGGGACGACCGCACCGGCGTCTGGTCGGTGCGCGGCGCCCGCGACTGGACCGGCAGGTACTACCGGTACCAGGTCGAGGCGTGGCAGCCGGCGGTGCAGAAGGTGGTCGCCGCCGCCGTGACCGACCCGTACTCGCTGGCGCTGGCGCCCGACTCCACGCACAGCCAGATCGTGGACCTCGCCGACCCGGCGTTCGCGCCGGCCGGTTGGGCGTCGCTGCGCAAGCCGGCGGCGGTGCCGTCGACGAAGGTGCAGATCTCCGAGCTCTCCGTGCGGGACTTCTCGATCGCCGACAGCACGGTGCCGGCCGAGCGGCGGGGCACCTACCTCGCCTTCACCGACCCGGGCACCGCCGGCATGAAGCACCTGAAGGCGCTCGGCGACGCCGGGGTGACCCACCTGCACCTGCTGCCCGCGTTCGACTTCGCCACGATCCCCGAGCGACGCGCCGACCAGCGGCAGCCGGCCTGCGACCTGGCCGCGCTGCCGCCGGACTCCGAGCAGCAGCAGAAGTGCGTCGCGGCCGTGGCGGACACCGACGGCTACAACTGGGGGTACGACCCGCTGCACTACACCGTGCCGGAGGGCGGCTACGCCGTCGACCCGGCCGGGGCGCGGCGCACCACCGAGTTCCGGCAGATGGTGGCCGGCGTCAACGGCTCCGGGCTGCGCGTGGTGATGGACGTCGTCTACAACCACACCTCGGCGGCGGGCGCCGACCCGAAGTCGGTGCTCGACCAGATCGTGCCCGGCTACTACCACCGGTTGCTCGACGACGGCAGCGTCGCCAACTCGACCTGCTGCGCCAACACCGCCCCCGAGCACGCCATGATGGGCAAGCTCGTGGTGGACTCGCTGGTCACCTGGGCCCGCGCGTACAAGGTGGACGGTTTCCGGTTCGACCTGATGGGCCACCACCCGAAGGCGAACATCCTGGCCGTGCGCGAGGCGCTCGACGCGCTGACCGTCGCCCGCGACGGCGTGGACGGCAAGAAGATCCTGCTCTACGGGGAGGGCTGGAACTTCGGCGAGGTCGCCGACGACGCCCGGTTCGTGCAGGCCACCCAGGCCAACATGGCCGGCACCGGGATCGGCACCTTCAACGACCGGCTCCGCGACGCGGTGCGCGGGGGCGGGCCGTTCGACGCCAACCCCCGGGTGCAGGGCTTCGCCTCCGGCCTGTTCACCGACCCCAACGGCGACGCCGTGAACGGGTCCACGGCCGAGCAGCGGGCCCGCCTGCTGCACCAGCACGACCTGATCAAGGTGGGGCTCACCGGCAACCTGCGCGGGTACCGGTTCACGGACTCGTCGGGCCGGCGGGTGACCGGAGCGCAGGTCGACTACAACGGCTCGCCCGCCGGCTACACCGCCGCGCCGGGGGAGGCGGTCACCTACGTCGACGCGCACGACAACGAGATCCTGTACGACGCGCTGGCGTACAAGCTGCCGCAGGAGACCCCGGCGGCGGACCGGGCCCGGATGCAGGTGCTGGCGCTGAGCACGGTGGTGATGGGGCAGGGGCCCGGGTTCGTCACCACCGGCACCGAGCGGCTGCGCTCGAAGTCGCTGGACCGCAACTCGTACAACTCCGGCGACTGGTTCAACCAGATCCGCTGGGACTGCGCCCAGGGCAACGGCTTCGGCGCCGGCCTGCCGCCCGAGCAGGACAACCGGGACAAGTGGCCGTACGCCAAGCCGCTGCTGGCCGACCCGGCGCTGGTGCCGGACTGCGCGGCGATCAACCTGGCCGACGCCCGCTACGCCGAGCTGCTGAAGATCCGGGGCTCCTCGCCGGTCTTCGGGCTGACCACGGCGGAGCAGGTGCAGAAGCGGGTCGCCTTCCCGCTCTCCGGCGCGGCGGAGACCCCCGGCGTGCTCACCATGACGCTGGACGGCCGAGGCCTCGACGGGCGGTGGAAGTCGGTGACGGTGGTCTTCAACGCCACCGCCGAGACGGCGGAGCAGCGGCTGACCGGGCTGCGCGGGGCGGACGTCGCGCTGCACCCGGTGCTGCGGACCTCGGCCGACGAGACGCTGCGTACGGCCTCGTTCGACCGGGCCAGCGGCACGTTCACCGTGCCGGCCCGCAGCGTGGCGGTCTTCGTCCAGCAGTAGGTGTCACACGTGTCCGGCCCCCTTCCGCCCAGCGGAAGGGGGCCGGACCGTCCCTGGCGTCAGCCGACGCCGTTGCGGCCGATGTCGCGTGACTGTCGTCAGTTGGCGCAGCCGGGGACGTTGGTGCAGTTGCGGGGTTCGTTCTTCTTGATGATGGTCTTGTTGTCGAGGTTGACGGTGGCGTTGTTGGCGTTGAAGATGCCGCCCGCGCCGGCGGTTTCGGCGGCGAAGTTGCCGACGATCTTGCTGTCGCGGATGGTGAGGACGGCGTTGTTGTCGTTGTAGATGGCGCCGCCCTGTTCGGCGTGGTTGCCCTTGAACTCGCTGTCGTAGAGGTTCAGGGTGTCGCCGTTGAACAGGCCGCCGCCGTTGTCGCCGGCGGTGTTGTCGGCGAAGAGGGTGTGCTTGATGGTGGCGATGTTGTCGCTGTCGTGGAAGACGCCGCCGCCGTCGTCGGTGGCCTTGTTTCCGGCGATGATGACGTATTCCAGCAGCATGGTGGAGTCGCCGTCGTTGTGGATGCCGCCGCCGTTGTCGCAGGCGGTGTTGTGGGCGATCTTGGTGCGGGTGACGGTGAGGCGGGCGTCGTCTTCGCTGTGGATGCCGCCGCCGTCGTTGCTGGACTTGTTGTTGGTGATCTGGCTGTAGGCGATGGTGGTGATGCCGTTGTCGCGGTTGGCGATGCCGCCGCCGTCGCCGCCGCTGTTGCCGGTGCCGGTGGCGGTGTTGTTGTCGATGCGGGAGTCGTGGACGGTCAGTTCGCCTTCGTTGTAGATGGCGCCGCCGTTGCCGCCGTTCTCGCCGTTGCCGCGGGCGTGGTTGTCGGCGAGGGTGCTGTCGTGGATCTCGACCTCGCCGAGGTTGTAGATGGCGCCGCCGTTGCCGCCGTTGCCGGTGCCGGTGGCCCGGTTGTCGACCAGCTTGGTGTGCTTGAGGGTGGCTTCGCCGCCCTCCTGCACGAGCAGGGCGCCGCCGTTGGCGCGGCTGGGCAGCTGCGGTGGGGCGGTCACCTGGCCGCCCTTGAGGGTGAGGTCCTTGAGGGTCAGCTCACCGCCGGAGGCGACCTCGAAGAACCGGAACAACTCGCTGCCGTCGTGGAAGAACGTCGAGTTGTTGCCCAGGATGGTGATGCGCTGGTCGATGACGGGGAAGGCGTTGTTGGCGGTCTGCTCGGTGAACTTGTAGGTGCAGTCCTTGGCCAGCTTGAACGCTCCGCCGTTGTCCTCGTTGGCCCGGTTGACCGCCTCGATGAGCACGTCGGTGTCACACGGCAGTTCCCTGGCGTCCTTGCCGTCGCGACCGTCCTTGCCATCCTTGCCGTCGCGACCGTCCTGGCCCTTCTTGCCCTGCCAGTCCTTGCCGTCCTTGCCCTGCCAGTCCTTGTCCTGCCAGCCGTCCTGGCCACCGCGGGCGTCCTGCCCCTCCTGGCCCTTGCCGGTCTCGCCCGCACGGTCGTCGCGGCCGGCGGCGTCGTCCCTGGCGACCTGCTCGGCCGTGGACCACTTCAGGTCGGCGAGCTGGTCGACCCCGACGGCGCCCGCGCTCGCGGCGGTGACGCCGGCGAGGCTGACCACGCCGGTCAACCCGGCGACGCCGGTGGCGAGCCACAGCTTGCGCCGGCTCTTCGGCGCGGTGTTCTCGGCGTTCTTGCGAAGGTAGTTGGACATCGGAGCTCTCTGCTCTCTCCTCGTACCAGACAGGGCGGCTCCGCCACCGCGGGCTGCCCTGGCTACAAATCGGTTGTAGCTACTGAGGCCCACCGTATGAGAATCTTTTTCTCTTCACGGTCATATCCGAAAGGAACCCACGTTAGGGGTAACACGGTCCACGGGGGGACGGTCCGGACGCCGAGGAGTGCGGCCCGCAGTCGTGCCGAACCGGCGGCTTGCGCCACGCGTCGCCTCAACCGGTCCGGAAACCCACCACGGGGCGACACCGTGCCAGCAGCGGGTCGCCTCGACCGGTCCGGAAACCCGCCACAGGCCGGCGCCGTGCCAGCAGCCTCCGGGGCGGGATCGTCCCGGACCGGCGCCCGCACGGAAGGGATCCCTTCCCCCGGGCCCGGGGGAAGGGATCCCTTCGTTATGTGGTGGTTCAGTTGGCGCAGCCGGGGACGTTGGTGCAGTTGCGGGGTTCGTTCTTCTTGATGATGGTCTTGTTGTCGAGGTTGACGGTGGCGTTGTTGGCGTTGAAGATGCCGCCCGCGCCGGCGGTTTCGGCGGCGAAGTTGCCGACGATCTTGCTGTCGCGGATGGTGAGGACGGCGTTGTTGTCGTTGTAGATGGCGCCGCCCTGTTCGGCGTGGTTGCCCTTGAACTCGCTGTCGTAGAGGTTCAGGGTGTCGCCGTTGAACAGGCCGCCGCCGTTGTCGCCGGCGGTGTTGTCGGCGAAGAGGGTGTGCTTGATGGTGGCGATGTTGTCGCTGTCGTGGAAGACGCCGCCGCCGTCGTCGGTGGCCTTGTTTCCGGCGATGATGACGTATTCCAGCAGCATGGTGGAGTCGCCGTCGTTGTGGATGCCGCCGCCGTTGTCGCAGGCGGTGTTGTGGGCGATCTTGGTGCGGGTGACGGTGAGGCGGGCGTCGTCTTCGCTGTGGATGCCGCCGCCGTCGTTGCTGGACTTGTTGTTGGTGATCTGGCTGTAGGCGATGGTGGTGATGCCGTTGTCGCGGTTGGCGATGCCGCCGCCGTCGCCGCCGCTGTTGCCGGTGCCGGTGGCGGTGTTGTTGTCGATGCGGGAGTCGTGGACGGTCAGTTCGCCTTCGTTGTAGATGGCGCCGCCGTTGCCGCCGTTCTCGCCGTTGCCGCGGGCGTGGTTGTCGGCGAGGGTGCTGTCGTGGATCTCGACCTCGCCGAGGTTGTAGATGGCGCCGCCGTTGCCGCCGTTGCCGGTGCCGGTGGCCCGGTTGTCGACCAGCTTGGTGTGCTTGAGGGTGGCTTCGCCGCCCTCCTGCACGAGCAGGGCGCCGCCGTTGGCGCGGCTGGGCAGCTGCGGTGGGGCGGTCACCTGGCCGCCCTTGAGGGTGAGGTCCTTGAGGGTCAGCTCACCGCCGGAGGCGACCTCGAAGAACCGGAACAACTCGCTGCCGTCGTGGAAGAACGTCGAGTTGTTGCCCAGGATGGTGATGCGCTGGTCGATGACGGGGAAGGCGTTGTTGGCGGTCTGCTCGGTGAACTTGTAGGTGCAGTCCTTGGCCAGCTTGAACGCTCCGCCGTTGTCCTCGTTGGCCCGGTTGACCGCCTCGATGAGCACGTCGGTGTCACACGGCAGTTCCCTGGCGTCCTTGCCGTCGCGACCGTCCTTGCCATCCTTGCCGTCGCGACCGTCCTGGCCCTTCTTGCCCTGCCAGTCCTTGCCGTCCTTGCCCTGCCAGTCCTTGTCCTGCCAGCCGTCCTGGCCACCGCGGGCGTCCTGGCCGCCCTTCTTGTCGTCTTCCTCGCCGGAGCCCGGGTCGGCCGTTTCGGCGTCGCTGACGTGCTGCTTCGGGGCTGACGACTGCGCGTCCGAGAGCCGGTCCGCGCCGCCGGACTTGTCGTCGCGAGCGGCCAGGCCGCCCAGTGCCGCCAGGCCGACCACGCCGGTCAGTCCGGCGACGCCCGCAGCCACCCAGAGTTTGCGCCGCCCTCGGGTCGGTGCGCCCGTGGGGGCGCCACCGTCGGGAGTCGTTACGTCATTGGACATCAGAGCCTTCCGCCCTTTCCTGCTGCCAGACGGGGTCGCACCACCCGAAGCGGCGCGACCAGCTACAAATGGGTTTGTAGCCTCTGATAGCCACCGTATGAGAAGGTTCCTCGCGAGAGGCGCGAATCCGAGAAAAGCCCGCATTCCCCTCACATGGGATGCGACGCGTCAACCCGGCGGGTCCGGGCAGGAAGGGCGTGCGCGGCGCTGACGCCGACGGGCCCCGCCGCCGGTCGCGTCGACGTCGGAACGTCGCGACCGGCGGCGGGGCCCGTCGGGTGGTCGTACCCCCTCAGATCAGCCCGGCAGGCGCGGACCGGCCTCCCGCTGCTCGGCCAGCCAGGTCTCCACCTCGTCGGCGGCCCGCGGCAGCCCGGCGGAGAGGTTCACCGCGCCGGTCGCGGTGACCAGGATGTCGTCCTCGATCCGGATGCCGATCCCGCGCAGCTCCTCGGGGACCAGCTCGTCCTCCGGCTGGAAGTAGAGCCCGGGCTCGACGGTGAGCACGTAGCCCTCGCCCAGCGTGCCGTCCCGGTACTTCTCCTTGCGGGCGTTCGCGCAGTCGTGCACGTCGATGCCGAGCATGTGGCTGGTGCCGTGCAGCGTCCAGCGCCGGTAGACCGTCGACTCCCCGTCCATCGCCTCGTCGACGCTCACCGGCAGCAGGCCCAGGTCGGACAGCGCCTGGGCGAGCACCCGCATCGCGGTGAGGTGGACCTCGCGGAACGCCACGCCGGGCCGGATGGCGTTGATGCCGGCCTGCTGCGCGGCGTGGACGGCCTCGTAGACCTCGCGCTGGAGCGGGGTGAAGCGGCCGTCGACCGGCAGCACCCGCGTGACGTCGGCGGTGTAGAGGTGGCGGTTCTCCACGCCCATGTCCATCAGCAGCAGCTCGCCCGGCCGGGTGGTGCCGTGGTTGTGCACCCAGTGCAGGATCGTGGCGTGCTCGCCCGCGCCGACGATCGAGCCGTAGCCGACGTCGTTGCCGTCGTGCCGGGCGCGCAGCGCGAAGATCCCCTCCAGCAGGCGCTCCGACACGCCCCGGTCCGCGGGCAGGGCCCGGGCCACGTCCTCGAACCCCCGCACGGTCGCGTCGACCGCCTCCTGGAGCTGGGCGATCTCCCACTCGTCCTTGACCAGCTTCAGTTCCGAGATGGCGATCGCCAGCTCCCGGTCGCGGGCCGGCTGGCCCCCGGCGCGGTGGCCGTCGTACGGGCGCACGGCCGCGTCCACCCGCGCGTCGAAGCCACGCAGCACCCGGGTACGCCCCGGCGCGAGGTCGGCCAGCGTCGCGTCCAGCTCGGTCAGGTCCGCCGTGGGCAGGCCCAGCTCGGTCGACTTCTCGGCCAGGGTGTGCCGCCGGCCGACCCACAGCTCGCCGTGCCGGCTGCGGAAGAACTCGTCGGTCAGCCGCGACGACCGGGGCCGCATGTACAGCGTGGCGTCGTGGCCCGACCCGTTCGGCCGCAGCACGAGCACACCGTCCGGGTCGTGGTCGCCGGTCAGGTAGGCGAAGTCGCTGCCCGGCCGGAACGGGTGGTCGGTGTCGTTGGCGCGTACCTTCTCGCCGCCGGTCGGGATCACCAGGGTCTCGCCCGGGAAGGCCGCCGAGAGCGCGGCCCGCCGCTTGGCGTGGTTCGGCACCTCGGGCCGCGGGCCGACCGGCAGGGTGGTGTCCCGCCAGCCCTGCCGCATGAACGCCAGGAACGCCTCGGGGAAGTCCGGGTCGTGCGACTCGGTGCCGTCCGCCGGCCTGCTGTCGGTACGTCCCTCGGTCATGCCTGCTCCCTCCGCGTCGTTGCAGGTCAGACGGTACCGCGCGCCGTCGGGGCCCGGCCGGGCCGGGACCGCCGGGAGCGCCGTGGGCGACGGATGCCGCCCGTCCGCGGCGCCCGCCGCCCCTCGCCGGGTCCCGACGCGGGCCGGGCCGGCCGCGGAGCGTCGCGGCGGGGTAGAGCCCAGCGGTGCCGCGACGCCCGCTCGGGCCGCGTGGAAAGATGACCACCATGTGCGGACTCCTGGCCTTCTTCAGCGCGCGCGGCGACGCCGCCGCCCACCGCGACAACATCGCCGGGGCGTTGGAATGCCTGCACCACCGCGGACCGGACGAAACCGGTGTCGAGGTGGTCGGCGACGCCTCCGGCCGGTACGCGGACGGGGTGTTCGCGCACAAGCGGCTGGCGATCATCGACGTGGCCTCCAGCCAAGAGCCCCTGTCCTACGCGAACGGGCGCTACCTGCTCACCTTCAACGGCGAGATCTACAACTACATCGAGCTGCGCGAGGAGCTGATCCGGACCTTCGGCGCGCAGTTCGCCACCGCCGGTGACGGTGAGGTGATCGTCGCCGGCTACCACTTCTGGGGCGAGCAGGTGCTCACCCGGCTGCGCGGCATGTTCGCCTTCGTCATCTGGGACCGCCAGGAGCGCCGCGCGTTCGGCGGCCGGGACTACTTCGGCATCAAGCCGCTGCACTACCTGGAGACCGCCGACGGCCTCTACCTGGCCTCGGAGAAGAAGGCGCTGCTGCCCTTCGCGCACTCCTACTACCAGGGCGACGCCGGCATCGACACGGCCAACCTCAGCCACTACCTGACGTTGCAGTACGTGCCCGAGCCCGGCACCCTGCACAAGGGCATCAGCCGGATCGGCTCCGGCGAGTACCTGACCTGGGCCCCGGGCGCGCGGATCGACGTGCGCCGGTGGTACCGGCCGGTGTTCCGCCCGACCCCGGTCGACGACGAGCAGCGGCTCTACCACGAGATCCGGGAGACGCTGCGGGAGAGCGTCCGGATGCACATGCGCTCCGACGTGCCGGTCGGCTCGTTCCTCTCCAGCGGCATCGACTCGACCGCCGTGGTGGCGCTGGCCCGGGAGTTCAACCCGAACATCCTCACCTTCACCGTCGGCTACGACGTCCCGGGCTACTCGGAGATCGACGTCGCCCAGGACTCGGCCCGGCACCTCGACGTCACCACCATCCCGACCAAGATCGGGCCGTACGACATGATCGAGGCGCTGCCGAAGATCATCTGGCACCTGGACGACCCGGTGGCCGACCCGGCCCTGGTGCCCCTCTACTTCGTGGCCAAGAAGGCCGCCGAGCACGTCACCGTGGTGCTCTCCGGCGAGGGCGCCGACGAGTTCTTCGGCGGCTACACGATCTACCGCGAGCCGCTGTCGTTGAGCTCGGTCAACGGGCTGCCGGACGGGGTGCAGAAGGGGCTGCGGGCGGTCTCCAAGGCCATTCCGCAGGGGGTGAAGGGCAAGAGCTTCCTGGAGCGCGGCACCACCCCGATCGAGCAGCGCTACTACGGCAACGCCCGGATGTTCACCGAGGAGGAGAAGCAGCACCTGCTGCGCCGCTACGACCCCTCGGTCCGCTACACCGACGTCACCGCGCCCATCTACGCCGAGTGCACGGAACTCGACGACGTCACCAAGATGCAGTACGTCGACCTCTACACCTGGCTGCGCGGCGACATCCTGGTCAAGGCCGACCGCATCTCGATGGCCCACTCGCTCGAGGTGCGGGTGCCCTTCCTGGACCGGGCGGTCTTCGACGTGGCGTCGAGGATCCCGGTGGACCTCAAGCTCCCGCCGCGCTCCGACGCCACCAAGTACGCGATGCGCCAGGCGCTCCAGGGCGTGGTGCCGCCGGCCATCGTCAACCGCAGGAAGCTGGGCTTCCCGACCCCCACCCGGGTCTGGCTGCGCGGCGAGATGTACGAGTGGGCCCGGCACGTGCTCTCCACCTCCGGCGCCGGTGACCTGCTTGACCTGTCGTACGCGATGCGGCTGCTGGAGGAGCACAAGCGGGAGGAGGCCGACCACTCCCGCAAGGTGTGGACGGTGCTGATCTTCTGCATCTGGCACGCCATCTTCGTCGCCAAGACCCTCGACCCGGGCATCCAGCGCAACCAGTCCGCCCTGCTCACCAAGCCCGTGGTCGGCTCCATGGTCCGCTGACCCACCCGGACCCCGGCCGTGCCCCACCCCGGGGCCCGGCCGGCGACCGCTTCGTAGATCAAGAGGTTTGCGTCCCCGGAGCCCTTCCCGGAGGACGCAAACCTCTTGATCATTTCAGGGCCGGGCACCCGGGGCCGGGCAGCGGGGGCGGGTGGGTCAGCGGCCGGAGCAGGTGACCGTGGGCAGGGTGTTGGTGCCGTTGGTGGTGGCGACGAAGCCGAAGGTCGTGGTGCCCTCCGGGGTGATCGTGCCGTTGTACGGCGCGTTGGTCACGGTGACCGAGGAACCGGAACCGCTCAGCGTGCCGCTCCACAGGCTGTTGATGGTCTGCCCGCTGGGCCAGATCCAGTTGGCCGTCCAGCCCGACCAGGTCGACGCGCTGTGATTCATGATCATGACTTCGCCCTGGAAGCCGCCGTTCCAGGAGCCGACCACCTTGTAGACCGCCATGCAGTCACCGCCGTGCGGCGGCGGCGTGGTCGGGTTCGGCGGGGGAGTCGTCGGGTTCGGCGGTGGGGTGCTCGGGTTGGGCGGCGGGGTCGTCGGGTTGGACGTCGGCGGGGGCAGCGTGCCGCCCGGGCCGACGCCGGTCACCTCGCCGTTGCCGCCGTCGAAGGTGACGTCCGAGCAGCCGAAGAAGTTCTCCTGGCTGTCGGAGCGGACCCAGCGGGAGTAGATGAGGTGCCGGCCGCTCTTGTTGGTGGGCAGGTTGCCGCTGAAGTAGTAGTGCCCGTCGTTGGTGCCGCTCGAGCCGCGCTGCGGCGGGTTGTTCACCGTCAGGAACGGCTCCTCCAGGTCGCTCCAGGCCAGCGGCCGGTCCGGGCTCCAGCTGTCCTTCGTGACGTAGAAGTAGAACGTGCCCGGGTGGTGGGCCCAGTTGCTGTAGCGGAACTCCATCCGGGCGCCGGCCGTCAGGTGGGTCAGCGGCCAGTCGGTGCGGGCCAGGTCGTAGCCGGCGAAGCCGGGATTGCCGCCGCTGCACAGCTTGCCGTCCGGGATGAAGCCGACGGTCCGGCCGCCGGCGTCGGAGCGCAGCACGCTGAACCAGTTGTAGAGCGAGTTGGTCCCGCTCTGGGCCACGGCGGCGGAGCAGGCGGGATTGTTCGGCTTGATCTCGCCGGTGCTGGTGAGGCCGTCCTTCCAGCAGAGGTAGGTGCGGCTGCCGGGGGTCATCGGGGTGCCGTGCGCGGCGGCGGGGTCGGGCCCCGCCGTCAGGGCGACGGCGCCCACGAGAAGGGTCGCGGCCGCGGTGAGCAACGCGGCCGTACGCGATCGGTGGGACACGGGTTCTCCTCACTCGCGGGACGCGGGCGCCCCACGGGCAACGCGCGGGGACGGCAGCACCGGCCGCCCCGCTGAAACGCGGATACGACGGTCGCGGCGGACGTGCCCCGGCGTGGATGGCCGGCGTACGTGCGCCGTCGGCGGCCCGACTCGCGGGCCGCTGCCCTCGCGTGGATGTGAACCCGGCGCCGGTGGCGCGGCAGCCCCCGCACCTCCCGGCAAGCGCCATCCCACCACGCGACGCCGACGTCGCGCAATAGCCGTTGCTCGATGTGTCAGTAGCGCTCGGCGAGGTGCTCGCGGCCGGGCGGCGGCGCGTAGGGCTCCGGCCAGAACTCGGTGACCTCGCGGACGAGACCGGCCTCGTCGAGGTCGAAGAAGCTGGTGGCCGCGAGCTGCGCGCCCTGGTGGGCGCAGGTGATCCAGGTGGCGGCGTGCCGGCCCGAGGCGACCGCCCGCGTCACCGTCAGGTGCCAGCCGTCGGGGTACTCCCGGTTGAACCGCACGACCGCGGACCGGCCGGTGATCCGCTCGCGGGTCTGCGGCAGGTGGTAGACCACGTCGTCGGCGAGCAGCCGGCCGAAGGCGTCCCAGTCCCGCGCCTCGCACGCCGCCCAGTAGGCCAATACGGTGGCTTCAGCGCTCGTCATGGCGCGTACTGTGCCAGCCTGGTGCGACAAGATCGGTCGGCGCGCGGCGTGGACGGAGGACCGGAATGGGATACGCGGTGGTGCTCGGCGAGGCGCTGCTCGACCTACTCGACACCGAGCGCGACGGCGAGCCGGTCTACCGGCAGGCCGTCGGCGGCGGGCCGCTGAACGTGGCGGTCGCCGTCGCCCGGCTCGGCGGCGCGGTGCAGTTCGTCGGCTCGCTCGGCGACGACGTCCTGGCCGGGCGGATCCGCGACTTCCTGACCCGGGCGGGCGTCGGCCTGGCCGGGGCGGTCACCGTCCCCGCCCCGACCGCGCTGGCGGTGGCCACCTTCGCCGGCCCGGAACCCGACTTCCGGTTCTACGGCGAGCCGCCCTCCTACGGCCTGCTCGGCCCCGACGACCTCGACGCCGGGCTGGTGGCGGGCGCCGACGTCGTCTACTGCGGGTCGATCGTGCTGCTCCACCCGCCGGTGCTCGCCGCCGCGCGCCGGGCCTGGGGGCTCGCCTCCGGGCTGCGGGTCTTCGACCCGAACGTCCGCCCCCGGCTGCTCGACGGCCCGGCCGCCCTCGCCGGGCTGCGCGAGGTGGTGGCCGAGTTCGCCGCCGGCGCCCACCTCGTCAAGCTGAGCGCCGCCGACGCGAAGCTGCTCTATCCGGGCGAACCCGAGGAGGGCGTGGCGGCGTACCTGCGGGAGCTCGGCGCCGGCACCGTGGTGCTCACCCTCGGCGCCGCCGGCGCGGTGCTCGCCGCCGCCGGTGCCGATCCGGTACGCGTACCCGCGCCGAAGGTCGACGCGGTGGACGCCACCGGCGCCGGCGACTCGGTGATGGGCGCGCTCGTGGCGGACCTGCTGGTGGACGGCGCGCCCACCGACCCGGCGGGCTGGCCGGAGCGGGTGGCGTTCGCGCTGCGGGTCGCCGGCCTGGTCTGCGAGTCGCCCGGTGGCGCGACCGCCATGCCCACCCGCGCCGAGGTCCTCGCCCGCTTCGCCCGCTAGGCCGGTGTGCGGGCCCGCAGGGCCCGGACGGACCAGTCGAGCGTCGGCGCCAGGCTGTCGGGTGCCGGCCAGCCGTTGACCACGGACAGCAGGCGCAGATAACGCTCCCTGCGCGGATCGCTCGCGGATTCCAGCCGGGCCAGCAGCCGGCGCCGGAGGTCGACGTCGTCGGGGCGACCGCAGAGGTCCGCGTACCCGGACATGACGGTGGCGACGACCGGGTCGGCCTGGGGCGAGGCCGGATCGATCCCAGCGCGCCGGACCGGCTCGGTCTGGTCACGGACCATCGCGACGGGGTCGCGGCGTACGCCCTCGACGCGGTTGGCGTGGTCGGCCGCGTGCTGCTCGGCCACCCGTCGCATGCTCGCCCGGAAGTCCTGGTCCCGGGACAGCTCGGCCAGCTCCACCCAGGCTGCGACCTGCTCGGCGTCGGCGTCGTCGGGCAGTTCGGGAGTCAGCGAGCGCATGATCCCGGGGAACCCGGGGTCGTCGAGCCCGCCGAAGGCCGCGTCGAGGAACTCGGCGACCAGGAGGTGCCGTTCGTGTTCGGAAAGTCTCGCGAGCTGGTGCATGAGGTCCATCTCCTCGGGGTCGGAACCCCGCCGGGCCACCGCCGTCCACACCGCGCGCCGCAGGCGCAGCGTCCGGATCTGCGCCCCCAGCGCCTCGGCATGCACTGCGGCGACCTCGGTGAGGGATATCTCCCGGTCCACGATCCTGCGGACGGTGGCGAGGTCGAGCCCCAGCTCGCGCAGCGTCCGTACCAGGTCCAGACGTGCGACGGCGTCGGCGCCGTAGCGGCGGTGGCCGGTCGGGCCACGGTCGGTCGGCGGCACGATGCCCCGGTCGGAGTAGAACCGGATGGTCTTGACCGTCAGGCCGGTGCGTCGGGCCAGCTCCCCGATCGAGTAGAGCGTGTCGCCGTTCATGCCCTCACCCTCGCGCCTCCCCCTGGTGGAGCCGCAAGGGGTGGCCATCGGGTCGGTCGGTCAGCCGTACGCCGTGGACCCGGCGTCGACGTGGCCCGCACCGGGTCGTAGCCGACCCACCCGTCCTTCGTCAGGCGGTGCCGTCGAGTTCGGCGTAGCCGCGGCGGGCCGCGTGCAGGGCGGGGCGGACGCCGAAGGGCGCCTCGGCGGCCACCCGCTCGGGCGGCGCGCCGCCCGCGTGCCCGGCGCGGATGAGCCGCGCCAGCTCGACGAGCTGGGCGTGCTGCGCGCGGACGAACCCGACGTCCACCGGCTCGCCGTGCCCCGGCACGACCACGGTCGCCGGGGTGGTCGTCCGCAGCAGCTCCGCCACCGCGTCGGGCCACTGCAACGGGTACGACTCCTCGAAGGCGGGCGGGCCGCTCTGTTCCACCAGGTCCCCCGCGACCAGCACGTCGGCGTCCGGCACGTGCACCACCAGGTCGCCGGCGGTGTGCCCCCGGCCGGGATGGCGCAGCACCACCCGCCGGCCGCCCACGTCGAGCACGGTCTCGCCGCGCACGGTGTGCGTCGGCGCGAGCAGCACGGTGGCGGCCACCTCCCCGGCCAGCGCGGGATGCTCGTCGCGCAGCTCCGCGTACGCCTCCCGGCGCAGCCGGTCCGGCTCGCGCATCGCCTCGGCGGCGATCTCGTGCGCGTACACCGGGCGGGGCGGGTCGGCGGCGAGGGTCGCGTTGCCGAAGCAGTGGTCGAAGTGGTGGTGGGTGTTCACCAGCGTCCACGGGGCGGTGGTGACCGCCCGGGCGGCGTCCGCCAGCGCGGCGGCCTGCCCGGCGGTGGAGAGCGTGTCGACGATCAGCGCGGCCCCGTCGCCGACGACGAGGGTGACGTTGACGTGCAGCAACGGCTCGCGCAGCACGTGCACCCGGTCGGCGACCTCCACGAAGCGGGCGGCCACTACGACCGCGCGGCGCGTGCCACGAAGCGCTGCCGGTCGACCAGCACCCGCTCCACCCGGCCCTCGGCGACCGTCTCGTCGCCGTCGCTGACGCTCACCTCGAAGCGCAGCCGCCGCCCCTCGACGGCGGTCAGCCGCGCCTGCGCCACCACCGTCCGCCCCACCGGGGTGGCCGCGAGGTGGTCGAGCTCGACCCGGGTGCCGACGGTCGTCGACCCGTCGGGCATGCGGGTGGCGGTGGCCGCCACCGTGGCCGCCTCGGCGAGGGCGAGCACCCGGGGCGTGCCCAGGACGGGCACGTCCCCGGAGCCGACCGCCTGGGCGGTGTCGGTGTCGGTGACGGTCAGCTCCACCCGGGCGCTCAGGCCCGGGGTCAGCGCGGACTCCGGCTGCTCCTGCATGGCCAGAGCCTAGACGAGGCGGCGCCGGGCGGCGGGCCGCCCGCGAGGGACCGGTGGTCGGCGTCGGTCGATGCCGCGCGCGCCGTTAACCTTGACCGCGATGTCTGTCGCGACCGACCCCCAGCCCCCCGCCCGGACCGAGCCGCCCGCCTCGCCCGACGGCGGGCGTCGCCGTGTGGTCGCGATGACGGTGTGGGGGGTCGCCTTCGTCGCCGGCTGGCTCGGCATCGGCCTGCCGACCGACCCGGCGTACGCGTTCCTGTGGATCTGGGCGGCGACGGTCGCCTGGAACAGCAGCCGGCCGTGGCGCAGCCACCTGCGCTTCGCGCGGGACTGGGTGCCGGTGGTGCTGCTGCTCGCCGTCTACAACCTCTCCCGGGGCTTCGCCGACAACGGCGCCACCCCGCACGCGTACGAGCTGATCGTCGCCGACCGGGTGATGTTCGGCTGGGCCACCGGCGGGCAGGTGCCGACGACCTGGCTCCAGGAGCACCTCTACCGGCCCGAGGTGCACTGGTGGGACGTCGCCGTCAGCTGGGTCTACTTCTCCCACTTCGTGGTGGCGCTGGCCGCCGCGGCGGTGCTCTGGCTACGCGACCGGGGGCGGTGGGCGGCCTTCATGCGCCGCTGGGGCTTCCTGTGCGCCACCGGCCTGATCACCTACTTCCTCTACCCGGCCGCCCCGCCCTGGTGGGCGGCGCAGAACGGGCTGCTGGAGGAGGTCGCCCGCATCTCCACGCGCGGGTGGAAGGCGTTCGGCATGCACGGCGCCGGCAACCTGCTCAACGCCGGGCAGATCGCCTCCAACCCGGTGGCCGCGATGCCCTCGCTGCACACCGCGTTCGCGCTCTTCGTGGTGTTGTTCTTCCTGCGGCAGACCCGCCGCCGCTGGTGGCCGCTGCTGCTGGCGTACCCGCTGGCGATGACGTTCACCCTGGTCTACTCGGGCGAGCACTACGTCATCGACGTGCTGGTCGGCTGGGCGTACGTCGGGATGACCTTGCTCGCGGTCGGCCTGGCGGAGCGCTGGTGGGCGGCCCGCAGGGCCCGCCGGGCCCCGGCGGAGCCCGACCCCACGCCGACCGACCCGCCGGCGTCGGCCGAGCCGCCGCCGGTGACCGCGGCCCACTGACCGGTCCGGGCGGGGTCAGCCCGCCTGGCGGGCGGCGTGCGCGCGGGCCGTCAGCTCCGCCGCCAGGGCCCACGCCTCGGCGACGTCCCGGTCCCGGGCGGCCGCGCCAGCGCCGCCGGCGGTGTCGGCGTGCACCGTCGCCAGCCGCAGCCGCCGCTGCGCCGGCCCCTGCACGACCCGCACGCTCTGGATCCGGGCGTACGGCACCAGCGCCAGCTGCCGGGTGAGCAGGCCGGACCGGACGGCGAAGACCCGGGCGTCGAGCCCGGCGCCGAGCACGCCCCGGCTCAGCGGGTTGAGCCAGCGGGCCCGCGTCGGCGGCGGGCTCAACGGCAGCGCGGCCAGCCGCACCCCGGGCAGCACCTCGGCCACGATCGCCTCGCCGGTCGCCAGGTCGCCGACGGGGAGCAGGCGGTCCGGCCGGTTGCGCTCGTCGGCCTCGCCGGCGGAGTAGCCGGCCACCTCCAGCCGCAGCCGCAGCCAGCCCTTGACCCGCCACAGCAGCGGCCAGGTCACCCCGACGGCCTGCACCCGGTCCAGCGGCACGGTCTGCGCGCGGGTCTCCAGCAGCCCGTTGCGGATCCGCAGCGTGCCCTCGTCCCGGGCGAGCCGGAAGTTCCAGTCGTCGAGCACCCGCCGCACCGGTTGCAGCAGCACGCCCGCCATGGCGGTGAGGGTGCTCGCCACCGCGATGAACGACCAGGAGTCCTCGGAGAGGAACTGCGCCACCACGAACGCGACGCCGAACGGGATCATGAACGCCTGCGGGGTCAGCAGCTGGCTGACCAGCAGGTCGTTGTTCCGCACGGCGTGCAGCGGCCGGCCGGGCGGTGGCGCCGGCGTGCCCGTCGGGCCCGCGGCCACCTCGGCCGGCGACGGCGCGCCCGGCTCGGCCGCGACCCGCCCGGCGAGGGCGAGCAGCCGCCGGCGCAGCGCGGTCGCCTCGGCGACGCTCAGGTAGGCCAGCGGCGCCTCCGTCTTGCCCCCGCCCACCACCTCCAGCCGCAGCTCGGCCAGGCCGGTGAGCTGGGCGAGCAGCGGGCGGACCACCTCGACGGCCTGGAGCCGCTCCAGCGGGATCGCCCGGGTGCGCCGCCAGATCAGCCCCTCGTACACCCGCAGCTCGCGGCCGACCACGTGGTAGCCGGTGTAGTACCAGCTCACCACGGCCAGCACGGTGGCGCCCAGGGCCAGCACGACCGCCATCAGGGCGAACCAGCCGAAGCCGACCCGCGACAGCGTCGACCAGGACAGGCCGGCGATCACCACGACCAGGGACTTGGCGCCGTGCAGGGCGGGGCTGAGCGGGTGCAGCCGCTGCCGCGGCTCCGCGCCCCCCAGCGGCCCGGGGGTAGCGGTGGCTTCCGCCGCGACGGGCCGGGCCGTCTCCGGCGGGGCGCCGTGTCCCGCGACGGGGCCGGTCGTTACCGGTGGAACGCCGTGCTCCGCGACGGGCCGGCCCGTCTCCGGCGGCACGCCGTGCTCCGCGACGGGCCGGGCCGTCTCCGGCGGCACGCCGTGCTCCGCGACGGGGCCGGCCGTTACCGGTGGGGCACCGGGCTCCGCCGGAGCCGGGCCGGGACGGTCCGTGCCCCGGCCGGCCGGGTCGCTCACAGTCCCTCCGCCCGGTCCTCGCCCAACGCGGTGAGCCGGTCGCGCAGCCGGGACGCCTCCGCAGGGCGCAGCCCCGGCACCCGGGCGTCGCTGGCCGCCGCGGCCGTGTGCAACTGCACGGTGGCGAGCGCGAACGCGCGCTCCAGCGGCCCCGCGCTGACGTCCACGAACTGCATCCGCGAGTACGGCACGATGGAGAGCCGCCGCACCAGCAGCCCGTGCCGGACCAGCAGGTCGTCCTCGCGCTCCGCGTAGCCCCAGGCCCGTACGGCGCGGACGATCGTCATGCTCCGCAGGACGCCGAACAGCAGCAGCACGCCGAGCGCCGCGCCGAGGAAACCGCTGCCGCTGAGCGCCCAGCCGACGCCCAGCCCGAGGGCGAGGACGACCAGCACCATCGCCAGGCGGATGAGCTCCACCCAGATCAGGTCGGACGAGACCGACTGCCAGCGGACGGTGTCCGGCCACGGCTCCAGGGGGCCCGCCGGCGGGAGGGGCGACGCCGGCGGCGGGCCGGCGGACCCGTCACCGCTCACCGGGGAAATCCGTTGTGCGCGCTCACCCTTCGAGCGTAGGCGATCCGGGGGCCGGTACGACCTCCCGCAGGAAGCCACGGGCGTCGAGGAAGTCGCCGAGGGTGGCGCGGTGCTCGGTGCACGCGAGCCAGGTCTTGCGCCGGTCGGCGTCGTGCAGCCGGGGGTTGTTCCACCTGAGTGCCCAATGGGCGGGGGAGCGACAGCCGCGGGACGAGCAGACCAGCGGCTCGTCGGCGGGGAGGGAGGTGCTCATCCCGGCCAGTCTAGGGCGGTGGCGGCACCGGGAAGTTTGAGCGCCGGGCGGCCACGGGGGGAGCCGCCCGGCGACGGGGTGAATGGTACACGCGCCGGGCCCGTCCGTGTCCACCCGTGATCGGCGATTCCGCGCCGCGCGACGGCGTGGCGGGCCCGCGACACGACCCCGGGGACGGCGCGGCGAAAATCGGCTTCTCCCCACCTCGGCACTCAGCCGGGCATGCGAGTCTTGATACGCACCACGCCGCGCGACAACCGATCATGCTGTGGAGGACCGGTGGCCCAGCCGACCACGCCCGACGCCCCGACGCCGAACGGGACGGGCCCGGAGACACCCGACCCGGTGACCACGCCGGCCGAGGACGCGACCCTTGTCGAGCGGGCGCTGTTCGAGATCAAACGGGTGATCGTCGGGCAGGACCGGATGGTGGAGCGGATGTTCGTCGCGCTGCTCGCCCGGGGCCACTGCCTGCTGGAGGGCGTGCCCGGGGTGGCGAAGACCCTCGCGGTGGAGACCCTCGCGAGGGTGGTCGGCGGCTCCTTCGCCCGGGTGCAGTTCACCCCCGACCTGGTGCCCGCCGACATCATGGGCACCCGCATCTACCGGCAGTCGAGCGAGAAGTTCGACGTCGAGCTGGGCCCGGTGTTCGTCAACTTCCTGCTCGCCGACGAGATCAACCGGGCGCCGGCCAAGGTGCAGTCGGCGCTGCTGGAGGTGATGAGCGAGCGGCAGGTCTCCATCGGCGGCGAGACCCACCGGGTGCCCGACCCGTTCCTGGTGATGGCGACGCAGAACCCGATCGAGCAGGAGGGCGTCTACCCGCTGCCCGAGGCCCAGCGGGACCGCTTCCTCATGAAGATCGTCGTCGGCTACCCGACCGACGCCGAGGAACGGGAGATCGTCTACCGGATGGGGGTCGCCCCGCCGCAACCGGCGCCGGTCTTCACCACCGGTGACCTGATCGCCCTGCAACGCAAGGCGGACCAGGTCTTCGTGCACAACGCCCTGGTCGACTACGCGGTCCGGCTGGTGCTGGCCACCCGCACCCCGGCGGAGCACGGGATGCCGGACGTGGCCCAGCTCATCCAGTACGGCGCCAGCCCGCGCGCCTCGCTCGGCCTGGTCCGGGCCACCCGCGCGCTGGCGCTGCTGCGCGGCCGGGACTACGCCCTGCCGCAGGACGTGCAGGACATCGCGCCGGACATCCTGCGCCACCGGCTCGTGCTCAGCTACGACGCGCTCGCCGACGACGTGCCCGCCGACCACGTGGTGCACCGGGTGATGTCCACCATCCCGCTGCCCTCGGTCGCGCCCCGGCAGCAGGCCACCCCCACGCCGACCGCCGCGCCGCCGGGCGCCGGTTGGCCCGGGCAGCGCCCGTGACCTCACCCGACCGTCGGCCCGCCGACGTCCCCTCCGACCGCACCGAAGCCGTCCTGTCGCGGCTGCAACTCATGGTCACCCGCAAACTCGACGGCCTGCTCCAGGGCGACTACGCCGGTCTGCTGCCCGGGCCGGGCAGCGAGGCGGGGGAGTCCCGGGAGTACCGCCCCGGCGACGACGTACGCCGGATGGACTGGCCGGTCACCGCCCGCACGACGACGCCGCACGTGCGGCGTACGGTGGCCGACCGGGAGCTGGAGACGTGGCTGGCGGTGGACCTCTCGGCGAGCCTGGACTTCGGCACCGGCCGGTGGCTCAAGCGCGACGTGGTGGTGGCCGCCGCGGCGGCGCTGGCCCACCTGACCGTCCGGGGCGGCAACCGGATCGGCGCGGTGATCGGCAGCGGCGGCGCCGCGAGCGCGCCGGCCCGCCCGTGGCGCGCGGCGCCGGTCGCCGGCCCGGACGTCTACACCCGGCTGCCCGCGCGCTCCGGCCGCAAGGAGGCCCAGGCGCTGCTGCGGGCGATCGCCGGCACCGAGATCCGCCCCGGCCGCAGCGACCTGGGCGCCCTGGTCGACATGCTCAACCGCCCGCCCCGGCGGCGCGGCGTGGCGGTGGTCATCTCCGACTTCCTCGCCCCGCCGGACCGGTGGGCCCGACCGCTGCGTAAGCTGCGCGTCCGGCACGACGTGGTGGCGATCGAGGTGGTCGATCCCCGGGAGCTGGAGCTGCCCGACGTCGGGGTGCTGCCCGTGGTCGACCCGGAGACCGGCGAGCTGCACGAGGTGCAGACCGCCGACCCGCGGCTGCGCCACCGCTACGCCGAGGCGGCGGCCGCCCAGCGGGCGGAAATCTCCACGGCGTTGCGCGGCGCGGGTGCGGCCCACCTGCGACTGCGTACGGACCGAGACTGGCTGCTCGACATGGTGCGTTTCGTGGCCGCGCAGCGGCACGCGCGCACCAGGGGGACGACACGATGATCCGCTTTCTGCAACCGTGGTGGCTGCTGGCCGTGCTGCCGGTGCTCGCCCTCGCCGCGCTCTACGTCTGGCGGCAGCTGCACCGCCGGGCGTACGCGCTGCGGTTCACCAACGTGGACCTGCTGCGCACCCTGGCGCCGAAGGGGCTGGGCTGGCGGCGGCACGTCCCGGCGACGGCGTTCCTGCTCTGCCTGCTGGTGCTGGCCACCGCGCTGGCCCGGCCGTCGGTCGACACCCGGGAGCCGCTGGAGCGGGCCACCGTGATGCTCGCCATCGACGTGTCGCTCTCCATGCAGGCCGACGACGTGGCGCCGAACCGGTTGGAGGCGGCGCAGGAGGCGGCCAAGCAGTTCGTCGGCGAGCTGCCGGAGAGCTACAACCTGGGGCTGGTCTCCTTCGCCAAGTCGGCGAACGTGCTGGTGCCGCCGGGCAAGGACCGCAGCGCGGTGACCAGCGCGATCGACGGGCTGGTGCTGGCGGAGGCGACGGCGACCGGGGAGGCGGTCTTCACCTGCCTGGAGGCGATCCGGACGGTTCCGGCCGACGGGGCGGCGGGGATCCCGCCGGCACGCATCGTGCTGCTCTCCGACGGGTACCGCACCTCGGGCCGGTCGGTGGAGGAGGCGGCCACGGCCGCGCAGGCGGCGAACGTGCCGGTCTCCACCATCGCCTTCGGCACCGACTCGGGGCAGGTGGACATCGGCGGTCAGCTGCAACGGGTGCCGGTGGACCGGCTGGCCCTGGCCGACCTGGCCGAGGCCACCGAGGGCTACTTCTACGAGGCGGCCTCGGTGACCGAGCTGAAGCAGGTCTACCAGGACATGGGCAGCTCGATCGGGTTCCGCACGGAACCCCGCGAGGTCACCCACTGGTACGCGGGGGTCGCCCTGCTGCTGGCGCTCTGCGCCGGCGCCCTCAACCTGCTGTGGTCCTCGCGGATGCTCTGACGCGCGGAGGACGGCAGGTGGCGGCCAGCGTGGGGGACGGCCGGTGGCGGTCAGCGTGGGGGACGGCCGGTGGCGGTCAGTGGGCGCCGCCGCCGGCCAGGACGAAGACGACGGCCACCCAGACGGCGGCGAGGGTGAAGCCCAGCGGGGCGACGTAGCGGCTCATGGACGGCTCCGGGTGGCGACTGGACGGTCCGCGCGTGCGGGGGCGGACCGCAGGGGGTGGATCAGGACGCGCACACGAAGTCGTGACCGGGCGGCTCCCGGCGGGCCGCCCGGGTCGGCGGGCGGCGCGGCACGGTCACCCGGCGTGAAGCCGGTGACCGGGCGGAGGCGGGGAGCGGAGCTGGGTCAGCTCACCTGCTGAGTCGTGGCTCAGCGGGGCTGACGATCGGCCCGGCCACGACTGGGAGGATCGCTATCTCGCACAGCGATCACCTCCTGCGGTCGGCGGGGCCCGGAACGCGGACCATGCGGCCCGCAAACGCGGATCATCGTACACCCGCCGGGCTCCGTTCCCGCACTCGGCCGAGCGGCCGGACAGGCCTCCTCCAACGGGCCCGCCGCGTCGCCGCCGGGGCGCGCGAAAGGCCGGCGGCGGGCGACGCCCCGCCGGCCCGGACGTGCGCGGCGTTAGCGCTTACCTGCCGGTAACGCCTAGGCTCCGACCGACCGGGAGATCACTGAACTACAGGGGGAAACGTGGCCCGCACCGTCCTGGTGACCGGCGGCAACCGGGGGATCGGCCTCGCCATCGCGCAGGCCTTCGCCACGCAGGGTGACCGGGTGGCGGTGACCCACCGCAGCGGCGAGCCCCCCGAGGGGCTGTTCGGGGTGCGCTGCGACGTGACCGACTCGGCCTCGGTCGACGCGGCGTTCACCGCGGTCGAGGCCGAGCTCGGGCCGGTGGAGGTGCTCGTCGCCAACGCCGGGATCACCGACGACACGCTGCTGCTGCGGATGTCCGAGGAGCAGTTCACCCGCGTGCTGGACACCAACCTGACGGGCGCGTTCCGGTGCGCCAAGCGCGCCTCGGGGAAGATGCTGCGCGCCAAGTGGGGCCGCATGATCTTCATCTCCTCGGTGGTCGGCCTCTACGGCGGCCCCGGCCAGGTCAACTACGCGGCGAGCAAGGCCGGCCTGGTGGGCGTGGCCCGCTCGATCACCCGCGAGCTGGGCAGCCGCAACATCACGGCGAACGTGGTCGCGCCCGGCTACGTGGAGACCGACATGACCGCCGGCCTGCCCGAGGACCGCAGGAGCGAGTACCGCAAGCTCATCCCCGCCAACCGGTTCGCCCAGCCGGACGAGATCGCGGGCGTGGTCACCTGGCTGGCCGGCGACACCGCCGGCTACGTCTCCGGCGCCGTCATCCCCGTCGACGGCGGCCTCGGCATGGGTCACTGACAAGCGGTCACTGAGAACTACGGAGGAAACCCTGCATGTCCGGACTGCTCGCCGGTAAGCGGCTGCTGGTCACCGGCGTCATCACCGACGCCTCGATCGCCTTCTCGGTGGCGAAGCTCGCCCAGGAGAACGGGGCGCAGGTCGTGCTCACCGGCTACGGCCGGCTCTCCCTGGTGGAGCGGATCGCCAGGCGGCTGCCCGAGCCCGCCCCGGTGATCGAGCTGGACGTGACCGACGCCGACCACCTCGCCGGGCTCGGCGACCGCGTGCGCGAGCACGTCGACGGCCTGGACGGGGTGGTGCACTCGATCGGCTTCGCCCCGCAGAGCTGCCTCGGCGGCGGCTTCCTCGACGCCCCCTGGGAGGACGTGGCGACCGCGCTGCACGTCTCCACGTACTCCTACAAGTCGCTGGCCATGGCGGCCCTGCCGCTGATGTCCGCGGGCGGCGCGGTGGTCGGCCTGACCTTCGACGCCACGAAGGCGTGGCCCGTCTACGACTGGATGGGCGTGGCCAAGGCCGGGCTGGAGTCCACCTCCCGCTACCTGGCGCTGCACCTGGGCAAGCAGGGCATCCGCAGCAACCTGGTGGCCGCCGGGCCGCTGCGCACGATCGCCGCCAAGTCGATCCCCGGCTTCGAGCAGTTCGAACAGGCCTGGGCCGAGCGCGCGCCGCTGGGCTGGAGCCTCACCGACCAGGAGCCGGCCGCGCGGGCCTGCCTGGCGCTGCTGTCCGACTGGTTCCCGGCCACCACCGGCGAGATCGTGCACGTCGACGGCGGCTACCACGCCATCGGCGCCTGACGCCTCACCGAAGGGCCCCTGCCGCGCCGAGGGCGTCGGCAGGGGCCCTTCGGTGCCCCGGGATCAGGGGGCCTCGCCCGGCGGCGACGGCGACCGGGGGAGAATGGGGTCATGGCGTACGACGCGGTGGTCCTGGTGTCCTTCGGCGGACCGGAACGGCCCGAGGACGTGATGCCGTTCCTGCAGAACGTGACCCGGGGGCGGGGCGTGCCGCCGGAGCGGCTGGCGGAGGTCGCCGAGCACTACCAGCACTTCGGTGGCGTCTCCCCGATCAACCAGCAGTGCCGGGAACTGCTCGCGGCGGTCCGCGAGGACTTCGCCGCCAGCGGCGTCGACCTGCCCGTCTACTGGGGCAACCGGAACTGGGACCCGATGCTCGCCGACACGGTGGCGCAGATGCGCGACGACGGCGTCACCCACGCCCTGGCGTTCGTGACCAGCGCCTTCGGTGGCTACTCCTCCTGCCGGCAGTACCAGGAGGACATCGCCGCCGCCCGCGCGGCGGTCGGCCCGGACGCCCCGCTGATCGACAAGCTCCGCCAGTTCTGGGACCACCCCGGCTTCGTCGAGCCGCACGTCGACGCGGTGCGGGCGGCGCTGGGCCGGCTCGACCCGGCGAAGCGGGACACCACCCGGCTGGTGTTCACCGCGCACTCGATCCCGAACTCGATGGCCGCGAACGCCGGCCCGCACGGCGGCCGGTACGAGGCGCAGCTCGCCGAGGTCGCCCGGCTGGTGCACGCCGCCGCGGCCCCGGACCTGCCCTGGGACCTGGTCTGGCAGAGCCGCTCCGGCCCGCCGCAGGTGCCGTGGCTGGAGCCGGACGTCAACGACCACCTGCGCGCGCTGGCCGAGGCCGGCACCACCGCCGTGGTGGTCAGCCCGATCGGGTTCGTCTCCGACCACCTCGAGGTGGTGTGGGACCTGGACACCGAGGCGCGCCAGACGGCCGGGCAGCTCGGGCTGGACTTCGTCCGGGCCGCCACCCCCGGCACCGACCCGCGGTTCGTGGCGATGGTCCGCGAGCTGGTCCGGGAGCGGACCGACCCGGCCGGGGTGGGCCTGCGCCGCCGCCTCGGCGAGCTGCCGATGTGGGACACCTGCCCGACGGTGTGCTGCGTCCCGGCCCGCCGCCCGACCGCCGCCACCCCGGCCCCCGGGAACCCGACCTCCTGACCGCGGCGCCGGCCCGGCCGGCGACCTCCGACGCGCCCGGAGGTGGGAGCTGTGCCGCTGCAAGCCCCCGTGAACTTGCAACGGCGAGTGATCTTATGTTCACGCATACGATATTTGTCAACAGTCATTACGGTGACGCGCGTCTTTATTCATCGCTGTTAAGCTCGCCCGAGCGATGACGAGAGGTGGCCGATGCCGACACCCGACGGGCCGCCGGCCCCCCGCCCCGACTTCCGCGAGCGACTCAACCGGTTGTTCGACGAGCGACGCGACGCGGCCGGCAAGCCGTACACCAACGCCCGGGTCGTGCAGTTGGTCAACGGCTCGGGCCTGGCCACCGTCACCGAGGCCTACATGTCCAACCTCCGCCACGGCAAGGGGCCGGAACCTCGGCTCAACCTGGTGGAGGCGATCGCCCGCGCCTTCGAGGTGCCGACCACCTACTTTCTCGCGAGCCCGGGGAACGGCAGCGACATCGAGGCCCAACTGCGCGCGCTCGTGGCCGACAACCCGGCGCTCGCCGACCAGGTCGAGCTGCTGCTGACCATGGCGCAGGTCGGAGTGACCAGGATCGGCGCGCGCGGCACCCAGTTCACCGACCGCGGCCGCCGCGCCCTCACCCGGCTCATCCGGGCGGCGGGCAAGCTGTCCGAGACCGAGGTCGACGCGGTGCTCCGCGTCGCCGAGGTCATGGCGGCGGACGAGGGGCCCGACCGTTCCGTCCACGATGGATGACGTCCTGCGGGCCGAGTGCGAGGAACGGCTCGCCGAGATCGAGGCCCTGATCCCCGTCCCGTGGGAGACGGCGGAGTTCCTCCGCAGGCTCGGCAGGGCGCGCGGCCGGAGCATCGTCATCCGGACCGTCGAGGCCGACCCCGACGCGCCCTGCGGGGTCTATCTGGCCGTCGGCGACGTCGACACCCTCATCGTCCCCGCGCACACCGATCCCTACCACCGCGATCACGTCCTCGCCCACGAGATCGCCCACATGCTGTTCGACCTGGAGCCGGACCCCGACGGGGACGCGTCCGACGGAAGCTCGGCCATCGACCGCGAGTACGCCCGGTCGCTCTTCCCCGACATCCCGCCCGAGCTCATCAAGGCCCTGCTGGGGCGGCGCGGCTACGGCAACCGGGTGGAGCGGCGGGCCGAGGTCTTCGCCGAGCTGCTGCTGGAGCGGGTGCGGGAACGCCAGTCCACGGCGGAGCAGGACCAGGGCACCGGACTGACGCGGGACCAGCAGGCGATCGCGGAGCGACTCAGCAGGGCGCTCGAGCACCACTAGCACCGGAGGCGACGGCATGCTCGTCAACGTCGTGATGGTCACCGCCGCGTCGGCGTCGATCATCGCAGCCGCGTACAAGGCGCGTGGCCTACGCGCGAACCCGCGCAACCCGAGCCTGCGGGCGTTGGTCTCCGGCCTGTTCGTCCTCGGCCTCTCGATCGCGACGGCGGCGCCGGTCGTCTACACGCCCGTCAACGAGGCCATCGGCATCCCGAACCTGCTGCGGGTCACCACCCACCTCGGCATGATCGCGTTCAGCGTGGCCATCACGGTCATGCGCCTGCACGTGGCGTACCCCGCCGAGGAGGCGACCCCGAGAGCCCGCCGCAGGGTCGTCGCCTACGTCGCCGCCGGCGTCACCATGGCGGTCCTCTTCGTGGCGGCGCCCGTCGACGAGGACCGTGTCGACTGGACCGTCCACTACGGCGACGAGCCGATCGTGCAGCTCTACCTCCTGGTCTACCTGCTGACGTTCGGCAGCGCCATCTTCGAGATCGCCCGGCTGTCCCATCGCACGGCGAAGTTCCTGCCCGCCGCGCCCCTGCGCACAGGCATGCGCTTCACCGCGATCGGCGCGAGCCTCGGATTCGCGTACGCCGTCTACAAGGCCGCGTACGTCGCCTGGTCGGCCCTCGGCCTGCGCATGCCCGGACCGCTGGCGTGGCTCGACCGGGAGGACCTGGTGTCGCCGCTGCTGGCCACGCCCGGCGCCCTCCTCATGGTCATCGGGCTCACGTTGCCGTCCTGGCTGCCCACGCTGCGAACGGGCTGGACGGCCATCGGCCTGCGCCGCACCTACCGCCACCTCTACCAGCTGTGGCTGCCGCTCTACCACGCCGAACCCGAGATCCTGTTCGGCCCGATGCCCCCGGCGCGGCCGGGTCTTCGGCCGGGCAGGCTGGCGAAACTCGTCGAACGCCGCGCCATCGAGATCCCCGACGCAATGCTGCGGCTCGCCGCCTACTACGATCCGGCCGTGCAAGCCGCCGCCGAAGCCAGCGCGACCAGGGCCGGCCTGACCGGGGACGAAGCCCGCGCCGAGATCGCCGCGGCGTGCATCAGGGACGCCCTCGACGCCGTACGCACCGGCCGCAAGCCCGACACACCCGCCGTCCTCGAACTGGCCGGCGCGACCACGCTGGCCGACGAGATCAGCTGGCTCGAGCTGGTCGCCAGGGCGTACCGCCGGCACGCCACCGCGACCCCGCGGGCCAGGGGCGCGCAGGCGGTGGCCGCGCCGTGACCGCCGCGCCCCCGGCCGCCGGGCCCGCGTCCACGAGGGCCCGCCTCGTCGCCCGGGCACTGTCCGAACTGCTCTCGCCGCCCATCCTGCTGGCCGTCGTCGGCGTCGTGGTCGCCGTGCAGACCGCGACGACCCTGCCGCGAGGGCTGCTGGCCGGTGCCACGGCCCTGTTGTTCGGCGGCGTCCTGCCCATGGCGTGGATCCTGACGGCCGTACGCCGCGGCGGCCTCACCGACCACCACATCACCAAGGTCCGGCGGCAGCGTCACCTGCCCCTCGCCGTGTCCCTCGCGTGCGTGCTCGCCGGCGCCGGTCTGCTGGCGGCGATGGGGGCCCGGCCCGTCGCCGCGCTGTTCCTGCTGACGGCGGCCACCCTGGTGCCGTCCATGGTGGTGACCGTGTGGTGGCAGGTGTCCATCCACTCCTCGGTCGCCGCGGCGACCGCGCTGTTCCTGATCGCGCTCTGGGGACCGTGGGCAGCGGGCGGTGTCGCCGTGGTGGTCGCGCTCGGCTGGTCGCGGTTGGAGTTGCGCGCCCACACCCTGGCGCAGGTGGTCGTCGGGATGGCCCTCGGCGTGGCCGTCGGCGCCGGGGCCTGGCCGCTGCTCGCCTGACCGGCCGCAGCGCGCGGCGGCGCGGAATCACCGCTGCCGGACCGCGGCGGTCAGCGCGATGGGGGCGCCCGGCGGTCGGCGCGGTCCGGTCCCGGCGCACGCGGGAGACCGGCGATGCGTGCCCGACGGTTGGCGCGGCGGCGCGGCCCGACGTCAGGGGCGCAGCGGGGCGTTGCAGGCGGCCACCAGGGCCTGCCGGCAGGCGGTGGTGAGCGGGCGCAGCGCGGCGTCGCGCTGCTGGGCCTCGTAGTTGTTGATCGCGCCGCCGGGCGCGGCGTGCCCGGCCAGCGCGAGCACGCGGTCGAGCACGGCGGCCCGGGCGAAGAGCCGCCGGGCCCGCGGGTCGAACCCGGGCGGCAGGTCGGTGGCGCCGTCCGGTCGGCGCAGCGCCTCCAGCGCCCCGGCCAGCTCGGGTCGCCACTGGGCGACGTCCAGCCGGGTCAGCGCGGCGGTCGTGTCGGCCAGGGCCACCGCCAGCTCCGCCTCCGCCTCGGCCGCGCCGGGCAACGCGAGGGAGGCGGCCGGGGCGTCGGCCGGCAGCGGGTAGACCCGCCAGAGCACCGTCTCGAACGTGTCGCCGGAGCCGGACGTGTGCGTGCGTACGTGCGGGATCAGCCCGAGGCCCCCGGCGACGACCGCCTCACCGGCGACCAGCGCCGCGCCGGCGAAGTCGCCCGGACCGGGCAGCCCGCGCGGGTCGCCCGGGGCGGGCAGCACGAGCCGGATCTCGTCGGGCGAGAGCTTCGCGAGGGTGGGCAGCGCCTGCGGCAGGGGCACGTCGGTCCAGGTGCCGGGCGCGTCGGCGACCAGGTGCTCCTCGTCGCCGGCGATGGCGTCGGCGACCTCGTCGAAGGGCACCAGCCCGGCGCGCCAGGCGCGTACCCAGGCAACGAACCGGCTGGACCGGCGCGGTGTGAGAGTGGCCGCGCCCGCTGCGGGGGTGGACATGCCGAAAGGGTACGTGGTCACCGCCGCCCCTGTCTCGACTGCCGCTCCGACCACCCGCAACCCCGTCGCCCACGCCCCGCCGCCCCGTCGCCCACGCCCCGCCGCCCGTCGATCATGCAGTGGTGGTGGGCGGATCGTCGATCTCTGCCCCTTTTGCGGGGCACCACGACTGCATGATCGCCGGAGAGGGGTGGGCAGGGGTGGGCCGGCGTGTCGGGTGCGGGGGGCGGGGTGGGGGGTTAGCTTGATCGGCATGGGGCGGCGGTATGGAAACGATGTGCTGGCCGGGGACTGGCGGCGGCGGAAGGTCACGCCGGAGGTGGACGCCGAGCCGGACCTCGTGGTCGAGGACGCCGACTCCGGCTTCTGCGGCGCGGTGGTCGGCTTCGAGGCCGGCGCGGTGGTGCTGGAGGACCGGCACGGACGCCGGCGCAACTTCCCGCTGCTGCCGGCCGCGTTCCTGCTCGACGGGCGGCCGGTGACGCTGCGCCGCCCGACCCGCGCCCCGGCACCGGCCGCCCGCCGGCGCACCGCCTCCGGCTCGATCGCCGTCGACGGCGTACGCGCCCAGGTCGCCAAGGCCAGCCGGATCTGGGTGGAGGGCATCCACGACGCCGCCCTGGTCGAGCGGATCTGGGGCGACGACCTGCGCGTCGAGGGCGTGGTGGTGGAGCCGCTGGACGGCATCGACGCGCTGGACGCCGAGGTGCGCGACTTCGCCCCCGGCCCCGGCCGCCGCCTCGGCGTGCTCGTCGACCACCTGGTCGCCGGCTCGAAGGAGAGCCGGATCGTCGCGAAGGTGACCTCCCCGCACGTGCTGGTCACCGGGCACCCGTACGTCGACGTGTGGCAGGCGGTGAAGCCGGCGGCGCTGGGCATCCCCGCGTGGCCGGTGGTGCCGCCGGGGCAGCCGTGGAAGGAGGGCGTCTGCGCGGCGCTCGGGGTCGCCACGCCGGCGGACATGTGGCGGCACATCCTGTCCCGGGTCGACAGCTTCGCCGACGTGGAGACCCCGCTGATCAACGCGATGGAACGCCTGATCGACTTCGTCACCGAGCCGGCCTGAGCACCGTTCCCGTAGCCGTAGCCGTAGCCGTAGCCGTAGCCGGAGCCGTAGCCGTAGCCGGAGCCGCGGAGCGCCGGGCCGCCGGAGCGCCGTGCCCGCCCCGGCCCAGCCCAGCCCGCCCCGCGTCAGGGTCGTCGCCTGCCGCGGGGCGGAACGTGGGCGGTCAGGGCTCCTGGTCGGGGGTGCGGGTGAAGACGAAGGTGGCGATGTCCAGGGCCACGGCCCGTCCCGCCTCGTCGCGCAGCACCGACAGGATCTCGCCGTTCTCCGGGCCGGAGCGACCCCGCCAGCGGTCGGGCCCCTCGGGGACGAACACGCTCACCCGCTCGCCGCGCACGTACGCGACCAGCTCACCCGCGGCCGCGTCCCAGGTGACGTCGAGCGAGGCTCCCATCCACCACCAACGGCCGGTCACCTCGTCGACCTCGGCGGGCGGGGGAGTGGCGGCCGGCCGCCAGGGCTGCGGGAACGCGGGCTCGGCCTCCAGCACGGTGGTGAGGACCCGTAGCGCGAGCCCGCCGATCCCGCCGCTGCGGAAGCCGTACGAGTTGGCGAAGCCGACCACGCCGGTGCGCGACGGGCGGTGCACCGCGAGGGCGGCCACGTAGCCGGGCATCGAGCCGCCGTGCCCGACGTACACCCGCTCGCCCTGCCGGTAGAGCTCCAGCCCCAGGCCGTGCCCGCCGGTCCACGAGTCGAGGTCGCTGATCGCCACCGGGACGCACATCTCGGTCAGCGTGTCCGCGGCCAGCACCTCCGGCGCCGGGTCGGCCAGGAAGGCCGCCCACCGGGCCAGGTCCTCGGCGGTGGACCAGAGCTGCCCGGCCGGGGCCATCGCCCCGGTGTCGGTACGCGGCTCCTCCCGCAGCGTGTCGTGCCAGGGGTGCACGACGTAGCCGCGGGCGAACGGCTCGGTCGCCGCGTACGTGGTGCGGCGCATGCCGAGCGGCTCCAGCACGCGCTGGCGGAGCAGCTCGGCCCAGGGGGTGCCGGTGATCCGTTCCAGCACGCCGCCGAGCAGCCCGTACGCCAGGTTGGAGTAGTGGTACGAGCGGTGCGGGGGGTAGGCGATCTTCTCGGCGCTCACCCCGGCCAGCAGGGTGGTCAGGTCCCCGACCTCGGCGCGCTCCCACCACTGCCCGTCCGGCTCGCGGCGCAGGCCGCTCGCGTGGCCGAGCAGCTGCCGCAGGGTGAGCGTGCCCACACCGGTGCCCGGCAGGTGCCTCTCCAGCGGGTCGTCCAGCGCCAGCCGGCCGGCGTCGCGCTCCTGCATGACCAGGGTGGCGGTCATGGTCTTGCTGATCGACCCGAGGCGGTACTGGAGGTCGGCGTCGGGGCGCGGGTGCTCGCCGGCGGTGGCGAGGTGCGTCAGCGTGCCGTCGCGCACCACGCCGATCAGCAGCGACGGCGTACGACCGGCGGACTGCGCCCCGGCGACGAGGGCATCGACCTGGCGGGCGGTCTCGGGCAGCAGGGACACGGGCTCTCCTCGTGGAATTGCGGCACCGTCGGGCGGGCCGCCGGCGTGCCGCCGAGCTTACTGATCTTCGCCGGTGGGCTCCACGTGCTTTGACGTGTCACGATCGGGGGGTGGACGCCGTGTTGTGGATCGTGCTGGGTGTCGTTCTGGCGGTCGCCGAGATCTTCACGACGACGCTGTTTCTGATCATGTTCGCGGTCGGGGCCCTGGCCGCCGCGGGAGCGGCGGCGCTCGGCGCCCCGGTCGAGGTGCAGGCGATCGTCTTCGCCGGGGTGTCGGCGCTGACGGTGCTGGGCGTGCGGCCGACGCTGCGCAGGCACCGGCGCTCGGCGCTCGAGAGCGGCGAGCAGGCCTTCGGCGTGGAGGCGATCGAGGGCAGCACGGCGCTGGTGCTGGAGCAGGTCGACGCCGGGCAGGGCATGGTGAAGATCGACGGTGAGCTGTGGCAGGCCCGCTCCTACGACGCGAGCCAGCACTTCGCCCCGGGCGAACGGGTGCAGGTGATCCAGGTGCGGGGCGCCACCGCCCTGGTGTGGCGGGACGACATTTCCCCTTCCGGCGAGCTACCCGAAGCGAAAAGGTGAGTACATGGAACTTGTGATCCCGGTCCTACTGATCGCCATCGCGCTGATCGGGGTGATCACCCTGGCGAAGGCGGTGCGGATCGTGCCGCAGCAGCGCCAGGACGTGGTGGAACGGCTCGGCAAGTACAAGCGCACCCTCAACCCGGGGCTCAACATCCTGGTGCCGTTCGTCGACGCGGTGCGCACCAAGGTCGACATGCGCGAGCAGGTGGTCAGCTTCCCGCCGCAGCCGGTGATCACCTCCGACAACCTGGTCGTCTCGATCGACACGGTCCTCTACTTCAAGGTGGTCGACGCGGTCCGGGCGACCTACGAGATCTCGAACTTCCTCCAGGCCATCGAGCAGCTCACCGTCACCACGCTGCGCAACGTGATCGGTTCGCTCGACCTGGAGCGCGCGCTGACCAGCCGCGAGGAGATCAACCGCCACCTGTCGGGCGTGCTGGACGAGACCACCGGCCGGTGGGGCATCAAGGTCACCCGCGTCGAGATCAAGGCGATCGAGCCGCCGGCGAGCATCCGGGACTCGATGGAGAAGCAGATGCGCGCCGAGCGGGACCGTCGCGCGGCGATCCTCACCGCCGAGGGGCACAAGCAGTCGCAGATCCTCACGGCCGAGGGCGAGAAGCAGTCCGCCGTGCTGCGGGCCGACGGTGACCGGCAGGCCCGGATCCTCCAGGCCGAGGGCCAGGCGAAGGCGATCCGGACCGTGTTCGACGCGATCCACCAGGCGAACCCGAGCCAGAAGGTGCTCGCCTACCAGTACCTCCAGGCCCTGCCGCAGATCGCCAACGGCACCGCGAACAAGGTCTGGATCGTGCCGGCCGAGCTGACCAAGGCGCTGGAGGGCATGGGCGGCGCGCTCGGCGGGCTGAGCCGGATGGTCGGCGACGAGCCGGCGCCGGAGGCGGCCGACAGCGCGAGCGCGGTGGAGCGCGAGGCGGCCGAGGCCGCGCAGGCCGCGGCGGCCGCTGCGCAGCAGATCCACGACGAGGTACGCGTCGCCGAGGCGCAGGTCTCCGGCGGCAAGCCGCAGGGGCTGCCGGCGCCGGAGCCGGTCTCCCCGGCGAGCCTGCTCCGCGACCCGGCCGACCAGCGCGAACGCGGCTGACCGGCCCGGGCGCAGGCCGCCCGAGAATGCGAGAAAGACTCATGGGGCGCTCCGTCGCCTGCCACCATCGGTCCTAGGACGGGCGGTGAGCAGGCATCGGGGCGCCCCGGCGCGTCCCGCGCCGCTCGTCGGACGAGCGAGGTGACGCATGAACGATCCGGCGAAGCGGGTGCGGTCCTCGGCCCCGGTCCCCGGCGCGCACGATCCCACCGGGCCGCTCGGGAGTCGGCGTACCGGCGGGGGATTCGGCGTACTGCCCTTCGTCGAGCCGACGCCGATCGGGCCGGCCACGAACGCCACCTGGGCCTGGTCGCTGCGGCGGCTCGCCCGGGGCGCGGTGTGGCTGCTCCCCGCGTACGCCATCCTCTACGCCGTCGTGGCGATGGGCAGCGACGGCGGGGTGGGCAACGACCCGTACCCGGCCGACGGCCGGCCCCTCTACCTGGTGGGCTGGGTGGCGGCGGTGTGGCTCGGGCTGCTCGCCCTGCTGGCGCTGACCGGGCTGCTGGCGGCGACCCGCAGCCGCCGCGCGGCCGTCGCCGGCCTGCTCGTCTCCATCGCCGGCACGGTGCTCATGCTGCCGTTCGCGGGGCTGGTGGAGCAGACCCCGGTCTTCGGCACCACCGCGCGGACGCTCGTGCTGGTGGGAGCCACCTGCTACAGCCTGGGTTGGCTGCTCACCGGCTGGTCGGTGGCCCGCTCCGGGACGTTCAGCATCGGCGACGGCGCCATGCTGATGATCGCCGCCCCGCTGCTGGGCGTCGGCGGCGCGCTGATCGGCTCGCTGCAGACCTTCGGCGCGATCTTCGTACTGGTCGCCGGCATGGGCATCGGCTACCGCTCCGGCCGCCTGGTGCCCCGGGACATCGCCCGCGACGCCGCGAGCGCGAGCCTCGCCGCCGCCCCGGCCGCTCCCGGCCCGAACGGCCCGCTGCCCACCTGACCCGTCGCGCCGCCTCCGACGGCCACCGGAACCGGCGGGCGCCACCGGACCGGGCAGGCGCCGCCGGACCGGGCGGGCGCCGCCGGGGCGGGCGGGCGCCGCCGGGGCGGGTGGTGCCCACGGGGCGGGCGGCGGCTCAGGGGGCGGGTGGGATGGGAAGTCGCTGGTCACGGGCGGTGAAATTGCTGACAACCGGGCTGCGGGAGTGGTCGATCGGCCCGTCGCGTGGCAACCCTGGGGACCATGGCCCCACCCCGCCCGCCGCTGTCGCGGCTGTTCACCGTGCTGCTCGCCGGCGTGCTCGCCGGCCTCGTCCTGGCGGTCGCCGCGCTGCCGGGAAACCTGCTGCTCGGGTTCGCCGCCAAGGCCGCGGTCGGGTCGTACGCCGCGCTGCCCGAGGCGCTGCGCACCCCGGTCACGCCGCAACGCTCCTACCTCTACGCCAACGACGGCAAGACGCTGATCACCACGTTCTACGACGTGAACCGCACCGACGTGCCGCTCGCCGAGATCGCCCCGGTGATGCGGCAGGCGATCGTGGCGGCCGAGGACCGGCGCTTCTACGACCACGGCGGCGCCGACCTGCGCGGGCTGCTGCGGGCCGTGGTGTCGAACGTCTCCGGCGGCGGCCAGCAGGGCGGCTCCACGCTGACCATGCAGTACGTCCGCAACGTGCTCAAGACCGATCCCGGCCGCACCGCCGAGGAGCGCGCCGCGGCCACCGAGCAGACCGTCGGGCGCAAGATCCAGGAGATCCGGTACGCCACGGCGCTGGAGCAGCGCCTGGGCAAGGACGAGATCCTCAACCGGTACCTGAACATCGCGTACTTCGGCTCCGGGGCGTACGGCATCGCGGCGGCCAGCCAGCGCTACTTCGCCAAGTCCCCGGCGGAGCTGACCCTCGGCGAGGCGGCCCTGCTCGCCGGCCTGGTGCAGTCGCCGGAGGCGTACAGCCCGATCGACGGCGACGCGGAGGCCGCGCTGGCCCGCCGCGGCTACGTGCTGGACTCGATGCTCTCCACCGGCGCGATCAGCGCCGAGGAGGCCGCGCGGGCCAGGGCCGAGAAGCTGACGCTGCGCCCCACCGCCCAGCCCAACGGGTGCACCGCCGTCGCGCAGGGGCACGACGACTGGGGCTTCTTCTGTGACTACCTGCGGCAGTGGTGGCTCGCGCAGCCCGAGTTCGGGGCCAGCGTCGAGGAGCGCGAGCAGGCGCTGCGCCGCGGCGGCTACACCGTGGTGACCTCGCTCGACCCGAAGATCCAGGCCACCGCGCAGAAGCAGGCCACCGGCGTCTACTCCTACGACGACAAGCGCGCCCTGCCGATCGCCGCCGTCGAGCCGGGCACCGGTCGGGTGCTGGCGATGGCGGTCAACCGGCACTACAGCCTCGACGCCAACCCGGACGGGCAGGCCAACCGCCCCAACACCGTCAACCCGCTCGTCTCCGGTGGCGACAGCGTGGACGGCTACCAGGCCGGCTCGACGTTCAAGCTCTTTACCATGCTCACGGCGCTGGAGGCCGGCAAGCCGCTCTCCACGGGCTTCGACGCGCCCAGCCGGCTGCCCACCCGGTACGCCGCCGAGAGCGAGGGCAGCTGCGACGGCCGGTGGTGCCCGGCCAACGCAAACCCGGAGTGGATGGACGGCTACCGGATGATGTGGGACGGCTTCGGCCGCTCGGTGAACACCTACTTCGTCTGGCTGGCCGAGCAGGTCGGGCAGGAGAAGGTGGTCGAGATGGCGAAGCGCCTCGGCATCACCTTCCGGGCCGACGCCGACGCCACCTTCGCCGAGAACGACGCCGCCGACTGGGGCTCGTTCACCCTGGGCGTGACCGCCACCACCCCGCTCGACCTGGCCAACGCGTACGCCACCGTGGCCGCCGAGGGCACGTACTGCGCCCCGCTGCCGGTGGTCTCGGTGACCGCCGCCGACGGCCAGCGGGTGCCGGTCGGCGACCCGTCCTGCCGCCGGGTGCTCGACGCCGACGTGGCCCGGGCCGCCACCGACGCGGCCCGCTGCCCGGTCGGCCAGCAGTCCGCGTCCGGGCAGTGCAACGGGGGCACGGCCACCTCGGTGAACCGGATCCTCGACGGCCGGCCGGTGGCCGGCAAGACCGGCAGCTCGGAGAGGAACGCCACCGAGACCTTCGTCGGCTTCACCCCGCAGGTCGCGGTCGCCGGCATCGCCGCCAACCCGGACGACCCGACCGACTCGGTGGGCGCGGCGGTGCAGGCGAGGGTGATCGACGCGGTCGCCCGGGTCATCGGCACCGCCGTCGCAGGCGAGCCGGAGAAGGCCTTCGCCGCGCCGAGCCGGGAGCTGGTCGGCGACCCGCGCCGCCCGGTGGAGCGTCCGCCGGTCGAGCCGCGCCGCCCGTCCGAGGAGCGGCGACCGTCCGAGGAGCGGCGGCCGTCGCCCGCCGAGGATGAGCGCCTGTCGGACCTGCGACGCTGGCTGGAGCGCCGCGGCTGACGCCCACGGTTCTCCCACGGCTGCCGTCGGCCGGCACGCGGGAGCGGGTTGCGTCGAGGGGCGTTCCTTCCACGGCTGACGGCCCACGGCTGGCCGTCGGAGTCCCCGCCGCTGGCCGTCGGTCCGCACTCCGGTGCGGTCGTCGGCTTTCGGTGCTCTGCCAGGGAAGACCCTGCGCGCGCTGTCGAGCTGCCCCACCCATGAGACCGCCCGGCGGACGATCCGGGGATGGATCCGGCGGGCGAATCGTGGCGGCCCGGACAGGGCGAGCCGAGGGCCGCCAGCATGGACATGGTGTCGCTGACGTTGACGCCGCTGACGATCCTCGACGGCCTGGCCCGCTGGGACGGGCGCAGCGGTGGCCAGGGCGTTTCAGCCGGCGGTGAGGTCGCGTCCCCTCGCGGACCCGCCGCTCCGCGGACTGCCCCATCTGTGCGGGCAGCTCGACAGGGCGCGACCGGGGCTGTCGGCCGGTGGTGCCGCCGACGGTCCCGGTTGCCACTGGGGAGCGAGCCGGGCAACCAGCCTGGCAGCCGGCCGGCCGGGGACGGGAGGTCAGCGAGCGAGGGCGGCCCGGACCACCCGGTCGAGGGCCGCGCCGACCTCGGCCGGGTCGCCGTTCGCGTCGATGACGGTGAACGTGCCGAACTCCGGCAGTCCCCGGTAGCCGGCGTCCAGGGCACGCAGGTGGGCCAGCTCCTCGGTGTCGATGCCCCGGGCCAGCACCCGTTGTTGGGCCCGTTCGGGCGAGACCGCCAGGAAACAGACGAGACCGGGTCGCGGGAAGATCGCGTACGCCAGCCGGGCCAGCCTCCCGCCCCGGTCGCCGCGGACCCGCATCACCACGTACTGGCACCAGGACCAGCGGTCCATGACCGCCGTCCGGCCGGTCAGCCGGGCGACCAGCACCGCCCGGGCGATGGCGAGCCAGCGCACGGTCGCCTCGATGGTCACGTAGCCGGTGCGGCCGAACAGGTGCGGCCCGTCGCGGTGACCCAGCGCCTGCGCGAGCCGGTTCCAGAGCGGCCGGCCGCCGGCGTTCTCGAAGTAGCTGGCCGGCACACCGGCAGAGGTGAGCCGGTCGGCCAGCGCCCTCGCCTGGGTGGTCTTCCCAGCTCCGTCGACCCCGACCAGGGCGATGATCGTCGCGCGGCGCATGAGCGGCACGATAGCGGCGCCGGACAAGCCGTGGAAAAAACCTTGGAAGAGTCGTCCCGGGCTGTCGGATCCGGGCGATGCCGCTCCGACCACTTGGCGAGAACGCCCGCGAGGGGCGACCGAGGCCAGGAGGAGCAGCGGCATGCGGAAGATCGTCTACGGGGTGCACCAGTCGCTCGACGGGTTCATCGAGGGGCCGAACGGCGAGTTCGACTGGCCGGAGATGGGCCCGGAGCTGTCCGCGTACTCGCTGGAGCAGTGCGGCCGGGCCGGCGCGTTCCTCTACGGCCGCCGGGTCTGGGAGATGATGGCCGGCTACTGGCCGCAGGCGGAGTCGATCTCCGACCACCCGCACGACCTCGCGTTCGTGCCGATCTGGCGGCGGACACCAAAGGTGGTGCTCTCGCGCACGCTCACCGCGGCCGAGCACGGCGCCCGGGTGGTCGGCGGCGACGACCTCGCCACGGAGGTCACCGCGCTCAAGGAGCAGCCGGGCGGTGACCTGCTGCTCAACGGCGGCGCCGAGGCCGCCGCCGCGCTGACCGACCTCGGCCTGATCGACGAGTACCAGATCTTCGTCCACCCGGTGGTGCTGGGCGGCGGCAAGCCGGTCTTCACCGCCACCGAGCGGATGGGGCTGCGCCTGGCGGAGTCGCGGACCTTCGACGGTAGGTCCGTGCTGCTGCGGTACCACCGGGCCGGCTGACGTCGGCCCGGTGGGGCGAGGGCTGCGCCCGCCGGCGCCCGTCGCGCCGGCCCGGATCCGGCGGAGTCCGGGCCGCCCCGTCAGCCCCGGCCGCGCCCCGGCCGGAGGGTGGCGACCGCCGTGGGCAGGCCCCGCCGGATGATGCCCGCCCAGTCCGTGTCGCCGCGCAGCACGGCCGCGGCGGTGTTGCGGGCCTGCTCGGCGGTGAAGTGCGGTGGCAGCGTCAGCTCGGCCGGGTCGACGAGCGCGTTGACGACCACGGGCCGGTCGGCGCTCAGCGCCCGCTCCCAGACGCCCGGCACCTGCTCCGGCGCGTCGACCAGCTCGCCGTGCAGGCCCAGCACCTCCGCCCACCGGTGGTAGCCGATGTCGGGCAGCTGCTGGCTGTCCGGGAACATCGGCGTCCCCTCGCGGCCGACCAGGGCGACCACCGGCTGGTGGTCCAGCTTGGCGTCGTACAGGCCGTTGAGCAGGTGGATCGCGCCAGGGGGCCCAGGTCGACGCGCCATCCGTCCGGGTGGTCGGCCCGGGCCGGCCCCGGCGTGCCCATGGGACGTGCGTTCACCCGGCTGTCCTTCCGTCGGCCCGCCGCTCCGGCCCGCCATTCCCCTTCTTACCCGGACAAAACACCTCACCTTGCCCCGGCGTCGGGCGGCCCGGGGCGGCTGCGGCGCGTCCGGCAGAATCGGCGGGTGCCCATCCACCCGATCACCGACCCCGACGACGACCGGATCGCCGACTACCGGGCGCTGACCGACGTCGAGCTGCGCACCCGCTGGGAGCCGCCGCACGGCCTGTTCATCGCCGAGGGCGAGCTGGTGCTGCGCCGGGCGCTGCGGGCCGGCTACCCGGCCCGGTCGTACCTGGTGGACGCCAAGCGGGTCGACCAGCTCGCCGACCTGGACACCGGCGACGTCCCCGTCTACGCCGCCACCCAGGACGTGCTGCAACGGGCCACCGGCTTCCACGTGCACCGGGGCGTGCTGGCGTCGTTCCGGCGCAAGCCGCTGCCGGCCGCCGCCGACGTGCTGGCGGCTGCCCGGCGGGTGGTGGTCCTCGAGGACGTGAACAACCACACGAACCTCGGCGCGGTCTTCCGGGGCGCGGCCGCGCTCGGCATCGACGCGGTGCTCCTGTCGCCGACCTGCGCCGACCCGCTGTACCGGCGCAGCGTGCGGGTCAGCATGGGGGAGGTCTTCGCGGTTCCGTACGCCAAGCTCGAACGGTGGCCGGCGGGCCTGGACCAGGTGCGGGAGGCGGGCTTCAGCCTGCTCGCCATGACGCCGGCGCCGGACGCCGTGCCGATCCAGCGGCTCACCGCGGCGCAGCGCGAGCGGGCGGCGCTGCTCCTCGGGGCCGAGGGCCCCGGCCTCACCGCGGCGGCCCAGTCCGCCAGCGACGTGCGGGTGGTCATCCCGATGCGGCGCGGGGTGGACTCGCTGAACGTGGCGGCCGCGGCCGCGGTCGCCTTCTGGGAACTGGGCCGTGACGACTTCGCCTGACGCGGGCATCCGATCGTTCCGGGTCGACGTCCCGCAGCGCGATCTCGACGATCTGCACGAGCGGCTCGATCGCACCAGGTGGCCCGACCAGCTGCCCGGGGTGGGCTGGGAGTACGGCGTCCCGCGCGACTACCTGATGGACCTGGCACGGTACTGGCGGCACGAGTACGACTGGCGTGCCGCGGAGGCCAGACTCAACGAGTGGCCGCAGTTCACCACCACGATCGACGGGGCGGACATCCACTTCGCGCACGTCCGGTCGCCGGAACCGGGCGCGACTCCGCTGCTCGTCACGCACGGCTGGCCGGGCTCGATCGTGGAGTTCACCGAGGTCGCCGGGCCGCTGGCGGATCCGCGAGCCCACGGCGGCGACCCCGCCGACGCCTTCCACCTCGTCATGCCGAGCATCCCGGGGTTCGGGTTCTCCGGGCCGACGCGGGAGACCGGCTGGGAGTTCCGGCGGGTGGCCGCCGCGTTCGCCGAACTGATGCGACGTCTCCGCTATCAGCGGTACGGCGTGCAGGGCGGTGACTGGGGTTCGGCCATCTCCCGCGAACTCGGCCGTACGCGGACCGACCACGTCGTCGGCGTACACCTGAATCTGCTGCCGGGCTCGTCCGTGACGGAGGAGCCGGACGCCCGTCTGCTCGCCACGTTGAGCCCGGCGGAACGGGAGCGGACGCTGGCCTCGTGGCGGCGCACCCGACGGTGGGACCGCGACAGCGCCGGCTACGCGGCCATCCAGTCCACACGACCGCAGACGCTCGCCTACGGCCTGACGGATTCTCCGGTCGGCCAGCTGGCCTGGATCGCGGAGAAGTTCAAGGAGTGGACGGACTCGTCGACCCGCCCGGAGGACGCCGTCGACCGCGACCACCTGCTCACCAACGTCATGCTCTACTGGCTCACCGGAACCGCCGGCTCCTCCGCCCGCATCTACTACGAACGGGCGCATTCGGACTACTGGGGGTCGCCGCCGGAGCCCTCGACCGCACCGACCGCTCTGGCCGCCTTTCCGCGGGACAACTTCATTCCGTTGCGGCACATCGCCGAACGGACGAACAACATCGTGCGGTGGACGGAGTACGACCGAGGCGGGCACTTCGCTGCGATGGAGACACCCGACCTGCTGGTGGCCGACATCCGGGCGTTCTTCCGGCAGCTCCGCGCGGAGCCGACCGACTGATCCGGCGGGGCCGACCGGCCATTTGCATGCCCATGCGGGCTGGTGCATAATCTTCCCTGTGTCCAAGGTTCTCACCTCCCTGCCCATCGGTGAACGTGTCGGCATCGCCTTCTCCGGCGGCCTCGACACCTCGGTCGCGGTCGCGTGGATGCGCGACAAGGGCGCCGTTCCCTGCGCCTACACCGCCGACATCGGCCAGTACGACGAGCCCGACATCGCCTCGGTGCCGGGGCGCGCGCTCAGCTACGGCGCCGAGGTCGCCCGGCTGGTCGACTGCCGCGCCGCCCTGGTCGAGGAGGGGCTGGCGGCGCTGACCTGTGGGGCCTTCCACATCCGCTCGGGCGGGCGGGCGTACTTCAACACCACCCCGCTGGGCCGGGCTGTCACCGGGACCCTGCTGGTCCGGGCGATGATCTCCGACGACGTCCAGATCTGGGGCGACGGCTCGACCTTCAAGGGCAACGACATCGAGCGGTTCTACCGGTACGGCCTGCTGGCCAACCCGCAGCTGCGCATCTACAAGCCGTGGCTCGACACCGACTTCGTCACCGAACTGGGCGGGCGCAAGGAGATGTCGGAGTGGCTGCTCGAACGCGGCCTGCCGTACCGGGACAGCACCGAGAAGGCGTACTCCACCGACGCCAACATCTGGGGCGCCACGCACGAGGCGAAGACCCTCGAGCACCTCGACACCGGCATCGAGACGGTCAACCCGATCATGGGGGTCCGGTTCTGGGACCCGTCGGTGGAGATCCCGACCGAGGACGTCACGATCGGCTTCGACCAGGGTCGTCCCGTGACGATCAACGGTAAGGAGTTCGGCAGCCCCGTCGACCTGGTGCTGGAGGCCAACGCCATCGGCGGCCGGCACGGCATGGGCATGTCGGACCAGATCGAGAACCGGATCATCGAGGCCAAGAGCCGGGGCATCTACGAGGCACCCGGCATGGCGCTGCTGCACGCCGCGTACGAGCGGCTGGTCAACGCCATCCACAACGAGGACACCCTGGCGAACTACCACACCGAGGGCCGCCGCCTCGGTCGCCTGATGTACGAGGGGCGCTGGCTGGACCCGCAGGCGCTGATGCTGCGCGAGTCGTTGCAGCGCTGGGTCGGCACGGCGGTCACCGGGGAGGTGACGCTGCGGCTGCGCCGGGGCGAGGACTACTCGATCCTCGACACCACCGGTCCGGCGTTCAGCTACCACCCCGACAAGCTGTCGATGGAGCGCACCGAGGACTCGGCGTTCGGCCCGTCGGACCGGATCGGCCAGCTCACCATGCGCAACCTGGACATCGCCGACTCGCGGGCGAAGCTGGAGCAGTACGCGACCCTCGGCATGGTTGGCGGCGCGGCCCCGCAGCGGATGGTCGGCGCCGCGCAGGCGGCCTCGACCGGGCTGATCGGTGCGATGCCGCAGGGCGGCGCGGAGGCCATCGCCTCCCGGGGCGTCTCCTCCGCCGACGACGAGGCGCTCGACCGCGCCGCGATGGAGTTCGGCGTCGACTGAGCGACGCGCCGTCAGGCTGGAAAGGCTCATTGGTATGGGATGTCCACGCCGGCGGAGCGCAGTTTCGTCTCGACCAGCGTGGTCAGCCGGGCCATGGCCGGTGCCTGATCTTCGCCGTGGTGGTTTAGCAGGCCGTACCGGGTGGCGTCAGTGCGGGCCTGGAAACCGTCCGAGATCGCGAGCAACGCGGGGTTGGCGAGGAAGCGGTCGGCCATGGCGGTCGCGAGTTCCTCGATGCGGGGGTCGTCGGGTTCCCAGTCCTTGGCGGCCCAGCATCGCTTGTTCAAGGCGACGAACCGGGTGTCGTCCAGAGCGTGCTCGGCACCGGTGAGATAGTCGTCAAACCCGTCGGGGACCAGGGCCCTGGCCAGCACCATGCCCTCGCGGTGGGCTGCCACCTCGTCCGGGGTGAAGCCGAGGTCGGTGGCCCGGTCCAACAGCGCGCAGGCCCGGTCGGGCAACAGGGCCCGGTCACCGTTGGCCAGCCGGTCCAGCAGGTCGCGGCGTGCGGTCAGCTCCTCGATCCGCTCGGTCAGCCGCCGTTTGACCTCGGCCAGGTCGGCGGCGTACCGCTGCGGATCGGCGCCGAGCAGGGCGCCGATCTCGGCCAGCGGTACGCCGGACTCGGCCAGCGTCCGGACCTGGACCAGCCGCAGCAGGTCGGACGACCCGTATCGGCGATAGCCGGAACCGTCACGGCGCGGTTCGTCGACCAGGCCAAGCCGGTGGTAGTGGCGAATGGTCTTGATCGTGACGCCGACGAAGGCTGCCGCCTGGCTGATCGTGACGCCGCTGGTCATGGTCGTCAGCGACTTTCGCGGGTAAGGGCGGCGAGCTCGCGGGTGGCCCCGGCGATGGCGCGGAAATCCTTGCGCACGATCGTGCCGTGGTTGCTGGCGACCTTCGCGCTTATCGTGAGGTTCGGGTTGCGGGCAAGCACCGGGTTGATGGTGGTGCGCATCCGTTCCTGCTCATCATTCCTGCTTCCCAGGGCCTCGCCCGAGGCGACCACGTATCGGACCGGGACGGTCAGGCTGTCGAGGACCGGTTCGAGGGCGGCGTGGATTTTGTGGGCCTCGATGGCGATGTCGGCATGCTGTTCGGCACTCATCCGCGCGGCGTTGCCGACGAGGCGCGCCAGCGGCATCGCCCACCGGAGCCTACGGAACAGCCGCCGGATGCGTTCGTGGTCGGCGTCGTCGGTCCAGCCGACCGGGTAAGGGCCGTCGACCCCGACCACGCCGGCGACGCGGCCCGGATTCCGAGCGGCCCAGTGCACCCCGAGCAGCGCGCCGTAGGACCAGCCCACCAGGAGCGGCCGCTCCACCCCTCTGGCTTTCAGAACGGCGTCGAGATCCCGGACGACGGCTTCGAAGGAGTAGTCCGCCGACCTCTCCGACTTGCCGCGAGCCCGCTCGTCGTAGGTGATGTGTCGCCACCCCGGCCCCAGGTCGTCGATGACAGGCCGCCAGTGCCGCTGGCTGGCGTAGGAACCGTTCAGGTAGACCACGGGGGTGCCTGTCCCGCCGGTGTCGGTCACGGCCAGCGCGGTGTCTTCCACCGGCAACATGCCACTCCAGGCCGAGAAAGTCGCGGTTGAGTTCGTCATGCCACCAGCGTCGCCCCTGACCCAAGGTCAAGGTCAAGTCGCGGTGAGGTCGGGGGCCGCGCCAGCCGGTCCCGCCGGTGCCGGAGCGGCACGGGCCCGAGAGTGAGCGGCGCGGGCCCGAGACTGAGCGACACGGGTCCGAGACCGAGCGGCTGCCTGTGCGGAATCGACGTCACGGACGGTAGCGTGTCGCCCGTGTTCCCTACCGTCCGTGAGGTTCTCGCGCTGGACCCGGTCCGCCACGGCGCCCCGCGCCTGGTCGCCGGGGAGGCCGGCCTCGACCGTCCGGTGCGCTGGGTGCACGTGACCGAGGTGCCCGACATCGCCCCCCTGCTCGGCGGTGGCGAGCTGGTGCTCACCACCGGGATCGGGCTGCCCGCCGACGACGCCGGGCTGCGCGTCTTCATCGGCGACCTGGCGGACGTGGGCGTCTCCGGCCTGGTCGTCGAGCTGGGCCGCAGGTACGTCAGCGGGGTGCCCCGGGTGATGGCCGCCGCCGCCGAGCGGCGCGGGCTGCCCCTGGTCGAGCTGCGGCGGGCCACCCCGTTCGTCCGGATCACCGAGGCGGTGCACGCGCTGATCGTCGACGCCCAGCTGACCGAGCTGCGGGCCACGGAGGAGATCCACCAGCGCTTCACGGAGCTGTCGGTGGAGGGCGCCGGCCCCGGCGAGGTGGTGCGGCAGGCCGCCGACCTCTCCGGCTGCCCGGTGGTGCTGGAGAACCTCTCCCGGCAGGTACTCGCGTACGACCCGGCGGGGGAGAGCGCCGAGCTGCTGCTGGACTGCTGGGAGCAGCACTCGCGGCGGATCCGGCCGGCCGGGCGGACCGCGTACGACGGCGACAACGGGTGGCTGGTGACCACGGTGGGCGCCCGGGGACAGGACTGGGGGCGGCTGCTGCTGCGCTGGCCCGGCGGGGGCGACCTGGCGGCGGGCCAGCGCGTGTTCGACCCCGCCGAGGAGGGCGGCGCGCCCGTCGGCGTCGCCGCGCCGCCCGTGGTCCCGCCCACCCGGCTGACCATCCTCGTCGAGCGGGCCGCCTCGACGCTGGCCCTGGGCCGGCTGATCCGGCGCGACGCCGAGGGCCTGGAGCGGCAGATCCACCGGACGCTGCTCACCGCCCTGCTCGACCACTCCCTGCCGGTGGACGAGGTCGCCCTGCGGGCCAGGGCGCTCGGCGTGGTGCTGGAGCGCCGGCACCTGGTCGGGGTGGTGGTCCGGCACCGGGCCGACGACCCGGCGGGGGAGGGCGGCCCGGCCCCGGATCAGGGGCACCCGGGCGGTCCGGAGGCCGGCCCGGCACGGCTGCGTGATCTCGCCGAGGCGGTCGGGCAGGCGTTGCACGAGGCGAAGCTGACCGGGCTGTCCAGCGCCATCGACGACCACGCCGTCGGCGTGCTGCTCGCCCTGCCGGAGCCGGCGGCCGAGGAGCGGTCGCTGGCCGCGTTCGCCACCGCGCTGCACCGCACCCGTCCGGACACCCCCGCCCGCCCGGACGGCCAGGTCCGCCCGGACAGTCATCCCCGTCTGGGCGGCTCCGCTCGTTCCGAGTTGCCCGCGCAGGGCCGCCGGGACCTTCGCCAGGTCCCGCCGGTCGACGGCCAGGTCCGCCCGGGCGGCCCTGTCCGTGGTGACGGAGCGGCCCGGTCCAACGGCCGGACGAACGGCGTGGCCCGGCCGGCAGGCGGCGGCCTGCTCATCGCGGCCGGTTCCGGCGTGCCCGGCCTGCGGGAGGCGCGTCGGTCGCTGATCGAGGCCCGGCAGGTCGCCGATGCCGCCCGGCGGGACCGGCGGGATCTGCCGGTCTTCCGGCTGCCGCACGTCGGGCTGGCGGGGCTGCTGCACCTGCTGCGCGACGAGCCCCGGTTGCAGACCTTCGTCGAGCGGGAACTCGGCGCACTGCTGACCCACGACGCGCAGCACCCGCGGGAGCAGTTGCTGGGCACCCTGCGGGCGTACCTGGAGCAGGGCCGCAACAAGTCGGCGGCGGCCGGGGCGGCGCACCTGTCCCGACCGGCCTTCTACGAGCGGCTGGCCCGGATCCGCCGCGTCCTGGACGTGGACCTCGACTCCGTGGAGGCCTGCCTCTCCCTGCACGTCGCCCTGCTGGCCCTCGACGCCATCCGCACCCCCTGACCCCGCCAGCTCCCGCCGCCAGCTGCTGTCCGCTGTCGATCATGAGGTTGGCGGGGAGGAATCGCCCGAACCGCGCCGCCAACCTCATGATCGACGCCAGGGCGGGCCAGGGCCGGGCGGGTGGGGTGGGGGTCAGGTCAGGGCGGCGAGGGCCTTCGCGTAGGGCGGGGGGACGTGGTTCGGGCCGCCCGGGGTGAAGACGTCGGAGTCGGCGGCGGCCGACCAGGCCGTGTCGGGTACGGCGTCGACGAGGGCGCGTACGACCGGGGCGTCGCGCCACTGGTCCTGCTCGGCGAGCAGGCTCAACGCCACCACCGACTCCTCCACCTCGCCGACGCACTCGAACGGCTTGTGCCCGTCCACGCCGAGCAGCTCCCGGTAGCCGGGGATCTGCGCGGGGTCGGCGAGCAGGTCGCCGCCGAAGATGTGGGTGATCCGCTCGCGCGACATGAACGGCGCCATGGCCAGGAAGACGAACCGGCACTTCGGGCAGTTGCGGCACCAGCGCTCACTGGCGTCGCGCAGCTTGAACGCGGCGTTGCAGCTCGTCACCACGTCGTCGTAGCGGTCGATCTCGGCGAACGACCGGGCGATGTGCAGCTCCGACAGCGAGCGCAGCAGCGAGAAGTACGGCTCGGTCAGCCCGGCGTGCTCGGCCAGCGCCGCCCGCAGCAGCCCCTCCGCCTCCACGCCCTTGGACCACTGGTGGTTGATCTCGTGGCCGTTCCAGACCAGGTTCGGGTCCGACGCCGACCGCTCGTTGGACATCACCACCGGCCCGAGGCCGTGCAGCACCGCCGTGGCGACGGCGATCAGCGAGTTGATCGCGGTGACCGGGATGTGGCCGTTGCGCGCCCCGGCGGCGTTCAGCTCGAACAGCACCGGGTCGATGCGCCGCCGGGCGGCGAGCGGGGCCAGGCCGGACGCCTCGTTCACCGCGACGATCACGTGGTTCGGGTTGACCGAGAACGGCACCGGGTCGAGGCCGGCCCGGCGCAGCGCCTCCAGGCTGACGATGGAGTCCTTGCCGCCGCCCACCGCCGACAGCGGGCGCCGGTCGGAGTCGTCGTACTCCCGCGCGGGGGAGACCGTGCCGGGCGGCACCTCCGGGCGCAGCTGGAGCACGTGCGGCAGCTCGTTGCGGTACGCGTACTCCGCGAGACCCTTGGTGTAGACGGCGGTGACCAGCTCCGCGGCGGCCGTGCCCAGCGGCGCCGGCAGCACCAGGCGGGGCGGCGCGGCGGCCTTGTAGTAGCTCACCCCGGCGACGACGTGCAGCAGCTCCAGCACCCGGCCGAGGGTGGCCACGGTCTCGTCGGACGGCGGCGCGTCCGGCAGCGGGAGGGTGACCACCTCGGTGAACCGCTGCTCGCCGTCGGGGCCGGTGAGGGCGTAGTCGAACAACACCTCTCCGGTGGAGAGGTCGATCGAGTAGGACGGGAAGGTGAAGGCGTCCATCCGCCGCAGCTGCTCATTGGGCACACGCCATACTAGGCCCTGGTTCGTCCGGCCGTGCCCGGCTGCGTCGGACCCACCCCTGCCCCGCCGTCGACACCCCCTGAGGAGAGCCAGTGCGCCTGTCTGACCTGCGCGGACGTACCGTCGCCGTCTGGGGGGCCGGCCGGGAGGGCCGGGCCGCGGTGACCGCGATCGCCGCGCACGGCCCGGCCGAGCTGGTCGCCGTCGACGACAGCGCCAACTTCCTCAGCCTGCCCTGGGAGGGGCCGCTGGCCGAGGCGGCGCCGCTGGTCACCGGCGAGGAGGGCTTCGCCCGGCTGGCCGCCGCCGACGTGGTGGTCCGCTCGCCCGGCGTGCCGCAGACCCACCCGTGGCTGGTGGAACTGCGCCGGCGCGGCGCGACCGTCACCCAGGGCACCGCCCTGTGGATGGCCGACCACGCCGCCCGCACCGTCGGCGTCACCGGCAGCAAGGGCAAGAGCACCACCTCCAGCCTCATCAGCCACCTGCTCGCCGCCGTCGACCGGCCGAACGTCTTCGGCGGCAACATCGGCGTGCCGACACTGGACCTGCCGGACGCGGAGCTGTACGTGCTGGAGCTCTCCAGCTACCAGTGCAGCGACCTGACCGACTCGCCCCGGGTCGCGGTCGTCACCGCGCTCTTCCCCGAGCACCTCGACGCGCACGGCGGCGAGCGCGAGTACTACCGGGACAAGCTCAACCTGCTGGCGCACGGGCCGCGGACCGTGGTGGTCAACGGCGCCGACCCCAGGCTCGCCCTCGAACTGGGCGACCGCGCGGCGGTGCGCGCCGGCCTGCCGGACACCGCCCACGTGGCCGGCGGCGCGGACGGCACGCCCTGGTTCCACCTCGGCGACCAGCCGCTGTTCCCGCGCGCGGTGCTGCCCCTGGTGGGTCGGCACAACGAGGGCAACCTCTGCGTCGCCCTCGCCGTGCTCGACGCGCTCGGCGTCGACGTGGTGGCCCGCAGGGACGCCCTGGCCGTGGCGGTCGCCGAGTTCCAGGGGCTGGCCCACCGGCTCACCGAGATCGCCGACCCGTCCGGCCTGACCTTCGTCGACGACACCCTCGCCACCAGCCCGTACGCGGCCATGCACGCCATCGACGCGTACGAGGGGCGGCCGTTGACGGTGATCGTCGGCGGCACCGACCGGGGCCTGGACTACGCGCCGCTGCGCGAGCACCTCGCGGAGCGCGAGCTCACCGTGCTCGGCATCCCCGACAGCGGCCCCCGGATCGTCGAGGCGCTCGCCGGGCTGCCCAAGGTGCGTACCGAGGTGGTCGACGACCTGGTCGCCGCCGTCCGGCGGGCCCGCGAGCTGACCCCCGCCGACGGGGTGGTGCTGCTCTCCCCGGCGGCGCCCAGCTACGGGCGGTTCCGCAACTTCGAGCACCGCTCCGAGGTCTTCGCCCAGGCGGTACGCGACACCGCCGGCTGACTCAGCCCCGCTCGGCGGGCGTCGGGTCCGGCGTGTGCGCCCCCGGCAGCAGCGAGCCGCCGTCCTCGTCCTTGTCCTCGGGTTCGGCCTCGTCCTCGGCCTCCGGGCCCGGTGCTCCGGGCGTCCCGGTGGCACCGGTCGGTGGGCGCCGCTTGTCGGGCGTCCAGGCGAAGGCGAGCGCCCCGCCGACCAGGGCCAGCAGCATCCCGACCAGGAAGCCGCCCAGGTTCGAGGTCAGCCAGGAGACCAGCCCGAGCAGGAGCGAGAGCACGGCGTAGAAGACCCGCTGCTGCGGCGTGGCGACCAGCAGCACCCCGCAGAGCACCAGGACGGCCGGCACCAGGTACGCGGCGAGCCCCTGCGGCCCGACGTGCAGCAGCACCCCGAGCGGCGCGCGCAGGGTCACGAGCATCTCCAGGCCGCCGAGCGCGATCAGCACCCCGGCGGTGAACGGGCGGCCCCGCCGCCAGCGGCGCCAGCGGCCGGCGGGTCGGCGGCCGGCTGGCGCCGGGTGGTCTCGTCCGGTGGTCACGTCAGCATCCGTCGGAGGTGAACGCCATGCGCAGGTTGGGCAGGTTGAAGACGGCCGCCGTGGTGGCGTAGTTGTTCTGCCGCAGGTTGGTGATGGTCACCGTGTCCGCCTGTTGGGCGAAGACGCCGGGGTTGCCCTTCACGCCGGGCACCTGGTCGAGGGTACTGGCGTCCTGCCCGACGTTGATGTTCCGGAACGAGGCGTTGCCGGCGACCTCGTCGCCGTCGACGACCAGGGTGCGGGCGGTGACCGGTCTGCCGTCGCCGCCGGCGGTGATCTTCAGGTAGACGCCGCCCAGGTTGATGCTCTGGCAGAGGTTGGTCAACTCGGCCTTGTCGATCGCCGACACGATCACCAGGACCTGTCCGCCGGTGTCGCCCTGGTTGGGGCTGTCCGGGATCATCTGGTCGAGGGTGGCGAACTGCTCGAACCCCGTGCCGGTGAGCCGGTCGGCGGTGACGGTGAACGGCATGCCGGAGATGGCGAACTGCGCGCCCAGCACGCCCTGGGCGGTCAGCACGACCATGCCGGCGGCACCCGCCACGACGGTGCCCAGCGTGACGGCGAACCGGCGCCAGCGCACGCCGCTGCGCGGCGGATCGGGTTCGATCGGTGCGATCTGCTCCGACATGGCGGCTCCCTTTCGAGATCGATTCATCGGCGACAATGGGAAATCGGCTGAAGGGTCTGCGCAGGCTGAAGTTACCGCCGGGTAAATGGCGGGTCAACGGCAGGTGGGGGCTGGTTGAGGCGGTATCTGCCAAATGCGGCCAAAGTGAAAAACCGCTGCGGTTTCCGACCGCGCGTCAGGGGATGGTGGCGGCCTCGCCGGCCGGCGCGCACGGCGCGGTCGTGCCCGGGCCGTCGGCCGGGCGTGCCAGCCGCGTCGCCCGGGTCGCGTCGTCGGTGCCGAGGAAGGGCGCGGTGGCCGCGTAGGTGAGCACCGGCAGCAGTTGCGGCAGCTCCGTCGCCCGGCCCTGGGCCACCCGGCTGCGGACGGTGGCGTGGATCCCGCCGACCACGGTGGACACCAGCGCGTCCCGGTCCACGCCCGCGGCCGCCGGGCCGGGGCCGGCGTCGGCGAAGAACCGGCGGAAGCTGCCGAGCAGGGCGTCGCGCTCCCGGCGCGCGTCCGGGCCCGCCGCGTCCACCTCGACGAGCGCCATCCGGGCGAAGGCGGGCACGCTCGCGAGCACCTCCAACAGGGTGCGCAGCGCGGCGCGGGCGGCGTCCGCCCACGTCGGTCCGGCCTCCCGGTAGGCGCTCTCCATGAGCTGCGACAGCACGGCGATGCCGTGCCGGTACGCGGCGAGGAAGGCGTCCTCCTTGCCGCTGAAGAGGGCGTAGAAGGCCGGCCGGGTCACCCCGGCGGCGTGGCAGATGTCGGTGACCCGGGCGTTGTCGTAGCCCTTCGTCGCCACCTCCCGCACGAGCCCGTCGAAGAGGCGGTCGCGCTGGGTCGCGGCCACCGCCTCGGCGGAGAGCCGGCGCGGGCCACGTTTGATCGCACGATCGGGGTCGCGGCCCGGGCGTGCGCCCGGCAGGGGTGCCTGCGCCGGTTGCGGACGGCGCTGCATGGTCAACGTGTCCACCTCTCGATTCGATTGACTTTGCGACCCTCCGGGGTTTATAACTTTCTGCACGCTCAGTCGGGATCCCATCACCCTGGGTGATCTTCCGGACGGTCACCCGTCGACTCATCGAGGGAGGGCTCGATGGCTGCCATTATCGCGGAACATCAGCGCCCTCCCAAGGCCGCGAAGACGCAGGTGACGCCGCTGCGCCGCGGCGCGCCACGCCGGCCTGCCCGCTGACCTCGCTGCACCACCGCCGTCCGGCCCCGACGGCCGCCCGGCACCCTCCACCGCCGTCCGCCACGCGACGGCCCCGATCGCCGCGCGGACACCCCCGCCCGCGCGCCCTGGTCGCCCCCGTCCCCCGAAAGGAAGAACCATGCTCAGGTACGGACGAATCGGCGTGGGTCTCGCCACCCTCGCGCTGCTGACCGGCCTCGCCGCCGCCCCGGGCTCCGCCGCCCCGGCACCGCTCGCCAACAACGTGCTGACCTACCCGACGCCGGGCGGCACCGCCGTCGCCGTCAACGACGTGATCCGGGCCAGCCTCAGGACCGGCACCAACGCCACCTTCTACTCCTCCGCCACGGGCACCACCGGCGTGAAGTGCGCCGCGTCCACCTTCAGCGCCAAGGTGCTGAGCAACCCGGCGGCCCCGGGCACCGCTACCGAGAGCCTGACCGCGCAGTCCTTCACCAGCTGCACCACCAACATCGTCGGCACCACCGGCGTGCAGAGCGTGACCGTGCAGAACCTGCCGTACGCCACCTCGGTCACCAGCGCCGGCGTGGTCAGGATCAGCGGCACGGCGACGGCGCCGATCCAGAGCAGCGTCGTGCTGAACTCGCTGCTCGGCCCGATCACCTGCGTCTACCGGACCAGCACCAACAGCCTGACCGGCACGGCGAGCAACGCCGACAACTCGATCACCTTCACCAACCAGACGCTGACGAAGTTCTCCGGCCCCAGCCTCTGCTTCGGCACGGCGTACTTCTCCGCGGCGTACTCGCCCGTGCAGGACGCCACCAAGGGCAACAGCCCCGTCTACGTCAACTGACCGCGGTCCACAGGGCCGGCGTGCGGCGATCCGTCGTGCGTCGGCCCCCGGTCGTGCGCCGGCCAGCCGTCGCCGAGGGCGGCGTGCAGGGCGCGCATCGACCGGATCGCCGAGCGGACCTCCTGCAGGTAGCGGCCCGGGGTGAGCGCCGGCTCGGGCAGCCCGGCCAGGTCGGGCAGGGCCGGGTCGACGCCGACGGTCTCGATCGCGCAGCCGTACGGCACGGCGAGGGTGCGCAGCGCGTCGCAGTGCTGGAACGGCACGTAGACCGGCGCGGTGACCATCAGCACCGGCTCGCCCGCGCGCAGGCGGACGTGCTCGGCCCAGAACCGCTGGGTGTCGGCGGTGTGCGCGCGCCGCCGCCCGGGGTCGCCGGACGGGGCGGCGAGCACCCGGATCGGCGGGCCGCCCGTGGGCCGGTAGGTGCGCGACGACCAGGAGTGGTGCGGGTGCCCGGCGTCGTGGCCGTCCTCCTCGGCCGGGGCGGCCACCGCGAACTCGCGCCGCACCGCCGCGTCCAGCGCCGCCACCTCGGTGTCGCAGGGCGCGACGCCGGCCGCGTCCAGGGCCCGGCCCTCCACGTCGGACAGCGGGCGGAAGCTGCCCAGCACCGCCACCTCGCCGGTGACCCGGGTGCCGGCGCGCAGCAGGTGCGCCGCGTACGCGACCCGGCGCCGGCAGGCGTGCGCCAACCCGCCGAGCACGACCAGGTGGGCGTACCGCGACCGGGTCGGGGCCGCCGGACGGACCATGCCGAGCGCGGCGGCGGCGGCGAGCACCAGCCGCGCGGTGGCCGGGTCGAAGGCCGGTTCCCGGGCGTCCGGGCGCTCCCGGCCGCCCCGGAAGTCCCAGTGCCGGGCGGAGAAGGCGTCGAGGCCGGCCAGCACCGCCGCCAGGTCGCCGTCCGGCCAGTCGCCGCCGAAGTGCCCGACCAGGGCGCGCAGCGGCGCCGAGCCCGCCCAGGCCCGTACGCCGGCCGCGATCCCCTCGACGTCCGTGCCCGCCGCGCCCGTCGGCAGCGCCACCTCACCGGTCCGCACCGCCGGATCGTACCGGCGGCCGAGGCGGACGGCGGCGAACGACCGGGCCGGGCCGACGGGGACGTCATGGGCCCCCGGCACCGCGCAGACAGTGGCTCTTGTCCGCGCCGCCCGGTGGTGGCAGCGTGCGGTTACCGCGAACGCCGCTGAGAGGGTGCGACGATGACCACCGACGATCTGCTGGCCCGGCACCGGGCCGCGCTCCCGTCCTGGATGCCGCTCTACTACGACGAGCCGATCGAGCTGGTCCGCGGCTCCGGCCGCCGGGTCACCGACGCCCGGGGACGCACCTACCTCGACTTCTTCGGCGGCGTGCTGACGAACATGCTCGGCTACGACGTCCCGGAGGTCCGGGAGGCGGTCGAGCGGCAGCTGCGCACCGGCATCGTGCACAGCTCCACCCTCTACCTGATCCGGCAGCAGGTCGAGCTGGCCGAGAAGGTCGCCCGGCTCTCCGGCATCCCCGATGCGCGGGTCTTCTTCACCAACTCGGGCACGGAGGCGAACGAGGCCGCGCTGCTGGCCGCCACCAACCACCGCCGCTCGCACCAGATCCTCGCCGTGCGCAACAGCTACCACGGCCGGTCGTACGCGACGATGGGCGTGACCGGCAACCGGGGCTGGTCCGCCAGCGCGCTCAACCCGCTCCAGGTGGCCTGGCTGCACTCCGGCGAGCGGCTGCGCGGCCTGCTGGCCCGGCTCGGCGAGGCCGAGCGGATCGAGGCCGCCGTGGAGGACCTGCACGAGGTGCTCGCCACCCAGACCGCCGGCGACGTGGCCTGTCTGATCGCCGAGCCGGTCCAGGGGGTGGGCGGCTTCGTGCACCCGCCGGACGGGCTCTTCGCCGCCTGGAAGAAGGTCCTCGACGCCCACGGCATCCTGTTCGTCTCCGACGAGGTGCAGACCGGTTGGGGGCGCACCGGGGAGCACTTCTGGGGTTACCAGGCGCACGGCGTCACCCCGGATCTGCTCACCTTCGCCAAGGGCATCGGCAACGGCTTCGCCCTGGCCGGCGTGGTCGGCCGCGCGGACGTGCTGGAGTCGGTGCCGGCGATCAGCTTCTCCACCTTCGGTGGCAACCCGGTCTCGACGGCCGCCGGCAACGCCGTGCTCGACTACCTGCTCGACCACGACCTCCAGGCCAACGCGGCCCGCACCGGCGCGATCCTCGCCGACGGGCTGCGCGCCGCCGTGGGCGCTCTCGACGGCGTCGCGGAGGTACGCGGCAAGGGGCTGATGCTCGGCGTCGAGTTCGTCCGGCCGGGCACCGCCGAGCCGGACCCGGCCCTGACCGCCCGGGTCTTCGAGGCGTGCCGGGCCGGCGGACTGCTCACCGGCAGGGGCGGCCTGTACGGCAACGTGCTGCGGATGGGCCCGCCACTGACGTTGACCGAGGACGAGGCCCGCGAGGGCCTGGCCATCCTCGTCGACGCCATCCGCTCCTGCGTGGCGGCGGAGGTGGCGGCGTGAGCGCGGCGGAGCACGACGTGCGCGTCATCGGCCACCTCGTCGACGGCAAGCCGTTCAGCGGTTCGTCCGGGCGGCACGGGGACGTCTTCGACCCGGCGACCGGCCGGCGTACCGCCCGGGTGGAGCTGGCCTCGGCGGCGGACGTCGCGGTCGCGGTGGAGGCCGCCGGGCGCGCGGCCCGGCTCTGGCGCGACGCGTCGCTGGCCAGACGGACGGCGGTGCTGTTCGCCTTCCGGGAGCTGGTGCACGCGCGGCGGGACCGGCTCGCCGAGGTGATCACCGCCGAGCACGGTAAGGTGCTCGCCGACGCCGCCGGCGAGGTGCAGCGCGGCCTGGAGATCATCGAGTACGCCTGCGGCATCCCCTCGGCGCTGCGCGGCGGGTTCAGCGAGAACGTCTCCACCGAGGTCGACTCCTACAGCCTGCGGCAGCCGCTCGGCGTCGTCGCGGTGATCACCCCGTTCAACTTCCCGGCGATGGTGCCGCTGTGGTTCCTGCCGATCGCGGTGGCCTGCGGCAACGCGGTGGTGCTCAAGCCGAGCGAGAAGGACCCCGGCGCGGCGCTGCTGCTGGCGGAGTGGTTCGCCGAGGCGGGCCTGCCCGACGGGGTGCTCAACGTCGTCAACGGCGACGCCGAGGCCGTGGACGCGCTGCTGGAGCACCCGGGCGTGAAGGCGGTGTCGTTCGTCGGCTCCACCCCGGTCGCCCGGCACGTCCACCAGCGCGGCACCGCCGCCGGCAAGCGGGTGCAGGCGTTGGGCGGGGCGAAGAACCACATGGTGGTGCTCCCCGACGCCGACCTGGACCTGGCCGCCGACGCGGCGGTCAACGCGGGGTTCGGCTCGGCGGGGGAGCGGTGCATGGCGATCTCGGCCCTGGTCGCGGTGGAACCGGTCGCCGACGCCCTGGTCGCCCGGATCGCCGAGCGGATGGGCCGGCTGCGCACCGGCGACGGCCGGCGCGGCTGCGACATGGGCCCGCTGGTCACCGCCGCGCACGCCGCCCGGGTGCGCTCGTACGTCGAGGCGGGGGTGGCCGCCGGCGCGGTGCCGGTGGTGGACGGCCGCGACGTCGAGCCGGACGGGGACCCGAACGGGTTCTGGCTGGGCCCGACGCTGTTCGACCGCGTCACCCCGGACATGTCGATCTACACCGACGAGATCTTCGGCCCGGTGCTCGGCGTCGTGCGGGTCGGCTCGTACGACGAGGCGGTGGAACTGGTCAACGCCAACCCGTACGGCAACGGCACGGCGATCTTCACCAACGACGGCGGCGCGGCCCGGCGCTACCAGCACGAGGTGGAGGTCGGCATGGTCGGCGTCAACGTGCCGATCCCGGTGCCGGTGGCGTACTACTCCTTCGGCGGCTGGAAGGCCTCGCTCTTCGGCGACCTGCACGCGTACGGCGAGGACGGGGTGCGCTTCTTCACCCGGGGCAAGGTGGTCACCAGCCGCTGGCTGGACCCCCGGCACGGCGGGGTCAACCTCGGCTTCCCCACCCAGACCTGAGCAGCCGCAGGGTGCCCGCCCCGACCAGGTACGCCACCAGCGCCGCCGCCGGCACCCCCAGCAGCTCGGGCGCCGACCTCGGCGTCTCCGCGTTGACCACCAGGGCGTACACGACGGCGGCGAAACCGGCGGCGGTGAGCGCGGTGCGCGCGGTGGCCCGCCACCCGCGCCCGGCCGGCGCGCGGCCCG
>NZ_JBFABA010000030.1:53949-65426 GCF_040640115.1 Micromonospora sp. NPDC023644 | reverse complement strand
CGCCGCCGAGGCGGGGCGCGCCGCCGCCGGCACGCCGGACGGGGCCCGGGCGGTCGCCGCCGTGGCCGCCCTGACCGACCGGCACGGCGACACGGCCGTCGAGTTCGGGCACTGGCACGGCGACTGGGTGCCCTGGAACCTCGGCGTGCACGCCGGCCGCCTCGTCGCCTGGGACTGGGAGCACAGCGGGCCGGACGTGCCGCTCGGCTTCGACCTGGCGCACGACGCGTTCCAGCGGGCCCTGGTGCTGCGGGGCGAGCCGGCCGCGGCGGCGGCGCGGGCCGTCGACGCCCACCTGGACCGGTACGGCGCCGAACTCGGGCTCGGGGCGGCGGCCCGGCGGCTGGTGGCCGACGCCTACCTGCTGGAGATGTGGCTGCGCACCTGGCGACTCGCCGACGCAGGCGCCGGCTGGAACGCCGCGCTGCATCCTGCCCTGCTGGACGTCATCGAGAAACGACATAGCGGCTGATCCGCCGAAATCGGTGGAGCCCGCCGCGCACCGTCGGATCCGGACGGTGACGAGGAAACTCCAGGTCGTGACGATCGTCGATATCGATGATTCGCCGCGGCGTATCCGATCCGCCACCCGCGGAGATCGATCTGTCGCCCGGTCGCCCTATTTCACCAGCCGGGGGACGTGTGATCTGCTGTCGCGTGGCGACCACCGAACAGCCAAGCGCACTTGTGGGGAGTCGCGTGGAAACGACAACCGAGGACGCCGGCGAGCCCGGGGTCCTGCTCCTGGTGGGCTCCAGCGGCGGCCACCTGGCCCAACTGCTCGCCCTGCGTCCGTGGTACGAACGCTGGCGGCGGTGCTGGGTCACCTTCGACACGCCCGAGGCGCTCTCGCTGCTGGCCGGCGAGGAGCTGGTCCCGGCCCACCACCCGACCACCCGCAACGTGCCGAACCTGCTGCGCAACGCCGTCCTCGCCTGGCGGGTGCTGCGGTCGCGCCGGGTCGCCGCGGTGGTGACCACCGGCGCCGGCGTGGCCGTGCCGTTCGTGGTGCTGGCCCGGCTCCGGCGCGTGCCGACCGTCTACATCGAGGTGTACGACCGCATCGACACCCCGACCCTGACCGCCCGGCTCTGCCGGCCGTTCCTCTCCGCGATGCTCGTGCAGTGGGACGAGCAGCGCCGGCAGTACCCGGAGGCCACCGTCGTGGGGACCCTGCTGTGAGCGCCGAGAGCACCGGAACCGCCCCCGCGCACCGGGTCGCCCCCGGCCGCCCCCGGCCGACGCCCGCCAACCGGGTGCCCCGGCCCCGCGACCCCGGCGACCTCGCCCGGTCCCGGCTGCTGGTCGCCGTCGGCACCGACAAGCACCCGTTCGACCGCCTGGTCGGCTGGCTGGAGGAGTGGCACCCCGCCGTCGCCGAGGGCGTCGGGCTGACCGTCCAGCACGGACACACCCGGGCCCCCGGGGTGCCCGGGGCGGTGCCCTTCCTCGGCCACGACGAGTTGCAGACCGCGATGGCCGAGGCCGACCTCGTCGTCTGCCACGGCGGCCCGGCCACCATCCTGGAGGCCCGCCGGCACGGTCACCTGCCGATCGTCGTGCCCCGGGACCCGACCCGGGGCGAGCACGTCGACGACCACCAGCAGCTGTTCGCCCGCCGCCTGGGCGCGGCCGGCATGGTGGCGCTCGCCGAGACCCGGGAGGCGCTCTTCGCGGCGCTCGCCGCCGGCCTCGCCGACCCGTCCCGGTTCGCCGTCGCGGCCGACCCGGCGGCGTCCGAGGCGCGCCGCGCGGCGGTCGAGCGGGTGGGACGGATCGTGGAGGACCTGGTGGCCGCGTCGACCGGACGACGGCAGCGGACGAGGTGGCGGCCGTGGGCACGGTCGGGCCGGAACGGAGAGCGGCGATGACCGAACACCCGAGCGTGAGCGCGGTGGTGCCCACCCGGGACCGCCCGGAGCTGCTCCGGGCCGCCGTGCGCGCCATCCTCGACCAGGACCACCCCGGCCCGATCGAGGTGGTGGTCGTCCACGACCAGTCCGAACCGGACGCCTCGCTGACCGAGCTGTCCCGCCCGGACCGGCTGGTGCGGGTGATCCGCAACGAGCGCGCCCCCGGCCTGGCCGGCGCCCGCAACTCCGGCGTCCTGGCCGCCACCGGTGAGCTCGTCGCGTTCTGCGACGACGACGACGAGTGGCTGCCCGGCAAGCTGCGGGCCCAGGTCGAGGCGCTCGCCGCCCACCCCGACGCGGAGTTCGTCAGCTGCGGCATCCGGGTCAGCTACGACGGGCACACCGTCGACCGGGCACTGCCGAAGGACTCGGTCACCCTGGCCGACCTGCTGCGGGACCGGATGACGGAGCTGCACCCGTCGACCTTCCTGATCCGCGCCGCCGCGCTGCGCGACGGGTTCGGGCTGGTCGACGAGGAGATCCCGGGCAGCTACGCGGAGGACTACGAGTTCCTGCTCCGGGCCGCCCGCAGCGCGCCGCTGGTGAACCTGCGCACCCCGTACGTGCTGGTGCGCTGGCACAAGCGCTCCTACTTCGCGCAGCGCTGGGACACCATCTCCGAGGCGTTGCAGTGGCTGCTGGAGCGCTACCCCGAGTTCGGCACCCAGCCGGCCGGCGAGGCGCGGGTCACCGGGCAGATCGCCTTCGCCCGTGCCGCGTCCGGCGACCGGCGGGGCGCGATGCGCTGGGCCCGGCACACCCTCCGGCGCAACCCGCGCGAGCCTCGGGCGTACCTGGCCCTCGCCGTGGCCGGGCGGGTGGTCCGCGCCGACGCGGTGCTGCGCACCCTGCACAAGCGCGGCCGGGGCATCTGAACCCGCGCGCCCGGGGCGCGTCCGGCGAGGACCGGCCCGGCCCCGGGCCGCGCGGGTCCGCACGGCGGATCGGGGCCGGGCGGCCGGCGCGCCGGTCTCCCCCGGCCTCGGTGTCGGTGGTCGCGCCGACGCCGCGGCGGGCCGCGCCGCGTCCGCAGGGCGGGACGCGGCGGGCACCGCACGGCGGCGGCCACCGGGCGTGACAGACTGACCGCTGTGTTGCGCTGGTTGACTGCAGGGGAATCGCACGGTCCCGCCCTCGTCGCGATGCTCGAGGGCGTGCCCGCCGGCATCGAGGTGACCACCGGGGAGATCGCCGGTGAGCTGGCCCGGCGTCGGCTCGGCTACGGCCGGGGCGCGCGGATGTCGTTCGAGCAGGACGAGGTCGAGATCATCGGTGGGCTCCGGCACGGGGTGACGCTCGGCAGCCCGGTCGCGATCCGGGTCGGCAACTCCGAGTGGCCCAAGTGGCGCACCGTCATGGCCGCCGACCCGGTCGACGCGGAGGAACTGGCCAGCCAGGCCCGCAACGCGCCGCTGACCCGCCCCCGGCCGGGGCACGCCGACCTGGCCGGCATGCAGAAGTACGGCCACACCGACGCCCGGCCGATCCTGGAACGGGCCAGCGCGCGGGAGACCGCCGCCCGGGTCGCCGTCGGCACGGTCGCCAAGGCGCTGCTCCGGCAGGCCCTCGGCATCGAGATCGTCTCCCACGTGGTGGAGCTGGGCCCGGTCGCCGCCAAGCCGGGGCTGCGCCCCACGCCAGAGGACGCCGCCCGCATCGACGCCGACCCGCTGCGCTGCCTCGACCCCGAGGCCAGTGCCCGGATGGTCGCCGAGGTCGACGCCGCGAAGAAGGCCGCCGACACCCTGGGCGGCGTGGTCGAGGTGCTGGCGTACGGGGTGCCCCCGGGCCTGGGCAGCCACGTGCAGTGGGACCGCAAGCTCGACGCCCGGCTCGCCACCGCTCTGATGTCGATCCAGGCGATCAAGGGCGTGGAGATCGGGGACGGCTGGCAGCAGGCGCGCTCGCGCGGCTCCGAGGCGCACGACGAGATCATTCCCAGCGCCACCGGCGTGCGTCGGGTCACCGACCGCGCCGGCGGGCTGGAGGGCGGCATCACCACCGGCGAGCCGCTGCGGGTGAAGGCCGCGATGAAGCCGATCTCGTCGCTGAACCGGGCCCTGGCGACGGTGGACGTCACCACCGGCGAGCCGGCCACCGCGATCAACCAGCGCTCGGACGTCTGCGCCGTGCCCGCCGCAGCCGTCGTCGCCGAGGCGATGGTGGCGCTGGTGCTGGCCGAGGCCGCCACCGAGAAGTTCGGCGGCGACTCGGTCGCCGAGATCCGCCGCAACCTGGCCGGCTACCTCGACGCGCTGGTGATCCGGTGAGCGCGGGCCGGCGGGCGAGGCGCGCGGCCGGCCGGCGGTGCCGCTGATGGCGCCGGTCTGCGTGCTGGTCGGGGCGCCCGGCTCCGGCAAGACCACGGTCGGGCTGGCGTTGGCGGAACTGCTCGGCGTGGAGTTCCGCGACACCGACCTGGACATCGTGCGGCTGGCCGGCAAGCCGATCCCGGAGATCTTCATCGACGAGGGTGAGGACCATTTCCGTACCCTCGAACGGGCGGCCGTGGCGGCGGGGCTGGCCTCGTGCGGAGGCGTGCTCGCCCTCGGCGGCGGCGCGATCCTCGCCGAGGAGAACCGCGCCGCCCTGGTCGGGCACTTCGTGGTGTACCTCTCCGTCGAGCTCTCCGACGCGGTGAAGCGGGTCGGGCTCGGCGCGGGCCGCCCACTGCTGGCGATCAACCCGCGGGCGACGCTGAAGTACCTGCTGGACCAGCGCCGCCCGCTCTACGCCGAGGTGGCCACCGCCACGGTCGTCACCGACGGGCGGGAACCGGCGGAGATCGCCGCCGAGATCGCCGCGCTGCTCAAGCGCTGAGAGCGTGCCGCCGCCGAGGCGCTGGACCGGGGTTACTTTAGAGCCAGCGCCCGGGTGCGGCCCCCCGGAGGTGCGGGTGCGAACGGCAGCTCGGGCGGAGTGCAGGTCGCTGGCGTGCCCGGCTCCGCGTCCGCATGCCGGCGGCCGCGGGCCCCGCAGCGCCGGTGGCCGTCAGTCGCGGGCGATGCGGTCGAGCACGTCGGCCAGGGCCTTCGGCTCGCTGAGCATCGGCCAGTGCCCGGTGGGCAGCGCGTGCAGCTGGCCGCCGGCCAGCCCGGCGAAGAACGGGTGGCCCTGCGCGATCATGTCCTCGACCACCTCGAGCGGGAAGGTGCTGGCCACCAGGGCCGTCGGCACCGCGCGCCCACCGGTGCGGCGCACCGGGTCGGTGGCGGCGCGCAGCGGGTGGGCCGTGGCGCGCCGCCGCAGCAGTGCGAGCGCGGCGGAATCCAGCCCGGCCAGGTTCTCCGGGTCCTCCGCCGGGTCGAACGCGGGTGGCGGCAGCAGGTGCCCGTCGCCGATCTCGGCGCGCAGCCGCTCCTGTTCCTCGGGCGGGTTGCTGTCGAACTGCGACATGCCGTCCGGCATCGGCCCGCTCTCCACGTAGACCACCCGGGCGATCCGGTCTCCGATGCGGTCCGCCGCCTGGACCGCCGGCAGCCCGCCGCCGGAGTGCCCCACCAGCACCACGTCGTGCAGGTCCTCCACCTCGATCAACCGGACGATGTCGGTGGTGTGCGTCTCCAGTCCCACCTCCGGGCCGGCGAGGTGGGCGCGCTCGGCCACCCCGGTCAGCGTCACCGGATGGACCTCGTGGCCCTGCCCGCGCAGCGCCGCGGTCACCTCGCGCCACGCCCAACCGCCCAGCCAGAAACCCGGCACCAGCACGAACGTCGCCATCTGCGACCTCCCTCTCTCGTCCGGGAATACCGTACGATCGAATCCGGACGCTTTCCGCCCGCTTTGCAGGAGTGGCCCGTGTCACATCCCGCCGCCCGGGTGCTCGGCATGCTCGAACTGCTCCAGAGCCACCACCGGCTCACCGGGGCCGAACTTGCCCGCCGGTTGGGGGTGGACGGACGCACCGTGCGCCGCTACGCCGCGACCCTGGCCGAGCTGGGCATCCCGGTGACCGCCGAGCGGGGCCGCCACGGCGGCTACCGGCTGCGCCCCGGCTACAAGCTGCCGCCGCTGATGCTCACCGACGACGAGGCCGTCGCCGTGCTGCTCGGTCTGGTCGCCGCCGAGCGGCTCGGGCTGGGCACCGAGGAGCCGGCGACCGCGACCGCGCTGGCCAAGATCCGCCGGGTGCTGCCGCCCACCCTGGGTGACCGCCTCGCCGCGGTGCAGGAGCACCTCGGCTTCACCCTGCGTCGGTCCGCGTCGCCGGCCCGGCCGGCGACCGGAACGCTGCTCACGCTCGGCGCCGCCGCACGGCAGCGGCGCCGGGTGCGGCTGGACCACCGCTCCTTCTCCGGCGCGGCGACCCGCCGGGAGCTCGACCCGTACGGGCTGGTCTTCCACGCCGGCCGGTGGTACGTCACCGGCCACGACCACCTGCGCGGCGAGGTGCGCACGTTCCGGCTGGACCGGATCGGCGAGGTGGAGCCGGGGGAGGAGACCTTCACCGTCCCCGACGGCTTCGACCCGGTGGCCCAGGTGACCCGTTCGCTGGCCCGTGTCCCGTACGCCCACGACGTCGAGGTGCTGCTGGAGACCGACCTGGCCGCCGCCCGACGCCGCCTCCCGCCGAGCGTGGCCGAGCTGAGCGCGACCGCCGGCGGCGTGCTGCTGCGTGCCCGCGCGGAGCACCTGGGCGGGATGGCCCAGCTGCTCGCCGGGCTGGGCTGCCCGTTCACCGTCCTGCGTCCCGACGCCCTGCGCGGCGAGGTCGCCGAGCACGCCCGCCGGCTGGCCGCCTGGGCCGCCCGAGAGCCCGGCGATCCGACGGCACCCGGGTGATCCGGCCGCGCCCGGGGTCGGCCCGCGCCGGGCGGCGGGCGGGCGCGAGCGGGGTGGCCACGAAGTGGACAGTTCCCGCCCGGCGCCGGGCGGCTGGACTAGGCTGCCGGCGATGGACGAGGTGACCCGGATCCCGGTCGGCGGCGAGCGCCCGTACGACGTGCTGGTGGGACGCGACCTGCTCGACGCGCTGCCCGGGCTGCTGCCGGACGCGATGCGGGTGGCGGTCCTGCACGCGTACCCGCTCAAGGAGGTGGCCGACGCGATCTGCGGGCGGCTGCGCGCGGCCGGCGTCGCGCCGCTGCTGATCGAGGTGCCGGACGCCGAGGCGGGCAAGCGCATCGACGTGGCGGCGACCTGCTGGGACCGGCTGGGCGAGGCCGGTTTCACCCGTACCGACGCGGTGGTGGGCGTCGGGGGCGGCGCGGTGACCGACCTGGCCGGCTTCGTCGCGGCCTGCTGGCTGCGCGGGGTGCGCTGGGTGCCGGTGGCGACCTCGCTGCTGGGCATGGTCGACGCGGCGGTGGGTGGCAAGACCGGGATCAACACCGCCGCCGGCAAGAACCTGGTCGGGGCGTTCCACCCGCCGGTCGGCGTCCTCGCCGACCTGGCGACGCTGGACAGCCTCCCGCGGGCCGACCTGACCGCCGGCCTGGCCGAGGTGGTCAAGTGCGGCTTCATCGCCGACCCGGTGATCCTCGACCTGGTGGAACGGGACCGGGCCGCGGCCACCGACCCGACCGGCCCGGTGACCCGCGAGCTGATCGAGCGGGCGATCCGGGTGAAGTCCGACGTCGTCTCGGGCGACCTGCGCGAGTCGGGCGTGCGGGAGGTGCTCAACTACGGCCACACCCTGGCCCACGCGATCGAGAAGGCGGAGGGCTACCGCTGGCGGCACGGTCACGCGGTGTCGGTCGGCGTCGTCTACGCCGGTGAGCTGGCCCGGCTGGCCGGCCGGCTGGACGCCCCGACGGCGGAGCGGCACCGCACGGCCATGGCGGCGCTCGGCCTGCCCACCAGCTACCGGGCCGAGGCCTGGCCCGGACTGCTCGCCACGATGCGGGTGGACAAGAAGGCCCGGGGCGACCAGCTGCGTTTCGTGGTGCTGGACGGGCTGGCCCGGCCGACGATCCTGGAGGGCCCGGACGACGAGCTGCTGGAGGCGGCCTACCGCGAGGTGGCCGCGTGAAGGTCCACGTCCTCAACGGGCCGAACCTCGGCCGGCTCGGCAGCCGACAGCCGGACGTCTACGGGGTGACGAGCTACGCCGATCTGGTGACGCTCTGCGAGTCGACCGGGCGGGAGCTCGGCCTGGACGTGACGGTCCGGCAGACCGACGCCGAGCACGAGTTGCTGGGCTGGCTGCACGCCGCCGCCGACGAGGGTGCCGCCGTGGTTCTCAACCCCGCCGCCTGGTCGCACTACTCGTACGCGGTCCGGGACGCCTGCGCCATGCTGCGCGGGCCGCTCGTCGAGGTGCACATCTCCAACATCCACGCCCGCGAGGAGTTCCGGCACCACTCCGTGGTGTCGGCGGTGGCGACCGGGGTGATCTGTGGCCTCGGCGTCGACGGCTACCGCCTGGCCCTGCACCACCTGGCCGCCCGCCGACCTGCCGCCCCCTGACCCGCCGGCCCGCCGCCCGCTAAGTCGTCGCCCCGCCGCCCGCCGCCGCCGGCCCCGCCCGCCGGCCCCGCCCGCCGGCCGGGTGCCGTCACACTGGGTCACCTCGATCTCCGTCACGGTCGGTCACCGGCCTCGAGGCTCCCTCTCCCTGCCCTTCGGGCGCTTTGCTCTGCAGCCGGATCCGCACCAGCGGCCTGACCTGCGGCTTCGTCCTCGGTGGCGAAGGGTCGCAGGGGCCGGTATGTGACCGTGGGTGAGTGGTGCGTACATGGCTGCAGAGCAAAGGGAGCGTGGGGTTCCCCGTCGGGGGCGTGCGGAGTGTGCGGAGGGTGACGGCCGGCGCGTCCTGTCGCCAGGAACCTCGCGATGCCGGCGGCCGGAGGCGGGGTGGTCGGGGCGGCGGTGGGGGTCGGCGTGGGCGACGGGGGCGGCGGCGTCGATGGCCGTCGCAAGCGGCGGCCGGGAGCGCCGCGTCGCGGGCCGCGAGCGGCGGCGGTAAGCGACGGCGGGGAGCGACGGCGGGGAGCGCCGCGTCGCGGGTGGCGAGCGGCGGCGGCAAGCGGCGGAGGGGAGGGGCGCGCGCGGGTGGCGGGCAGCGGCGGGCAGCGGCGTTCGGCGCAACTAGTAGACTTGCCAGGTCTGTCCGCCAATTGATGATCAAGGCAGGAAATGGCCACCACCAACGACCTGAAGAACGGCCTGGTACTCAACCTCGACGGAGAGCTCTGGGCCGTCGTCGAGTTCCAGCACGTCAAGCCCGGTAAGGGTGGTGCGTTCGTGCGTACCACGCTGAAGAACGTGCTGTCCGGCAAGGTGGTCGACAAGACCTTCAACGCGGGCACCAAGGTCGAGACCGCGACCGTGGACAAGCGCACCATGCAGTACCTCTACGCCGACGGCGAGGACTACGTCTTCATGGATCTGGAGACGTTCGACCAGATCACCGTGCCCGAGGCCACCGTCGGCGAGGCGGCGAACTACCTGCTGCCCGAGGCCGAGGCGACCGTGGCCACCCACGAGAGCGTCCCGCTCTACATCGAGCTGCCGACCAGCGTCGTGCTGGAGGTCACCTACACCGAGCCGGGCCTGCAGGGCGACCGGTCGACCGGCGGCAACAAGCCGGCCACCGTCGAGACCGGCGCGACCGTGCAGGTGCCGCTCTTCATCACCACCGGCGAGAAGATCAAGGTCGACACCCGCGACGGCCGTTACCTCGGCCGCGCCTGATGGCCGAGGGTCCCAAGCAGCAGATGCCGGCGCGCCGCAAGGCGCGCAAGCGGGCGCTGGACGTGCTCTTCGAGGCCGACCTGCGGAACCGTCCGCCGGTCGAGGTGCTCGCCGGCTACATCGAGCGGATCGAGAAGCCCCGACCCGAGCACCTGGGATACGCGGTGAGCCTGGTCGAGGGTGTCGCCGCCCACCTCGACCGGATCGACGAGGTGATCGCCAGCTACGCCGAGGGGTGGACGCTGGACCGGATGCCGGCGGTCGACCGCAACCTCGCCCGGATCGCGGTCTACGAGCTGCTCTACGTCGACGAGATCGACGACGCGGTGGCCATCAGCGAGGCCGTCGAGCTGGCCCGGCAGATGTCGACCGACGACTCGCCGCGCTTCCTCAACGGCATCCTCGGCCGCATCGCCGAGTACGCCACCCGCTGAAGCGGCGCACGTCACACCCGACGTGCGTCACACCGGCGGGTGACGGCGGGCGGGACCGCGACCCGGACGACCGAACGACGACGAAGAGGGCCCGTGCCGTCGGCACGGGCCCTCTTCGTCGTCGGGGTCAGCTGGCGAAGAACGCCCGCGGGTCGGCGACCAGCACACCGTGCTCGGTGAGCCGCTCGATCAGGCCGGACGGCGAGGCGTCGTAGACGATCGCGAGCGCGCGCAGGTCGTCGGCGCGGATGGAGAGCACGCGGCCGTTGTAGTCACCGCGCTGCTGCTGGATGGCGCGCGCGTAGCGGGCGACGTAGGCCAGGTCCTCGGAGGCCTCGTCGTACAGCCGCTCCAGGTCCAGGACGATCTTGCTGGTGGGCTCGTGGCGAACCCCGCTGCCGTCGGGCAGCAGCTCGGAGACGGGAACGCGGTAGAAGTCGGCCAGCTCCGCCAGGCGCGACACCGTGACGGCGCGGTCGCCGCGCTCGTAGGAGCCGACCACCACCGCCTTCCACCGCCCGTTCGACTTCTCCTCCACGCCCTGCAGGGAGAGGCCCTGCTGCTGGCGGATGGAGCGCAGGCGGGCGCCCAGAGACTTGGCGTATTCAGAGGGCATTAAACACTCCCAGTGCTGCTCGGGGTTCTCCCAGGGGTCGCTACGGAGCGTGACGGTACGGGGATTGGTACAACTGGTCAAGTGGTCGTGACCTTACCGTTGGGATCACCGGGGGAGTTGTCCGCTTTTCGCCGGGCTGACCGGGGGGTCAGCAGCCGGCGGTGGTCAGTGCGGTGACCACTGGTAACGTGGCGGGAAGCCCCGGTCCGGGCCGCTCGCGTCCCGGTGCCGGCATCCGACGTCCTTTAACGACCCGTCCCGTGAGGCGGGGAAGGAGGTCCGCCGTGGCCTACCCAACGGCTGCCCAGTCGCCGCCGCCGCGACAACCCTCGGTGAAGGTGATCCTCGCCAGCGCCGACGTCCAGCGCGTGGTCGACCGCATCGCCCACCAGATCCTGGAGAAGACCCAGGGCGCCGAGAACACGGTGCTGCTCGGCATCCCCACCCGGGGCGCCCCGCTCGCGAAGCGGCTCGCCGCCCGGATCAGCACCTTCGAGGACGTGACCGTCCCGGTCGGCGTGCTCGACATCACCCTCTACCGCGACGACCTGCGCCGGCACGCCACCCGCGCGGTCGGGCCGACCCAGGTGCCGCCCGGCGGCATCGACGGCAAGCGGGTCGTCCTCGTCGACGACGTGCTCTTCTCCGGCCGCACGGTGCGGGCCGCGCTCGACGCGCTCAACGACGTGGGGCGGCCGGCGTCCGTCCAGCTCGCCGTCCTGGTCGACCGCGGCCACCGCGAGCTGCCGATCCGCGCCGACTACGTCGGCAAGAACATCCCGACCTCGCTGGCGGAGAGCGTGAAGGTCACCCTGGCGGAGACCGACGGCGTCGACGAGGTCAAGTTGTACGGGGGGAACCGGTGAGCGCGAGGAGTGC
>NZ_JBFABA010000030.1:0-53850 GCF_040640115.1 Micromonospora sp. NPDC023644 | reverse complement strand
GAGCGCAGCGGAGCCCCGCAGTCGCGAACGAAAGGCAGGCCCCGGTGAGCGCGAGGAGTGCAGCGCAGCGGAGCCCCGCAGTCGCGAACGAAAGGCAGGCCCCGGTGAGCGCGAGGAGTGCAGCGCAGCGGAGCCCCGCAGTCGCGAACGAAAGGCGGCAGAGCCAGTGATCCGCCACCTGCTCTCCGGCGCCGACCTGGACGCCGCCACCGCCACCGAGATCCTGGACACGGCCGCCGAGATGGCCACCGTCGCCGGCCGGGAGGTCAAGAAGCTGCCCGCGCTGCGCGGACGCACGGTGGTCAACCTCTTCTACGAGGACTCCACGCGGACCCGGATCTCCTTCGAGGCGGCCGCGAAGCGGCTCAGCGCCGATGTGATCAACTTTTCGGCCAAGGGCTCCAGCGTGACCAAGGGCGAGAGCCTGAAGGACACCGCGCTGACCCTGCAGGCGATGGGGGCCGACGCGGTGGTCGTCCGGCACCCGGCCTCCGGCGCCCCGCACCGGCTCGCCGACTGGGTCGACGGCTCGGTGGTCAACGCCGGTGACGGCACCCACGAGCACCCCACCCAGGCGCTGCTCGACGCGTACACGATGCGCTCCCGGCTGGGGCGGCTGGCCGGCCTGTCGGTCGCGGTGGTCGGGGACGTCCTGCACAGCCGGGTGGCCCGCTCCAACGTCCTGCTGCTGTCCACGCTCGGCGCCAAGGTGACCCTGGTCGGGCCGCCGACGCTGATCCCCGTCCACATCGCGCAGGCGCTCGCGCCCGGCACCGACGTCTCCTACGACCTCGACGCGGTGCTGCCGCAGTCGGACGTGGTGATGATGCTGCGGGTGCAGCGGGAGCGGATGAACGCCTCCTACTTCCCGTCCGCCCGCGAGTACGCCCGCCGCTACGGCCTGGACGGCCCGCGGATGCGCCGGCTGCCCGAACACGCGATCGTCATGCACCCCGGCCCGATGAACCGGGGGATGGAGATCACGCCCGAGGTCGCCGACTCGCCCCGCTCCACCATCGTCGAACAGGTCGCCAACGGGGTCTCCGTGCGGATGGCCGTCCTCTACCTGCTGCTCGGGGGGAACAACCGGTGAGCTCGTACCTGATCTCCAACGTCAGCGTCGTCGGCGCCGCGCCGACCGACGTGCTGATCCGCGACGGCGTCGTCGCGGCCGTCGGCGCCGGGCTCAGCGCGCCGGAGGCGACGGTCGTCGACGGCACCGGGCTGGTCGCCCTGCCCGGCCTGGTCGACCTGCACACCCACCTGCGCGAGCCGGGCCGGGAGGACGCCGAGACCGTCGAGTCGGGGTCCCGGGCGGCGGCGCTCGGCGGCTACACGGCGGTCTGCGCGATGGCCAACACCTCGCCGGTGGCCGACACCGCCGGCGTGGTCGAGCAGGTCTGGCGGCTGGGCCGGGAGGCCGGGCTGGTGGACGTGCAGCCGATCGGGGCGGTCACCGTCGGCCTGGCCGGCGAGCACCTCGCCGAGCTGGGCGCGATGGCCGACTCGGCGGCCCGGGTGCGGATCTTCTCCGACGACGGGCACTGCGTCGCCGACCCGAGGCTGATGCGCCGGGCGCTGGAGTACGTGAAGGCGTTCGACGGGATCATCGCCCAGCACGCCGAGGAGCCCCGGCTCACCGAGGGCGCGCAGATGCACGAGGGCGAGGTCTCGACCCGGCTCGGCCTGACCGGTTGGCCGGCGGTCGCCGAGGAGGCGATCATCGCCCGGGACGTGCTGCTCGCCGAGCACGTCGGCAGCCGCCTGCACGTGTGCCACGTCTCCACCGCCGGCAGCGTCGAGGTGCTGCGCCAGGCCAAGGCCCGGGGCGTCCGGGTCACCGCCGAGGTCACCCCGCACCACCTGCTGCTCACCGACTCCCGGGCCGAGACCTACGACCCGGTCTACAAGGTCAACCCGCCGCTGCGTACCGCGACCGACGTCGCCGCGCTGCGGGCGGCCCTGGTCGAGGGCGTGATCGACATCGTCGCCACCGACCACGCCCCGCACGCGGTGGAGGACAAGGAGTGCGAGTGGGCGTACGCCCGGCCGGGCATGCTCGGCCTGGAGACGGCGCTGTCGATCGCCCTCGACGTGCTCGGCCCGCAGTGGGACCTGATCGCCGAGCGGATGTCGCGCACCCCGGCCCGGATCGCCGGGCTGGAGGGGCACGGCCTCGACCCGGCGCCCGGCGTGCCGGCGAACCTGACCCTGGTCGACCCGGCCGCCCGCCGCACCATCGAGCCGGCGGAGCTGGCCAGCCGTAGCCGCAACACCCCGTACGCCCGCATGACGCTGCCGGGTCGCATCGTGGCGACCTTCCTGCGCGGCGAGCCGACGGTCCTGGACGGAAAGGCCCTCAAGTGATCCGAGCGAGGAGTGCAGCGGAGCGGAGCCCCGCAGTCCGGATCGAAGGAGACGCAGCATGACCCGCAGACAATCGGCGATCCTCGTCCTGGAGGACGGGCGGACGTTCCACGGCGAGGCGTACGGCAGCGTCGGGGAGACCTTCGGCGAGGCGGTCTTCAACACCGGCATGACCGGCTACCAGGAGACGCTGACCGACCCGTCCTACCACCGTCAGGTGGTGGTGCAGACCGCCCCGCACATCGGCAACACCGGCGTCAACGGCGAGGACGACGAGTCCGGCCGGATCTGGGTCGCCGGCTACGTGGTCCGCGACCCGGCCCGCATCGGCTCGAACTGGCGGGCCACCGGCGGGCTGGAGGAGCGGCTGGCCGCCGAGGGCGTCGTCGGCGTCAGCGGCGTCGACACCCGGGCGCTGACCCGGCACCTGCGCGAGCGCGGCGCGATGCGGGTCGGCATCTCCAGCGTCGAGACCGACCCCCGGGCGCTGCTGGCCCGGGTGCGGCAGGCCCCGGAGATGGCCGGCGCGGACCTGTCCGCCGAGGTCACCACGGCGAAGCCGTACGTGGTGGCGGCTTCCGGCGAGCACCGCTTCACGGTCGCCGCGCTGGACCTGGGCATCAAGCGCAACGTCCCGCGCCGGCTCGCCGCCCGCGGGGTCACCACCCACGTGCTGCCGGCCGGCTCCACCATCGACGACCTGCTCGCCACCGGCGCGGACGCGGTCTTCCTCTCGCCCGGCCCGGGCGACCCGGCCACCGCCGACGGGCCGGTGGCCCTGGCGCGGGAGGTGCTGCGCCGGCGGGTGCCGCTGTTCGGCATCTGCTTCGGCAGCCAGATCCTCGGCCGGGCGCTGGGCTTCGGCACCTACAAGCTCGGCTACGGCCACCGGGGGATCAACCAGCCGGTGCTCGACCGGGTCACCGGCAAGGTCGAGGTGACCAGCCACAACCACGGCTTCGCGGTCGAGGTCCCCGGCGCGGGCCACGGCGCGGTCGTACCCGATGCGGTGATCGAGACCGAGTTCGGTGGCGTTCAGGTCAGTCATGTCTGCCTCAATGACAACGTGGTCGAGGGGCTGCGGGCGAAGGACGTGCCCGCCTTCACCGTCCAGTACCACCCGGAGGCGGCGGCCGGTCCGCACGACGCGGACTACCTCTTCGACCGCTTCGCCGAGCTCATCGAGGGCCGGACCCAGAGCGAGGGGCGCACACATGCCTAAGCGGACCGATCTGAAGCACATCCTGGTGATCGGCTCCGGGCCGATCGTGATCGGGCAGGCCTGCGAGTTCGACTACTCCGGCACCCAGGCCTGCCGGGTGCTGCGCAGCGAGGGGATCCGGGTCAGCCTGGTCAACTCGAACCCGGCGACGATCATGACGGACCCCGAGTTCGCCGACGCCACGTACGTCGAGCCGATCACCCCGGAGTTCGTCGAGCTGGTGATCGCCAAGGAGCGTCCCGACGCGATCCTGCCCACCCTCGGCGGGCAGACCGCGCTGAACACGGCCGTCGCCCTGCACGAGGCGGGCGTGCTGGAGAAGTACGGCGTGGAGCTGATCGGCGCCAACATCGAGGCGATCAACCGCGGCGAGGACCGGCAGCTGTTCAAGGAGATCGTCGCCAAGGCCGGCGTACGCCTGGGTCTCGACGACCCGGCGGGCCTGGTGCCCCGCTCCCGGGTCTGCCACTCGATGGCGGAGGTCGAGGCCACGGTCGACGAGCTGGGCCTGCCGGTGGTGATCCGGCCGTCGTTCACCATGGGCGGCCTCGGCTCCGGCATGGCGCACACCCCGGAGGACCTGGCCCGCATCGCCGGCGACGGGCTGGCCGCCAGCCCCGTGCACGAGGTGCTCATCGAGGAGAGCGTGCTCGGCTGGAAGGAGTACGAGCTCGAACTGATGCGCGACCGGCACGACAACGTCGTGGTGGTCTGCTCGATCGAGAACGTCGACCCGATGGGCGTGCACACCGGCGACAGCGTCACCGTCGCCCCGGCCATGACGCTCACCGACCGCGAGTACCAGCAGCTGCGCGACCTGGGCATCGCGGTGCTGCGCGAGGTCGGGGTGGACACCGGCGGCTGCAACATCCAGTTCGCCGTCAACCCGGCCGACGGCCGGATCGTGGTGATCGAGATGAACCCCCGGGTGTCCCGGTCGTCGGCGCTGGCCTCCAAGGCCACCGGCTTCCCGATCGCGAAGATCGCCGCGAAGCTGGCCATCGGCTACACCCTCGACGAGATCCCCAACGACATCACCCTGAAGACCCCGGCGGCGTTCGAGCCGACCCTGGACTACGTGGTGGTGAAGATCCCCCGGTTCGCGTTCGAGAAGTTCCCGGGCGCGGACCCGGAGCTGACCACCACGATGAAGTCCGTCGGCGAGGCGATGAGCCTCGGCCGCAACTTCAGCGAGGCGCTGAACAAGGCGATGCGCTCGCTGGAGACGAAGGCGACCGGCTTCTGGACGCTGCCCGACCCGGCCGGCGCGACGAAGGAGAACACCCTCGCCGCGCTGCGGATGCCGCACGACGGCCGGCTCTACACCGTCGAGCGGGCGCTGCGCCTCGGCGCGTCCATCGCCGAGGTCGCCGCCGCGTCCGGCGGGATCGACCCCTGGTTCCTGGACCAGATCGCCGCCCTCGTCGAGCTGCGCGCGGAGATCGTGGACGCCCCGGTGCTCGACGCCGAGCTGCTGCGCCGGGCGAAGCGGGCCGGCCTGTCGGACCGGCAGCTGGCCGCGCTGCGCCCGGAGCTGGCCGCCGAGGACGGCGTACGGACGCTGCGGCACCGCCTCGACGTCCGCCCGGTCTACAAGACGGTGGACACCTGTGCCGCCGAGTTCGAGGCGACCACGCCCTACCACTACTCGACGTACGACCAGGAGACGGAGGTCGTGCCGTCGGCCCGGCCGAAGGTGATGATCCTGGGCTCCGGGCCGAACCGGATCGGCCAGGGCATCGAGTTCGACTACTCCTGCGTGCACGCGGTACAAGCGCTGCGCAGCGCGCCGCTCGGCGGGGCGGCGGGCTCCGGCTACGAGACCGTGATGGTCAACTGCAACCCGGAGACGGTCTCCACCGACTACGACACCGCCGACCGGCTCTACTTCGAGCCGCTCACCTTCGAGGACGTGCTGGAGGTCTGGCACGCCGAGGACTCCTCCGGCAGGGCGGCCGGCGGGCCGGGCGTGGTCGGGGTGATCGTGCAGCTCGGCGGGCAGACGCCGCTGGGCCTGGCGCAGCGGCTGAAGGACGCGGGCGTGCCGGTCGTCGGCACCTCCCCGGAGTCGATCCACCTGGCCGAGGAGCGGGGCGCGTTCGGGGCGGTGCTGGCCCGGGCCGGGCTGCGCGCCCCGGCGCACGGCATGGCGACCTCGTACGACGAGGCGAAGGCGATCGCCGACGAGATCGGCTACCCGGTGCTGGTCCGGCCGTCGTACGTGCTGGGCGGGCGGGGCATGGAGATCGTCTACGACGACGCCACGCTGCGTGGCTACATCGGGCGGGCCACCGAGATCTCCCCGGACCACCCGGTGCTGGTCGACCGCTTCCTCGACGACGCCATCGAGATCGACGTGGACGCGCTCTGCGACGCCGACGGCGAGGTCTACCTCGGCGGGGTGATGGAGCACATCGAGGAGGCCGGCATCCACTCCGGTGACTCGTCCTGCGCGCTGCCGCCGATCACCCTGGCGGGCTCGCACGTGGCCCAGGTGCGCCGCTACACCGAGGCGATCGCCCGGGGCGTCGGCGTGCGCGGCCTGCTCAACGTGCAGTACGCGCTGAAGGACGACATGCTCTACGTGCTGGAGGCGAACCCGCGCGCGTCCCGGACGGTGCCCTTCGTCTCCAAGGCGACGGCGGTGCCGCTGGCGAAGGCGGCGGCCCGGATCGCGCTGGGCGCCACCATCGCCGAGCTGCGCGCCGAGGGGCTGCTCCCGGCGACCGGGGACGGCGGCTCGCTGCCGGCCGGCGCCCCGATCGCGGTCAAGGAGGCGGTGCTGCCGTTCAAGCGGTTCCGCACCCCCACCGGCAAGGGCGTGGACTCGCTGCTCGGCCCTGAGATGAAGTCCACGGGCGAGGTGATGGGCATCGACGTCGCCTTCGGGCACGCCTTCGCCAAGTCGCAGTCGGCCGCGTACGGCTCGCTGCCGACCGCCGGGAAGATCTTCGTCTCGGTCGCCAACCGGGACAAGCGCGGCATGATCTTCCCGATCAAGCGCCTGGCCGATTTGGGTTTCGAGATCGTCGCCACCACCGGCACGGCGGAGGTGCTGCGCCGGCACGGCATCGCCTGCGAGCAGATCCGCAAGCACTACGAGTCCGACGGGGGCGAGGACGCGGTGTCGCTGATCCTCGGCGGCGCCGTGGCGCTGGTGATCAACACTCCGCAGGGCTCGGGCGCGAGCGCACGTTCCGACGGCTACGAGATCCGCAGCGCCGCCGTCACGGCGGACATCCCGTGCATCACCACGGTGCCGGGCGCGGCGGCGGCGGTGATGGGCATCGAGGCGCGGATCCGGGGCGACATGCAGGTCCGCCCGCTGCAGGAGCTGCACGCCGCCCTGCGGGCCGCCGAGTGACCGCCCCGGCGAGCGCGCGGTGATGTTCGAACGGGTCGTGCGGCCCGGGCTGTTCCGGATCGGGGGCGGGGACGCCGAGGCCGCGCACGAGTGGACGCTGCGCCGGCTGGCGGGGCTCTCCCGCCGGCCGGCGGCCCTGGCCGTGCTGCGGGCCCGCTACGCCGTCCGCGCGCCGCGCACCGTGTTCGGCGTCGAGTTCCCCAACCCGGTCGGGCTCGCCGCCGGCATGGACAAGGACGGCGCGGCGCTGCCCGCCTGGCCCGCGCTGGGCTTCGGCTTCGTCGAGGTCGGCACGGTCACCGCCCACCCGCAGCCGGGCAACCCCCGGCCCCGGCTGTTCCGGCTGCGCGACAGCGAGGCCGTGGTGAACCGGATGGGCTTCAACAACGCCGGCGCCGGGGCCCTCGCGGCCCGGCTCGCCGCGCTGCCCCGCCCGATCGGGGTGCCGCTGGGCATCTCGCTGGGCAAGTCCAAGGTGACCCCGCTGGACGAGGCGGTGGCGGACTACCTGGCCTCGTACCGCGCGCTGCGCGAGCACGGCGACTACTTCGCGGTCAACGTCTCCTCGCCGAACACCCCGGGCCTGCGCTCCCTGCAGGACAGGGCGCACCTGGACGCCATCCTGGCGGCGCTGGTGGGGGAGAAGCCGGTGCTGGTGAAGATCGCGCCGGACCTCACCGAGCCGGCGATCGCCGAGCTGCTGGAGGTCTGCCTGGCCCGGGGCGCCGCCGGGGTGATCGCCACCAACACCACGCTCGCCCGCGACGGCATCGCCCCCGCCGACCGGGCACGCGGCGCGGAGACCGGCGGCCTCTCGGGCCGCCCGCTCGCCGACCGCGCCCGCGAGGTGGTCGCCTTCGTGCACCGGGAGGCCGGCGGCCGGCTGCCGGTGATCGGCGTCGGGGGCATCGTGGACCCGGACGCCGCGGCCCGCATGTTCGACGCCGGCGCCGCTTTGGTCCAGCTCTACACCGGCTTCATCTACCGCGGGCCGGCCCTGGTCCGCGCCGCCGCCCGCGCCGCGAGGACGGGCGGGTGACCCCCGAGGAGATCCTGGCCGCCGACCGGGCGCACGTCTGGCACCCGTACGCGGCCCTGCCGCCCGCCAGCGCGCCCCACGTGGTGCAGAGCGCGGCGGGCGTACGGCTGCGGCTGGCCGACGGCCGGGAGCTGGTCGACGGGATGTCGTCGTGGTGGGCGGCGATCCACGGCTACCGGCACCCGGTGCTCGACGCGGCGGTGACCGACCAGCTCGGCCGGATGAGCCACGTGATGTTCGGCGGGCTCACCCACGCCCCGGCGGTCCGCCTGACCACCACCCTGGTCGAGCTGGCCCCGGACGGGCTGGAGCACGTCTTCCTGGCCGACTCCGGCTCGGTCGGCGTCGAGGTCGCGGTCAAGATGTGCCTGCAGTACCAGCGGGCCACCGGCCGGCCGCAGCGCCGCCGGCTGGGCACCTGGCGGGGCGGCTACCACGGCGACACGTTCCACCCGATGAGCGTCTGCGACCCCGAGGGCGGCATGCACCACCTCTGGGGCGACGTGCTGCCCCGGCAGGTCTTCGCCCCGGTGCCGCCCGGCGGTTTCGACACCCCGCCCGAGCCGGCCTACGAGGCGGCCCTGGTCGAGGCGGTCGAGCGGCACGCCCACGAGCTGGCCGCGGTCGTCGTGGAGCCGGTGGTCCAGGGCGCGGGCGGGATGCGCTTCCACCATCCGCACTACCTGCGGGTGCTGCGCGAGGTGACCCGGGCGCACGGGGTGCTGCTGATCTTCGACGAGATCGCCACCGGCTTCGGCCGGACGGGCGCCATGTTCGCCGCCGAGCACGCCGGGGTGGCGCCCGACGTGATGTGCGTGGGCAAGGCGCTCACCGGCGGGTACCTCACCCTGGCCGCCACGCTCTGCACGGCGGAGGTCGCCCGGGGCATCTCCGCCGGCGGGGTGCTGGCGCACGGGCCGACGTTCATGGGCAACCCGCTGGCGTGCGCGGTCGCCAACGCCTCCCTCGGCCTGCTGAAAGCCGGGAACTGGGCGGGGCAGGTGGCGAGGGTGCAGGCGGGCCTGCGGGCCGGCCTGGAGCCGTTGCGCGGCGCGCCGGGGGTGACGGACGTGCGGGTGCTCGGCGCGATCGGCGTGGTCCAGCTCGACCGCGAGGTGGACCTGCCCGCCGCCACCGCCGCCGCGGTCGCCGAGGGGGTCTGGCTGCGGCCGTTCCGCGACCTGGTCTACACCATGCCGCCGTACGTCACCGACGACGCCGACCTGGCCCGGATCGCCGCCGGGGTCGCCGCCGCCGTGCGGGCGGGCTGAGCCCGCCGGTCACGCTCCGGCGGGAGTACGCGGGCGGCGCGCGCCGCCCGCGACAGGAGCGCGCCCGGCGGTGGACGCCCCGGGGCGCCGAGGAGAGGGAGAGAACCGGATGGAGAGCTTCGGCGCCCGCCTGCACCGGGCCGTCACCGAGCGGGGGCCGCTCTGCGTCGGCATCGACCCGCACCCGGGGCTGCTGGCCCGCTGGGGGCTCGACGACGACGTCCGCGGGCTTGACCGGTTCGCCCGGACAGTCGCGGAAGCCCTCGGTGACCGGGTCGCGGTGGTCAAGCCCCAGTCGGCCTTTTTCGAGCGGTTCGGCTCGAAAGGTATGGCGATTCTAGAGTCAACTATCCGACAGTTGCGCGAAGCCGGCTCGCTCGTTCTGTTGGACGTCAAGCGTGGCGACATCGGCTCGACCGTCGCCGCGTACGCCTCGGCGTACCTCGACCCATCCAGCCCGGTCCATGTGGACGCGGTGACGGCGAGCCCGTACCTCGGCGTCGGCGCGCTCGCGCCGATGTTCGAACTGGCCGCCGAGCACGGCGGCGGGGTCTTCGTGCTGGCGCTCACCTCCAACCCCGAGGGCGCCGCCGTGCAGCGCGCCCGCACCGCCGACGGGCGCACCGTGGCGCAGGTCGTCATCGACGAGATTTCCCAGCTCAACGCGGGTGCGCAGCCGCTCGGAAGCGTCGGGCTGGTGGTCGGCGCGACCATCGGTGACACCGGCCACGACCTGTCCGCGGTGAACGGTCCGCTGCTCGCCCCGGGCCTCGGGGCGCAGGGTGGCACCGCGGCGGATCTGCGCGTCGTCTTCGGCTCCGCCCTGCCCGCGGTGCTGCCCTCGTACTCCCGCGAGGTGCTGGGCGCGGGCCCTGATCCGGACGCGCTGCGGGCCGCCGCCGACCGGGCCCTGACCGACTGCCGGGCCGCCCTCGTCGCTGGAGCCTGACTGACGGCTCGGTCACCTTTTGCGAAGATCATCGCGCGCCCACGTTGCCGAATGCGCCGTCTACCGCTAGTTTTCCCCGCGCTGGGAACCACGGACCCCTTGGTTCACAGCGACACCACGTTTCACAGATGCGGCGGTGCGTCCCGCCCGTCGCGATAGGGACCTGAGGAGAACTGGTGCCGCTCCCGTCACTGACCCCCGAACAGCGCGCTGCCGCGCTGGAGAAGGCCGCGGAGATCCGCAAGGCCCGTGCTGAGCTGAAGGAGCAGCTCAAGCAGGGCAAGACCACCCTCGGAGCCGTCCTCGAGCGTGCCGAGTCCGACGACGTCGTCGGCAAGCTCAAGGTCTCCGCCGTGCTGCAGGCGATGCCGGGTATCGGCAAGATCCGGGCCACCCAGATCATGGAGAAGCTCAAGATCGCCGACAGCCGTCGCCTGCGTGGCCTCGGCGAGCAGCAGCGCAAGGCACTGCTTGGAGAGTTCGCCGCCAACTGAGGCTGGCTGCGTGTAGAAACAAGCAGTGAGCACGGATGACGAGGCGCGCCCGGCGGCTCGGCTCACTGTCCTGACGGGGCCTTCGGGCTCCGGCACGGAGAGTGTCGTCGAGCGCGTCCGGGCGCGTTCTCCGTCCGTCTGGGTCCCGGTGCCGGCCACCACGCGCCCGCGCCGGGAGCGCGAGCTGGACGGCGTCGACCGGCTCTTCCTGACCCCCGCCGAGTTCGACCGGATGGTCGCCGCCGGGGAGCTGCTGGAGTGGAGCCGGGCCGGGCCCCACCGGCGCGGTACCCCCCTCGAACCGCTGCGGTCCCGGCTCGCCGCCGGTCAGCCGGTGCTGATCGGCCTCGACCTCGCCGGCGCGCTGCTGGTCCGGGCGGTGCTGCCCGACGCCCGGCTGGTGCTGCTGCACCCGCCGGGGACGGTCCCCCCGCAGGTCACGCCGGCCGCCTTCGCACACACCCTCGCGCACGACCTCACCGGGCGGGTCGTCGACGAGCTGGTAGGCTTGTCCGGTTCTTCTTTCCTGGCTCCGGCGCCACCGCACGTGCGTGGTGGACCGCCAGCACCGCCGCGCGCGGTGCGATAGACGCAGAGGTTAATTCGTGGGATCCATCGCAAACCCCGAAGGCATCACCAACCCGCCGATCGACGAGCTTCTCGAGAAGACGACCTCGAAGTACGCGCTGGTGATCTTCGCCGCCAAGCGCGCACGCCAGGTCAACGCCTACTACAGCCAGCTCGGTGAGGGTCTGCTGGAATACGTCGGCCCCCTGGTCGAGACCACGCCCCAGGAGAAGCCGCTCTCCATCGCCATGCGCGAGATCAACGCGGGCCTGCTCACCGCCGAGCCGACCGACCAGCCGTAACCCGCCGCGCGTCGATGTCCCCCCGGATCGTCCTCGGGGTCGGCGGTGGCATCGCCGCCTACAAGGCGTGCGAGCTGCTGCGACTCTTCACCGAGTCGGGCCACCAGGTCCGGGTCGTGCCGACCGCGTCGGCGTTGCGCTTCGTCGGGGCCCCTACCTGGGCCGCGCTCTCCGGCCAGCCCGTCGCCGACGACGTCTGGTCGGACGTGCACGAGGTGCCGCACGTCCGGCTCGGCCAGCAGGCCGACCTGGTGGTGGTCGCGCCGGCCACCGCCGACCTGCTGGCCAAGGCCGCCCACGGCCTCGCCGACGACCTGCTCACCAACACGCTGCTGACCGCCCGCTGCCCGGTGGTGCTGGCCCCGGCCATGCACACCGAGATGTGGGAGCACCCGGCCACCGTCGCCAACGTCGCGACGCTGCGCTCCCGGGGCGTGCGCGTCGTCGAGCCCGCCGTCGGCCGGCTCACCGGGGCGGACACCGGCAAGGGCCGGCTGCCCGACCCGGCGGAGATCTTCGCGGTCGCCCGCCGGGCGCTGGCCCGGGGCGTCGGGGCCCCCGCCGACCTGGCCGGGCGGCACGTGGTGGTGACCGCCGGCGGCACCCGCGAGCCCCTCGACCCGGTCCGCTTCCTGGGCAACCGCTCCTCGGGCAAGCAGGGCTACGCCTTCGCCCGCTGCGCGGTGGCCCGGGGCGCCCGGGTCACCCTGATCTCGGCCAACGTCTCGCTGCCCGATCCCGCCGGCGTCGACCTGGTCCGGGTCGGCACCACGGGCGAGCTGCGCGACGCCACGCTTGCGGCGGCCGCCGAGGCCGACGCGGTGGTGATGGCGGCGGCTCCGGCCGATTTCCGTCCCGCGACCTACGCGCCTGGCAAAATCAAGAAGTCGGACGACGGCAGCGCGCCCACCATCGAGCTCGTCACCAACCCGGACATCGCGGCCGAGCTGGGCCGGCGTCGTCGCCCGGAGCAGGTGCTGGTGGTGTTCGCCGCGGAGACGGGCGACGCCGAGGCCAACGGCCGGGCCAAGCTCGCCCGCAAGCGGGCGGACCTCGTCGTGATCAACGAGGTCGGGCCCGACAAGGTCTTCGGCGCCGAGACCAACGCGGCGACGGTCATCGGCGCGGACGGTTCGGTCAGCCGGATGCCCGAACGGTCCAAGGAGGACCTCGCCGACGGCGTCTGGGATCTCGTGGTTGCCCGGTTGCCCGGCCGTTCCTGACGGCTGGAACGGGGCACGACCGAAGGGGCCAGGCTCTGCCGCGGATGACTACACTGCCGCGGAACGACTTCCACAATTTAGGAGTGCCGTGACACGCCGCCTCTTCACTTCCGAATCGGTCACGGAAGGCCACCCGGACAAGATCGCCGACCAGATCAGCGATGGGATTCTCGACGCCCTGCTCGCCGAGGACCCACGCAGCCGCGTCGCCGTGGAGACCCTGATCACCACCGGTCAGGTGCACATCGCGGGCGAGGTGACCACCAAGGCGTACGCCGACATCCCGACCATCGTCCGCCGGACCATCCTCGACATCGGCTACGACTCGTCCAAGAAGGGCTTCGACGGCGCCTCCTGCGGCGTCAGCGTCTCCATCGGCGCCCAGTCCGAGGACATCGCGCAGGGCGTCGACAACGCCTTCGAGCTGCGTACCGGGGCGTCGGAGAGCGCGCTGGACGCGCAGGGCGCCGGCGACCAGGGCATGATGTTCGGCTTCGCCTGCTCCGAGACGCCGGAGCTGATGCCGCTGCCCATCGCCCTGGCGCACCGGCTGGCCCGGCGGCTCTCCCAGGTCCGCAAGGACGGCACGATCCCGTACCTGCGGCCCGACGGCAAGACCCAGGTCACCATCGAGTACGAGGGGCTGCGCCCCGTCCGGCTCAACACGGTGGTCGTCTCCAGCCAGCACGCCGCGGACATCTCGCTGGACTCGCTGCTCACCCCCGACGTGCGCGAGCACGTCATCGCGCCGGAGCTGGAGAGCCTCGGGCTGGACACCGACGGCTACCGGCTGCTGGTCAACCCGACCGGCCGGTTCGAGATCGGCGGGCCGATGGGCGACGCCGGCCTGACCGGACGCAAGATCATCGTCGACACGTACGGCGGCTACGCCCGCCACGGCGGCGGCGCGTTCTCCGGCAAGGACCCGTCGAAGGTGGACCGCTCGGCGGCGTACGCGACGCGCTGGGTGGCCAAGAACGTGGTCGCCGCCGGCCTGGCCGAGCGGTGCGAGGTCCAGGTCGCCTACGCGATCGGCAAGGCCCACCCGGTCAGCCTCTTCGTCGAGACGTTCGGCACCGAGACCGTGCCGGTCGCCTCGATCGAGAAGGCCGTCTCCGAGGTCTTCGACCTGCGCCCGGCCGCCATCATCCGGGACCTGAACCTGCTCCGCCCGATCTACCAGCAGACCGCCGCCTACGGCCACTTCGGCCGGGAGCTGCCGGACCTGACCTGGGAGAGCACCGACCGGGCCGCCGACCTCAAGTCGGCCGCGGGAGCCTGACCGGCACCAGGCGCAGCGACCGGCGACCCGCGGACGGGTCGCCGGTCGCTCGCGTCTGCGTCGACGTCCCCCTGGCCCACCTGGACCGGCCGTTCGACTACCTCGTCCCGGCCGAGCTGGACGCCGACGCCGTCCCCGGCGTGCGCGTGAAGGTCCGCTTCGCGGGGCAGCTCGTCGACGGCTGGCTGCTGGAGCGGGCCGACGATTCGGGGCACACCGGCCGGCTGGCGTACCTGGAGAAGGTCGTCTCGCCCGAGCCGGTGCTCGCGCCGGAGGTCGCCCGGCTGGCCCGGGCGGTCGCGGACCGCTACGCCGGCAGCCTCGCCGACGTGCTCCGCCTCGCCGTTCCGCCCCGGCACGCCCGGGTCGAGAAGGACGTCCGCGCCCGCGCCGCCGCTCCCGCCGAAGAATCCGCCGCGCCGGACGATTCCACCGCCGTGCCGGACGCGGACTCCGCCGTGCCGGACGCGGACTCCGCCGTGCCGGACGGAGACTCCGCCGGGGTGGGCGTCGCCGTACCGGCGGGGGCCCCGGGCGCCCCGCCGGCCGGGCCCGGTCCCGACGCGTGGCGGGACTACCCGGCCGGGCCGGCCATGCTCCGGGCGCTCGCCGACGGGCGGCCCCCCCGGGCGGTCTGGTCCGCGCTGCCCGGGGAGGACTGGCCCGCCCGCTACGCCGAGGCCGTCGCCGCCACCGTGGCCGGCGGCCGGGGCGCGGTGGTGGTCGTCGCCGACAACCGCGACCTGGACCGCCTCGACGCCGCCCTGCACGCCGCCCTGGGCCCGGGGCGGCACGTCTGCCTCTCCGCGGCGCTCGGCCCCGCCCGGCGCTACCGGGCGTTCCTCGCGGCCCGGCGCGGCGACGTGGCGGTGGTGGTCGGCACCAGGGCCGCGATGTTCGCCCCGGTCGCCCGCCTCGGGTTGGTGGCGATCTGGGACGACGGCGACGACCTGCACGCCGAGCCCCGGGCCCCCTATCCGCACGCTCGGGATGTGCTGCTCACCCGCGCCCAGCTCGGTGACGCCGCAGCCCTGGTGGGCGGGTACACCCGCACCGCCGAGGCGCAGCTGCTGGTGGAGACCGGGTGGGCCCGCGAGGTGGTGGCCGACCGGGCCACCGTCCGGGCCCGGATGCCGGCGATCGCGCCCACCGGCGACGACCCGCAGCTGGCCCGGGACCCCGGGGCGGCCACCGCCCGGCTGCCCAGCCTCGCCTGGACCACCGCCCGGGAGGCGCTCCGGGCCGACCTGCCGGTGCTGGTCCAGGTGCCCCGCCGCGGCTACCTGCCCTCGGTGGCCTGCGCCGAGTGCCGCACCCCGGCCCGGTGCGCGCACTGCGCCGGGCCGCTCGCGCTGCCCTCCGCCGAGGGCACCCCCGCCTGCCGCTGGTGCGGCCGGGTCGCCGCCGCGTACGCCTGCCCGGAGTGCGGCGGACGGCGGCTGCGCGCCTCCGTCACCGGCGCCCGCCGCACCGCCGAGGAGCTGGGCCGGGCCTTCCCCGGCGTGCCGGTGCGCACCTCCGGGCGGGAGGAGGTGCTGGCCGCGGTCCCGGGCGGCGCCGGCCTGGTCATCGCCACCCCCGGCGCCGAGCCGGTCGCCGAGGGCGGCTTCGGGGCCGTGCTGCTGCTCGACTCGTGGGCCCTGCTCACCCGGGCCGACCTGCGGGCGGGGGAGGAGGCGCTGCGCCGCTGGCTGGCGGCCGCCGCGCTGGCCCGGCCCGCCTCCGCCGGCGGTCGGGTGGTGGTGGTCGCCGACGGGGCCCTCGCCCCCGTGCAGGCCCTGCTGCGCTGGGACGCCGGCTGGTTCGCCGCCCGGGAGCTGGCCGAGCGGCGGGAGCTGGGCTTTCCGCCGGCGGTGCGGATGGCCAGCGTCACCGGCGCGCCGGCCGCGGTCGCCGACCTGCTGGCCGAGGCCCGGCTGCCGGCGGAGGCCGAGCTGCTCGGGCCGGTGCCGGCCGACGGGGAGCGGGAGCGGATGCTGGTCCGGGTCCCCCGGGCCCGGGCCGCCGCGCTGGCCGGCGCGCTGCACTCGGCGGCCGGGGTGCGCACCGCCCGCAAGGCCGCCGACCCGGTCCGCCTCCAGGTCGACCCGCTGGCTCTCTTCTGACCGGCGGCCCGGGTGCTCCGGGGCCGGTCCCACCGCCCGGCCCGGCCCGTCGTCACACGCCGTGTCCGCCGGTGCGTCGCCAGGCGGGTGATAGCATCGCCCGTCATGCCGGGGCGTACGACGGCTCCAGGTCACAGCGCGGCGCCAGACGCGCCGGGCTGGAGGCGCAGGATCGCGCGACGATGGCGGGAGCGCGTCGGTTCGGCGCGATGTCGATGATGTCAAACAGCCGGTGATCAGGGGTGGACCAGTCGTGACCGTTCGTCAGTCGATCGTCTTCAATGGTGACCTCGGCAGCGGCAAGAGCACCGTCTCCGTGGAGATCGCCGAGCGGCTCGGCCTGCGCCGGGTCAGCGTCGGTGACCTCTACCGCCAGATGGCGCAGGAGCGGCAGATGACCGCGCTCCAGCTCAACCTGCACGCCGAGCTGGACCAGGCCGTCGACGGCTACGTCGACCAGCTCCAGCGGGACATCGCCGCCTCGGGCGAGAGCCTGGTCATGGACTCCCGGCTGGCCTGGCACTTCTTCACCGACGCGCTCAAGGTGCACATGATCACCGAGCCGGGCGAGGCCGCCCGACGGGTGCTCGCCCGCCCCTCCGGCCCGGCCGAGAGCTATGCCTCCATGGAGGAGGCCAAGGCCAAGCTGCGGGAGCGCAGCGAGAGCGAGCGGGGCCGGTTCATCGTCCGCTACGGGGTGGACAAGGCCCGGCTGCGCAACTACGACCTGGTCTGCGACACCACCCGCGCCCCGGCCGCCGAGGTCATCGAGCACATCATCGACGCGTACGAGGGCCGGCTCTGCGCGGACGTGCTGCGCGACGCGCCCCCGCTGCTGCTGCTCGACCCGGCCCGGGTCTACCCGACCGAGGACATCGCCCACCTGCGCGACCTGTGGGACTCGGAGTTCGTCGGCGAGGTCGCCGCGACCGGCGACGAGGCGCTGGAGCCCCTGCGGATCGGCTACACCGGCGAGTACTTCTTCGTCGTCGACGGGCACCGCCGCCTCAGCGCCGCCCTGCAGAACGGCTTCCGCCTGGTGCCGGCCCGGCTCGTCGCCGAGGTGGACGAGCCGGTGGTCGGCGGGATGAGCGCGGTGGACTACTTCGCCGCCCAGGCCCGGCCCGGCCTGATCCACGACTGGGAGGCCGCGCACTCCATCGAGCTGCCGCTGCCCGAGCACGCCCTGCTCGGCGGCGACGCGGTCCTGGCCGGGGAGCCGGGCACCGGCGTCTGAGCCGCCCGCCCCGTACCGCGGCGGCGCCGCCGCCCGGCCCGGCCCCGGCCGCCCCGCCGCGGCACCGGGCCCGGCCGGTCCTGCGCGGCTACGGGAGCCTTCCGTGACCATCGACACGGAACCGCCGGCGTCGCGTCGCGGTACGCCGGCCGGGGCGGCCGGCGGCACTCCGTAGACTGGTACGGCACCAGTCCGCCCGCCGAAGGAGCCATGCCGAGTGACCGTCCAGCCCATCCGTCTGTTCGGGGATCCGGTGCTGCGCACGCCGGCCGATCCGGTGGTCGACTTCGACGTCGAGCTGCGCAAGCTCATCGCCGACCTGACCGACACGATGCGTGAGCAGAACGGCGCCGGCCTCGCCGCGCCGCAGCTCGGTGTGGGCCTGCGGGTGTTCACCTTCGACGTCGACGACGTGGTCGGCCATCTGGTCAACCCGGTGCTGGAGTTCCCCGACGAGGAGGAACAGGACGGCCCCGAGGGGTGCCTGTCGATCCCGGGCCTCTACTTCGACACCAAGCGCCGGCAGAACGTGATCGCCAAGGGCTTCAACGGCTACGGCGACCCGATGCAGATCGTCGGCACCGGGCTGATGGCGCGCTGCGTGCAGCACGAGACCGACCACCTCGACGGGGTGCTCTTCCTGGACCGGCTGGACCCGGCCGGGCGCAAGGAGGCGATGAAGGCGATCCGCCAGGCGGAGTGGTACGACCCGGCCGCCCCGCCGACGGTCAAGGTCAACCCGCACGTATCCGGCAGCCCTTTCGGTCTGGGTCGGTGAGCCCGTGCGCGTGATCTTCGCCGGCACGCCGGCCGTCGCCGTTCCCGCCCTGGCCGCCGTGGCGGCCTCCCGCCACGAGCTGGTCGCCGTGGTCACCCGGCCGGACGCCCCCGCGGGGCGCGGTCGCGGGCTGGTCCGCTCCCCGGTGGGGGCGTGGGCCGACGAGCACGGGATCGAGGTGCTCACCCCCGCCCGACCGCGTGAGCCGGAGTTCCAGGACCGGCTGCGCGAGCTGGCCCCCGACTGCGTCCCCGTGGTCGCCTACGGCGCGCTGGTGCCGCCGGCCGCCCTGGAGATCCCCCGCCACGGGTGGGTCAACCTGCACTTCTCACTGCTGCCCGCCTGGCGCGGCGCCGCGCCCGTGCAGCACGCCGTGCTGCACGGCGACGAGCTGACCGGAGCGAGCGTGTTCCAACTGGAGGAGGGGCTGGACACCGGCCCGGTCTACGGCACGCTGACCGACGAGATCCGGCCGGCCGACACGTCCGGCGACCTGTTGGAGCGGCTGGCCCACTCCGGCGCCGGCCTGCTGGTGGCCGTCCTCGACGCGATCGACGACAACACCGCCCGCGCCGAGCCGCAGCCCGCCGACGGGGTGTCGCTGGCGCCGAAGCTGACCGTGGAGGACGCCCGGGTGCGCTGGTCCGATCCCGCCTTCGCCGTGGACCGGCGGATCCGGGCGTGCACCCCGGCGCCCGGCCCCTGGACGACGTTGCGGGGGGAGCGCGTCAAGCTGGGCCCGGTCACCCCGGTGCCCGACGGCCCGGAGTTGAAGCCGGGCGAGCTGCTGGTGGAGAAGTCCCGGGTGCTGGCCGGCACGGCCACCACCCCGGTCCGGCTCGGCGAGGTCCGGGCGGCGGGCAAGCGGGCGATGCCCGCGACCGACTGGGCGCGGGGCGTCCGGGTCGCCGCAGGGGAGGAACTCGCGTGACCGGCCCTTCGGAACGACCCTCGGGCGACCGCTTCTCCACCGAACGCGACGACCGGTCCGGCGGCGACCGGTTCGGCAGCGACCGGCCCGGCGGTGACCGTTCCGGCGGCGACCGGCCCGGCGGTGACCGGTTCGGCGGGCGCGGCGAGCGTCCCTCGGGCGGTCAGCGCGGCGAGCGCCCGGCGCGGGGCGGCCAGTGGGGTGCACGGGGCGGCGGTGACCGCCGCGACGGCGGCCGGCGCCCGGCCCGTCCGGCGGTGGACCTGCCCCGCCAGGCGGCCTACGAGGCGGTCGCGGCGGTGCACCGCGACGACGCGTACGCGAACCTGGTGCTCCCGTCACTGCTGCGCGACGCGGGGCTGGTCGGCCGGGACGCCGCCTTCGCCACCGAGCTGACCTACGGCACGCTGCGCCACCTCGGCACCCTCGACGCGATCCTCAGCGACGCCGCCGGGCGGGACGTGCAGCGCATCGATCCGCCGGTGCGCGACGCGCTGCGGCTCGGGGCGTACCAGCTCCTGCACACGCGGGTGCCGGCGCACGCCGCGGTCTCCTCGACGGTCGACCTGGTCCGCGCGGTGGGCCCCGGCGCGACGGGCTTCGCCAACGCGGTGCTGCGCGAGGTCGCCGGCCGGGACGCCGACGCCTGGGTCGCCAAGCTGGCCCCGTCGGCGGAGAGCGACCCGATCGGGCACCTCGCCCTGGCGTACAGCCATCCGCAGTGGATCGTGCGGGCCTTCGCCGAGGCGCTCGGCGGCGACCTCGGCGAGACCACCCGGCTGCTCATCGAGGACAACGAGCGCCCGCCGGTGCACCTGTGCGCCCGGCCGGGGCTGGCCGACGCGGCGGAGCTGGCCGACCAGGTCGGCGGCGCGCCGGGGGCCTTCTCCCCGTACGCGGTCTATCTCTCCGGCGGGGCGCCCGGCGACCTGCCGGCGCTCGCCCAGGGGCGGGCCCACGTGCAGGACGAGGGCTCCCAGCTGGTGGCCAACGCCCTGGCGGTGGCTCCGCTCGACGGCCCGGACGGGCGCTGGCTGGACCTGTGCGCCGGCCCGGGCGGCAAGTCCGGCCTGCTCGGCGCCCTCGCCGCCCAGCGGGACGCGCGGCTGACCGCGGTCGAGGTCTCCGAGCACCGGGCGCGGCTGGTCGAGCAGGCCACCCGGGGCCTGCCGGTGACCGTGCTGAACATCGACGGCCGGACCGTCGGCGCGGACCCGAAGCTGCCGGAGGCGCACTTCGACCGGGTGCTCGTCGACGCGCCCTGCACGGGGCTGGGGTCGCTGCGCCGCCGGCCGGAGTCCCGCTGGCGGCGCCAGCCCTCGGACCTGCCGCCGCTGACCCGGTTGCAGCGCGAGCTGCTCGCCGCGGCGCTGCGCGCGACCCGTCCGGGCGGGCTGGTCGCCTACGTGACGTGCTCCCCGCACACGGTGGAGACGCACGTGACGGTCACCGAGGCGGCCCGCCGCTCCGGGGTGCCGGTCGACTTCGTCGACGCCCGGCCGCTGCTGCCGGCGGGCATGCCCGGTCTCGGTGACGGGCCGACGGTGCAGCTCTGGCCGCACCGGCACGGCACCGACGCGATGTTCCTCGCGATGCTCCGCCGCACCTGAGCGGGGCACCGGACGCACCGGCCGGCCCCGATCGGGGTCCGGTCCGGCGACGCCCGGGTCTGCCCCGGCGCACGACGCGCCGGGGCCGGCCCGGGCGCGCGTCTTTCCGCTGTCCCCACAACCCGCTCCGAGGTGGCATCATGTCGTCACCTATCGAGGAGCGTCCATGAAACGAAGAATCCTGACCGCTGGTCTCGCGCTCGCCGTCCTCGCCGGCGGCGTGGCGACGCTGACCGTCGCGCCCGCGTCGGCGGCGCCGGCCGCCGGAGTGCTCGCGCCCGCCGCGCAGTCCCTGGCCGCGCCGGACGTCGCCGTGGCCAACGTCCAGGGCCACCTCACGCAGTTCCAGACCATCGCCACCCAGAACGGCGGCAACCGGCGCGCCGGCACCGCCGGCTACACGGCCTCCCTCACGTACGTCAAGACGAGGCTCCAGGCCGCCGGGTACACGGTGACCGAGCAGGTCTGCACCGACTGCACGTACCGGTCGAACAACCTGATCGCCGAGTGGCCGGGCGGCCCTGCCGACCAGGTCGTCATGTTCGGCGCGCACCTCGACGGCGTCTCCGCCGGCCCGGGCATCAACGACAACGCCTCCGGCTCGTCGGTGCTGCTGGAGAACGCGCTGGTGCTGGCCCAGCAGAACCCGACGATGACCAAGCGGGTCCGGTTCGCCTGGTGGACCGACGAGGAGCAGGGCCTCAACGGCTCGGACTTCTACGTCCGCTCCCTCAGCGCCACCCAGCGGGGCTACATCAAGGGCTACTACAACTTCGACATGGTGGGCTCCACCAACGGCGGCTACTTCATCAACCGGATCACCTCCACCACCGCCGCGCCGCTGAAGGCGTACTGGGACTCGCTGAACATCCAGCCCGAGGAGAACGTCGAGGGCCAGGGCCGCTCCGACGACTACTCGTTCCAGCAGGCCGGCATCCAGACCTCCGGGTACGCCTCGGGCGCCAGCGCCCGCAAGACCTCGGCGCAGGCAGCGAAGTGGGGCGGCACGTCCGGCTCGGCGTACGACCCGTGCTACCACCGCTCCTGCGACACCACCTCGAACGTCAGCGCCACGGTGCTCAACCGCAGCGCCGACGGGGTCGCGTACGCCATCTGGCAGCTCGCCGTGGGCACGGCGACCAACGACTTCTCCCTCGCGGTGGCCCCGACCTCGGGTTCGGTGCAGCGCGGCGCGTCGACCACGGCGACGGTCTCCACGGCCACCACCGCCGGCACCGCCCAGACGGTCGGCCTCTCGGCGACCGGCGCCCCGGCGGGCGTCACCGTGTCGTTCAGCCCGTCGTCGGTCACCTCCGGCGGCTCCGCCACCATGACGCTCAGCGCGTCGGCCTCGGCCCCGGTGGGCACGTACACCGTCACGGTGACCGGCGCGGGATCGGGCGGCGTCTCGCGCTCCGCCAGCTACACCCTGACCGTCGGTGGGGGTGGTGGTTGTGCCGGTGGGCAGGTGGTCGGCAACGGCGGCTTCGAGAGCGGGACGGCGCCGTGGACGGCGTCGTCGGGCGTGATCACCAACGACGCCGGCCAGCCGGCGCGCTCGGGTTCGTACAAGGCGTGGCTGCTGGGGTACGGCTCGACGCGCACGGACACGCTGTCGCAGTCGGTGACGATCCCGGCGGGCTGTGCCAGCTACACGCTGTCGTTCTGGCTGCACGTCGACACGGCGGAGACGTCGTCGAGCACCGCGTACGACCGGTTGGTGGTGCAGGTGGGAACCGCGACGCTGGCGACGTACTCGAACCTGAACGCGGCGGCCGGTTACGTGCAGCGGTCGTTCAACGTGGCCGGGTACGCGGGGCAGACGGTGACGCTGAAGTTCACCGGCACGGAGGACTCCTCGTTGCAGACCAGCTTCGTCGTCGACGACGTGACGCTCCAGGCCAGCTAGGCCGCCAGGGGCGGGGCGGCCACCGCGGTGGCCGCCCCGCTCAGGTGACCGGCAGGCCCTTCGTGCCGGCGCCCTTCATCGACCTGGTGAGACTGCGGTCGCTGACCCACAGGAAGCACTGCACGCCCCGGTTGCCGTTGCGCCACTCCTGCTCGAAGGGGTGGTAGTAGATCGAGCCGGCCCGGTACTGCAGGTCGCCGTTGTCCGGCACCCTGGCGAACTTCGCGATCAGCGTCCGGCACGCCCGGTGCACCTTCAGGTTGTCCCGCCGGAAGGCGTCGTAGGTGGTGTCGGGGGCCTGCCAGACGCCGACGAACTCGGCGCGGTGCCGACTGGTGCAGGGCACCGGCACCATCTCCCGCACGTCGTCGGCCCGCACCTTCGGGTTGAAGCAGCGGTGGGCGAGCGGGGCGGCGCCGGTCAGCGCTCCCTTGAGGCTGCCCGTCCGGGCCTTCGGGCTGGCCTCGTCGAGGCTGGTCTGCTCGCTCAGGTCGCAGCGGAACCAGCGGGCCCCGCCGCCCCACGCCTGCGGCGACGGCAGCACGACGCTCAGCCCGAGCCGGCCGGAACGCCAGTCGCCGCCGACCACCTCGCCGACCTTCGTGTCGCACTCGGCGCGGGCGACACGCATGCCGGCCGAGCCGGCCGGCGGGGGCGTCGCGCGGTCGGCCGCCGCCCCGGTCAGCGTGCCGACGTGCACCGTCTCGGTGCGGTGCGACAGGGCGCAGTCGAGGGGGTGGTAGGCGGTGAGGTAGCCGACGTCCTGCACGGCGGCGTGGCACACCCCGGCGGCGGGGACGAACGCCTGCGGCGCGGCGGGCGCCGGCCAGTCGTCGGTCAGGTCACGGTCGGTGCCGGCCGGGGCGCCGCAACCGGCGAGTGCCAGGGCCGCCACCGCGCCCACCGTGGCCGCCGTCCACCACCGTCGCATCCCGACCTCCCGCCGTTCGTGGGCCGCACCCGGCGGCGGCCAGCGCGGCGGTCCCGCCGGCACGGGGGCGGGCCGGACGACGCCACGGTGCGGCAGCATACGGCACCCGCGCTCGGCTCGCGGGGGCGTGCGGCTGACGTCACCGTCCCTGATGGAGTCTCGCCGCGTCGCCGCCGTCCGGCGGGTCACAAATGGCCCTTCGTCCGGTTCCGCCGCGCCGGGAGGACCAGTTCCGCACCACTGGTCACCGCCGGGTCACCGGGTGTCCCGGTGGGTGGCGCGCTGCGGGCGGCGATCGGCCACGTTCGTACACTGGCCCGGTGACCGTACCGCCGCCGATCGTCGCGCCCAGCATCCTCGCCGCCGATTTCGCCCGCCTCGCCGAGGAGGTCCGCGCCGTCGAGAACGCCGCGGACTGGCTGCACGTGGATGTCATGGACAACCACTTCGTGCCCAACCTGACCATCGGGCTGCCCGTGGTGCAGAGCCTGCGGGCCGCCACCGAGCTGCCCTTCGACGTGCACCTGATGATCGAGGACCCGCGCCGGTGGGCGCCCGGTTACGCCGACGCCGGGGCGTACAACGTCACCTTCCACGCCGAGGCGTGCGACGACCCGGTGGCCCTGGCCAAGGACCTGCGCTCGGCGGGGGCCAAGGCCGGGCTGGCGATCGACCGGGACACCCCGATCGAGCCGTACCTCGAGCTGCTGCCGAGCTTCGACACGCTGCTGATCATGACCATCAAGGCCGGCTTCGGCGGGCAGCGGTTCATCCCGCAGCTGCTCGACAAGGTGCGCACGGCCCGCCGGCACGTCGACGCCGGGCACCTCGAACTGCGCATCGAGGTCGACGGGGGCATCGCCGCCGACACCATCGCCCAGGCGTCCGAGGCGGGGGCCGACGCGTTCGTCGCCGGCACCGCCGTCTACGGCGCCGACGACCCCGCCGAGGCCGTGCGGAAGCTGCGGGCACTCGCGGAGCGCGCCGCCCCCGGGGCCTGACGTGGAACCGGGCGGCGACCACCAGGACGTCATCCTCGTCGTCGACGACGACGAGGACATCGCACGCTTCGTCGAGTTCAACCTCCGGCTGCACGGCTTCGAGGTGATCCACGCCAGCGACGGGCAGGAGGCGCTCGAGGTCATCGAGCGCCAGCGCCCCGACCTGGCCGTGGTCGACCTGATGATGCCGCGGATCGACGGGCTGGAGCTGACCCGGCGGCTGCGCGCCGACCCGATGACCTCGGCCCTGCCGGTGATCATGCTGACCGCCAAGGGCATGACGGTGGACAAGGTGCACGGGCTCAGCGCCGGCGCCGACGACTACCTCGTCAAGCCCTTCGACACCGCCGAGCTGGTCGCCCGGGTCAGCTCCACGCTGCGCCGCAACAAGGAGTTCCGCGAGGTCTCGCCGCTGACCGGGCTGCCCGGCAACAGCCGGATCCGCCGAGAGATCTCCGACCGCGTCCGCAGCGGGGTCGACTACGCCGTCGGCTACATCGACATCGACCGGTTCAAGAGCGTCAACGACCGGTACGGCTTCGTCCGCGGCGACGACTTCATCTCCGCCCTGGCCCGCAGCCTGCACCGGGCGGTGGTCTCGGTGGGGCTGCCGCCGGCCTTCCTGGGCCACGTCGGCGGGGACGACTTCGTCATCGTCTGCGCCCCGGAGCAGGTCCGACCGCTCACCTCCCGGGTCTCCGCCGACTTCGAGAAGGCCGCCGACTCGCTCTACGACCCGGTCGACGCCGCGCGCGGCTACGTGGAGCTGAAGGACCGCCGGGGCAACATCCGGCGCGCCGCCCTGGTCACCCTCTCGATCGGCGTCTCCCTCTCCGACTCGGGCAAGCGGTTCACCGACCCGCTGGAGGCGATCGCGGTCGCCTCCGAGATGAAGACGGTGGCCAAGAGCCAGCCCGGCTCGTACGTGGCGGTGGACCGGCGGCGCGGGGTTACCTGATTCGTGCGCTGTTGCTGTGAACTACCACGCCCGGGTGGCGCGACCCCCCGTCCGGCGTGTAACACTTCCCGTGTACCCACCACGCGCTGGCGGGACTCGGTGTAATTCCGAACCGGCGGTGATCCACGGCGTGACCGTGGTAAGCCCGCGACCCGGTCGGCCTCGTGCCGCCCGGTGGACCTGGTGAGAATCCGGGGCCGACGGTTGGGAGCGGGCAGACCCCGCCCCCAGACAGTCCGGATGGGAGACAGCGCGCGGGACGGACGGGCCCTGCCCGGCCGCTGACTTCAGCGTGCCGTGCGCGCCCCCCCGGGGCGGCTCCGCCGTACCCGGACCTCCGCCGCCGCACGCTCGCGGCCCCATGCCGTTGCCTCCCGTCACCGCCCGCGCGTCGACCGGCGAGTGAGAGGGCAGGGCATGGCCGGCGTCTCCGTAGACGAGGCGATGCGTCGCGCGGTGGAACTCGCCGCGCGCGGCCTCGGCACGACCAGCCCCAACCCGGTGGTCGGCTGCGTGCTGCTCGACGCCGACGGGCAGGTGGTCGGCGAGGGGTTCCACGCCTACGCCGGAGGGCCGCACGCCGAGATCGTCGCGCTCGCCCAGGCGGGGGAGCGGGCCCGCGGCGGCACCGCCGTGGTCACCCTGGAACCCTGCGACCACACCGGCCGCACCGGCCCCTGCAGCACCGCGCTGGTGCGCGCCGGCGTCGCCCGGGTCGTCATCGCGGTGCCCGACCCCAACCCGCTCGCCACCGGGGGCGCCGCCACGCTGCGAGCCGCCGGGATCCAGGTGGACACGGGGGTACGCGCGTACGAGGCGGAGGCCGGCAACGTCGCCTGGCTGACCTCGATGCGCCGGGGCTGGCCGTACGTCATCTGGAAGTTCGCCGCGACGCTGGACGGCCGGTCGGCGGCGGCCGACGGCACCAGCATGTGGATCACCTCCGAGGCCGCCCGGATGGACGTGCACGCGCTGCGCGGCACCGTCGACGCGGTCCTCGCCGGGGTGGGCACGGTCCTCGCCGACGACCCCCGCCTCACCGCCCGCAACCTGCGCGACGGCACGCTCGCCATCCGGCAGCCGCTGCGGGTGGTCGTGGACACCGACGGGCGTACGCCGGCCGACGCCCGGGTCCGCGACGGCGCGGCCCGCACGTGGATCGCCACCGCGGCGGAGGTCGGCGCCGGTCCCGACGGCCGGGTCGACCTGCCGGCGCTGCTCGCCGCGCTGCACGGGCGCGGGGTCCGCGCCGCGCTGCTGGAGGGCGGCCCGAAGCTGGCCGGCGCCTTCCTGGCCGCCGGCCTGGTCGACAAGATCGTCGGCTACGTCGCGCCCCGGCTGCTCGGCGCCGGACCGACCGCCCTGGTCGACGCCGGTGTGAACACCATCGCCGAGGCCATCGACCTGGAGTACGTCGACGTTACGCAGATCGGACCCGACCTGCGGATCACCGCGCTGCCCCGGAAGAGGGAGGGCTGACATGTTCACCGGCATCGTCGAGGAGTTGGGTGAGGTCGTCCGGATCACCGAGACGGCGGGTGACTCGGCGCTGGTCGCGCTCCGCGGCCCGCTGGTCACCTCGGACGCCCGGCACGGCGACTCGATCGCGGTCAACGGCGTCTGCCTGACCGTGGTCGACGTCTCCGACGGGACCTTCACCGCGGACGTGATGGGGGAGACACTGCGCCGCTCCGCGCTCGGCGCGCTGCGGGCCGGCGACCCGGTCAACCTGGAGCGGGCCGCCACGCTGGGCAGCCGCCTCGGCGGGCACCTCGTGCAGGGGCACGTCGACGGCGTCGGCGAGGTGGTCGCCCGCGAGCCGGCCGCGCAGTGGGAGACCGTCCGGTTCCGGCTGCCCGCCGCCCTGACCCGGTACGTGGTGGAGAAGGGCTCGATCACGGTCGACGGCGTCTCGCTGACCGTCGCCGGGGTCGGCCCGGACTGGTTCGCGGTCGGGCTGATCCCCACCACGCTGAAGCTGACCACGCTCGGCGCCCGCCGCGTCGGCGACCCGGTCAACCTCGAGGTGGACGTGCTCGCCAAGTACGTCGAGCGGCTGCTCGACGCCCGGCTGGCCGATCCCGCCCTCCCGGACGCCGGCCCGCCGGTCGCCGGCCTGCCGGGGGTCGCCGCGCCGGGCGGAGTGGCCTGATGGGCCCGCTCGGGTGGCTGCTCGACGCGCAGGTCGACATCGCCGGCTCGCCGGTGCTGGTCCGGGAGATCGTCGGCAACGGCTTCGGGCTGGCGTCCGCGCTGTTCGGCCTGCGCCGGCTGGTCTGGGCCTGGCCCGTCGGCATGATCGGCAACGCGTTGCTCTTCACCGTCTTCCTGGGCGGGGTCTTCGCCACCCCGCAGGCGCACGACCTCTACGGGCAGGCCGGCCGGCAGGTCTTCTTCTTCTCGGTCAGCGTCTACGGCTGGTGGCGTTGGTCGCGCCACCGCCGCCGGGGCGGCGACGGCGACGGGGCCGCGGTGGCGCCCCGCTGGGCCACCGGCCGGGAGCGGCTGGGCCTGCTGCTCGCGGCCGTGATCGGCACCGCCGCGGCGTACCCGGTGCTCGCCGCCCTCGGCTCCTGGGGGCCGCTGCCGGACGCCTGGATCCTCACCGGCAGCCTGCTCGCCACCTACGGCATGGCCCGCGGCTGGGTGGACTTCTGGCTCATCTGGATCGCCGTCGACGCGGTCGGCGTGCCGCTGCTGCTACGTGGCGGGTTCTATCCCTCGGCCGCCATGTACCTCGTCTACGGCGCCTTCTGCGCCTGGGGCCTGGTGGCCTGGTGGCGCACCTCGCGGGCCGCCCGCCCGGCGCCCGCCCCGATCCCGTCGACCTACTCGGAGGCCGTGGCATGACCACTTTCGCCAGCATCGAGCAGGCGGTGGCGGACATCGCCGCCGGCCGGCCCGTCGTCGTGGTCGACGACGCCGACCGGGAGAACGAGGGCGACCTGATCTTCGCCGCCGAGTTGGCGACGCCGGAGCTGCTCGCGTTCATGGTGCGCCACACGTCCGGCTACATCTGCGCGCCGCTCACCGAGAGCGAGTGCGACCGGCTGGACCTGCCGCCGCAGCACCACACCAACCAGGACCGGCGCGGCACCGCCTACACGGTGACCGTGGACGCCCGGGAGGGCGTCAGCACCGGCATCTCCGCCGCCGACCGGGCGCACACCATCCGGCTGCTCGCCGACCCCGACACCGGCCCGGCCGACCTGGCCCGCCCCGGGCACGTGGTGCCGCTGCGGGCCCGCGAGGGCGGCGTGCTGCGCCGGCCCGGCCACACCGAGGCCGCCGTCGACCTGACCCGGCTGGCCGGGCTGCGTCCCGCCGGCGTGCTCTGCGAGCTGGTCAACGACGACGGCACCATGATGCGGGTGCCGGACCTGGAGAAGTTCTGCGCCGAGCACTCCCTGACCCTGATCACCATCGCCGACCTGGTCGCGTACCGGCGGCGGACGGAGAAGCAGGTCGAGCGGGTCGCCGACGCCCGGATGCCCACCCGGCACGGCGTGTTCCGGGCCCTGGGCTACCGCAGCGAGCACGACTCGGCCGAGCACGTCGCCCTGGTCATGGGTGAGATCGGCGACGGGCGGGACGTGCTGGTGCGGGTGCACTCCGAGTGCCTCACCGGGGACGTGTTCGGCTCGGTGCGCTGCGACTGCGGCCCGCAGCTCGACGCCGCGCTGGACCGGGTCGCCCGGGAGGGGCGGGGCGTGGTGCTCTACGTGCGCGGGCACGAGGGGCGCGGCATCGGGCTGCTGCACAAGCTCCAGGCGTACCAGCTCCAGGACGAGGGCCGGGACACGGTGGACGCCAACCTCGACCTGGGCCTGCCGGCCGACGCCCGCGACTACGGCACCGGCGCGCAGATCCTCTACGACATCGGGGTGCGCTCGATGCGGCTGCTCACCAACAACCCGGCCAAGCGCGCCGGCCTGGAGGGCTACGGGCTGACCGTCACCGGCCGCGAGGGGCTGCCGGTGCGGCCGCACCCGGAGAACGTGCGCTACCTGCGCACCAAGCGGGACCGGATGGGGCACCTGCTGGACGAGCTGGACGAGGTGACCGAGGCCCCGATGGGCCGCCCCGTCCTCGGCGACGAGATCGGAGCGTAGGCATGGCGGGTTTCGGTGAACCGGGCGTGACGGCGGTGGACGCCGCCGGGATGACCGTCGGCGTGGTCGCCGCGCGGTGGCACGGCGAGCTGACCGACCACATGCTCGACCGGGCGGTCGCGGCGGCCGAGGCGTGCGGGGCCAGGGCGGTCACCGCCCGGGTGGCCGGCTCGGTCGAGCTGCCCGTGGTGGCCCAGGCCCTCGCGCGGCGTTGCGACGTGGTGGTCGCGCTCGGCGTGGTGGTCCGCGGCGCCACCGCCCACTTCGACTACGTCTGCCGCTCCGTCACCGACGGGCTGACCCGGGTGGCGCTGGACGAGGGCAAGCCCGTCGCGCACGGCGTCCTCACCGTCGACACCCTCGCGCAGGCCCGGGACCGGGCCGGGCTGCCCGGCTCCGCGGAGGACAAGGGCTGGTCGGCCACCGTCGCCGCCCTCGACGCGGCCCTGGCCATCCGTACCCTCGCCAGCAACGGGCAGCGGGTCGGCTTCGGCGGCTGACCCGCCGCCCGGTGCCGCGTCCGCACCGCGGCGGGCGCCCCGGCCGGTCCCGGTCGGTGAGCGGGGCCTGACCCGGCGCGCCGGGGCGGTCGGGCCGGCTGGAAGAATCGCGGCGTGAAGACGTTCGAGGAGTTGTTCGCCGAGCTGCAGGCCAAGGCCGCCGCGGGCACCCCCGGCTCGGGCACGGTCGCCGCGCTCGAGAAGGGCGTGCACTTCATCGGCAAGAAGGTCGTCGAGGAGGCGGCCGAGTCGTGGATGGCCGCCGAGCACGAGGGGCCCGAGCGCACCGCCGAGGAGATCTCCCAACTGCTCTACCAGGTCCAGGTGCTGATGCTGGCCAGCGGTCTCGACCTGAAGGACGTCTACCGACATCTGTGAGTGCGCCCCGTCGTTGATCAGTTTCGATCGAAGGAGCACTCCGTCATGCTGCGTGTCGCCATTCCCAACAAGGGCACCCTGGCCGAGCCGGCCGCCCAGATGCTGCGCGAGGCGGGCTACCGCCAGCGCACCGACCCGAAGGACCTCGTCTGCCGGGACGAGGCCAACGACGTCGAATTCTTCTACCTGCGCCCGAAGGACATCGCCACCTACGTCGGCTCCGGTGACCTGGACCTGGGCATCACCGGCCGGGACCTGCTGATCGACTCCGGCGCCCCCGCCGAGGAGGTCGTCGACCTCGCCTTCGGCCGGGCCACCTTCCGCTTCGCCGCCCGCCCCGACGACATCGCCTCCGTGCAGGAGCTGGGCGGGCACCGGATCGCCACCGCGTACCCGGGGCTCGTCGAGCGGCACCTCGGGGAGCTGGGCGTCAAGGCCGAGGTGATCCGCCTCGACGGCGCCGTGGAGAACGCCGTACGGCTCGGCGTCGCCGACGTGGTCGCCGACGTGGTGGAGACCGGCGCCACGCTGCGCCAGGCCGGCCTGGTCGTCTTCGGCGAGCCGCTGCTGCGCTCGTCGGCGGTGCTGGTCCGCCGCGCCGCCGCCCCGACCCACCCGCAGTCCGCGCAGCTGCTGCGCCGGCTGCACGGGGTGCTGGTCGCCCGCCGCTACGTGATGCTCGCCTACGACGTGCCGGCCGGCCTGCTCGACCGGGCCAGCTCGCTGACCCCGGGCATCGAGTCGCCGACCGTCTCCCCGCTGCACCGCGAGGGCTGGGTGGCGGTGCAGGCGATGGTGCTCCGCGACGACGTGCACCGGATCATGGACGAGCTGTACGAGCTCGGCGCCCGCGCGATCCTGGTGACCAACATCCACGCCTGCCGGCTGTGACACGCCCGCCCACGGCGGCGGACGCCCCGGCACCGTCCCCGGCGTCGCGCGCCCTGCCGCCGTGGGCGGCGCTGACCCTGGTCGCCCTGGCCGGTGTCGCCTCGGCGGCCCAGGGCGCGGTCAACGCCGAGTTGGGCGTGCGGGCCGGCAACCCCACCCTGGGCGCGGTGGTCAACAACCTCGGCGGGGCGTTGCTGGTCGGCCTCGGGGTCCTGGCGCTGCCGTCGGCGCGGACCGGCCTGGTCGCGCTGCGCCGGGCCCGGCTGCCCTGGTGGGCGTACCTGGGCGGGCTCGGCGGCGCGGGCATCGTGCTGGCCGGCGCGTACATCGTGCCGGTGCTCGGGGTGGCGATCTTCACCATCGCCCAGGTCGCCGGTGGCAGCCTCGGCGGGCTGGCCGTCGACCGGGCCGGGCTGGCGCCGGTGGGGCGGCTGGCGCTCACTTGGCCACGGGTCGCCGGGGCGCTGCTCGGCGTGGCCGCCGTGACGCTTGCCCAGCTCGGCCAGCCCGTCGGCGACCTCGCCCTCGGTCTGGTCCTGCTCGCCGTGGCCGGCGGGCTGGGGGTCGCGCTCCAGTCCGCGCTGAACGCGCGGGTCTCCGCCGCCAGCTCGGCCGCCGCCGGGATGGTGGTCAACTTCGCCACGGCCACGCCCGTCGTGCTGCTGGTCGCGGCGCTGGCCGGCGCCCTCACCGGGCCGGGCCCGACCTGGCCGGGCGACTGGTACCTCTACACCGGCGGCCTGCTCGGCGTCGTCATCGTGGCAGCCCTGCTGGTCGGGGTCCCGGCGGTCGGCGTGCTGCGGACCGGGCTGGCCCTGGTCGCCGGCCAGCTGGGCGGCGCGCTGCTGCTGGACGCGCTGCTGCCGGGCGGTCCCGGCCTGCGGCTGCCGGTGCTCGCCGGGGCGCTGCTCACCCTGCTGGCCGCCCTGGTCGCCGGCCGGGGGACCGCCCGGCGGGGCTCCGGGAAGGTCGTCTGGCCCCCGGGGCGTGTGGCGACGCGGGAGCGGCCGGGGTCGGGTGGCAAACTGGTGGGGTGAGCGAAACCGAGTCCGTCCAGCTCCGCCCGCGCCGCATCCGACTGGTCTGCTGGACCTCCGCGGCCGTGCTGCTCGTGGTGTTCAGCCTGGTGGCCACCTCGCTGAGCGGCGCGACCGGCAACGGCTACGGCAGCTTCCAGCGGGGCGACCAGATCGCGATGGTCGGCCTCGGCGTCCTCGGCGCGCTCGCCCTCCTGATCTTCACCCGCCCCCGGGTCGACGCGAACGCGTCGGGGGTGCGCGTGCGCAACGTCGTCGGCTCGTACGAGCTGCCGTGGGAGGTCGTCCGGGGGATCCGCTTCGACCGGGGCGCGCCCTGGGCCAGCCTGGAGCTGCACGACGACGACCTGCTGCCGATGGTCGCCCTGCAGGCCGCCGACAAGGAGCGGGCCGTCGAGGGGGTCCGCGCCCTGCGCCGGCTGCACCAGGCGCACCAGGCCCGGCTCGCCGAGGGCGCCGCCGGCCGCTGACCCGGGCGCCCGGTTGGAACGACGCCCGGGCGAGGGTGTAGTGTGGTCGAGTCGACCAGGCTGTCTCCGCGTGTGCGCATTCGCGCCCATGCACGCAGCCTTGAAAGAGGAGCGCCTGCTCCCACCCGAGTCGCCACCACGGCGGCCGGGTCCGGTCACCGGTTCCGGGCACGTCCCGGCGCCGGATGCGCGATCATGTGATCGTGCCGACCGGTCGAGCGGGCCCTGGCATGCGCCGGGGCCTTCTGCTTTCCAGGTCGGCTCCCACCCGGGAGCCGCGGGGTCGGCCACGCAGAGATCTTGACTCGAGGAGGCCCCATCAGCGTCGAACCACGCGTGAACGAGCAGATCCGGGCACGTGAGGTCCGACTGGTCGGCCCCGAGGGTGAGCAGGTGGGCATCGTCCCGCTGGAGCGCGCCCTTCAGCTGGCCGCGGACGTCGACCTGGACCTGGTCGAGGTTGCGCCGATGGCGCGCCCGCCGGTGTGCAAGCTCATGGACTTCGGCAAGTTCAAGTACGAGAGCGCACTGAAGGCGCGCGAAGCGCGGCGTAACCAGCAACAGACCGTCATCAAGGAGATGAAGCTCCGGCCGAAGATCGACCCGCACGACTACGAGACCAAGAAGGGTCACGTGGTGCGGTTCCTCAAGGCGGGCGACAAGGTCAAGGTGACGATCATGTTCCGCGGTCGCGAGCAGAGCCGTCCGGAGCTGGGCTACCGGCTCCTGCGCCGGCTCGAGTCGGAGATCTCGGAGCTGGGGTACGTCGAGGCCGCTCCCAAGCAGGACGGTCGAAACATGATCATGGTGCTCGCGCCGCACCGCGCCACCAAGGCCGCCGCGGTCGCCGCCACGGCCACCCGGGGCGGGCCCAGGGAGCGGGACGCCGAGGGCGCCCCGGCCGACGAGCCCGCAGCGGCCGGTGACACCGGCACAGTCGCCGACAACAGCGGCGAGTAACAGGGGAGAGACGTTCCACATGCCGAAGATGAAGAGCCACACGGGGATGGGCAAGCGGGTCAAGGTGACCGGCAAGGGCAAGATCGTTGCCCAGCAGGCCGGCCTCCGGCACAACCTGGAGAAGAAGCCCTCCACCCAGACCCGTCGGCTGACCGGCACCGTGGTGCTGGCCAAGGCCGATGTCAAGCGCATCAAGAAGCTGCTCGGCCGCTGACGCGCGCCACCTTACGTAACTAGGAGTTGAGATGGCACGCGTCAAGCGGGCTGTGAACGCCCAGAAGAAGCGCCGTACCCTGCTGGAGACCGCGAGCGGCTACCGCGGTCAGCGCTCCCGCCTGTACCGCAAGGCCAAGGAGCAGGTGCTGCACTCGATGCAGTACGCCTACCGGGACCGTCGCGACCGCAAGGGCGACTTCCGGCAGCTGTGGATCCAGCGGATCAACGCGGGCGCCCGCGCCAACGGGATGACCTACAACCGCCTGATCCAGGGCCTGCGCCTGGCCGGCATCGAGGTCGACCGCAAGATCCTGGCCGACCTGGCCGTCAACGACGCCGCCGCCTTCGCGGCGATCGTCGAGCTGGCCCGGGCCGCGGTCGCGGCCGAGGGCACCGGTGGCGCGGCGGCCCAGGCCGCCTGATCCCCACGCACCAGCAGATCGAGGCGTCTCCCATGCAGTCACCATCGCGCGGGAGACGCCTCGACGCTGTCTCCGGCCCGTTCACCCCGCGTACGCCCCGGGTCGCCGCCGCCCGCCGGTTGCAGCGCCGCCGGGACCGCGAAGCCGCCGGGCGCTTCCTGGCCGAGGGGCCGCAGGCGGTCCGCGAGGCCCTGGCCCGCCCGGGGGTGGTCACCGAACTCTTCGGTACGCCCGCCGCCCTGGACCGGCACACCGACCTGGCCGCCGTCGCGGCCCGCGCCGACGTGCCCGTCTCCGAGGCGACCGACGAGGCGCTCGCCGCGCTGGCCGAGACCGTGGCCCCGCAGGGCCTCGTCGCCGTCTGCCGCCACCTCGACGTGCCTCTGGAGCAGGCCCTGGCCGGCGGGCCCCGCCTGGTGGCCGTGCTCGCCGAGATCCGCGACCCGGGCAACGCCGGCACCGTGCTGCGCACCGCCGACGCGGCGGGCGCCGGCGCGGTGGTCTTCGCGGGCGAGGCCGTCGACCCGTACAACGGCAAGTGCGTGCGGGCGTCGGCCGGCAGCCTCTTCCACGTCGACGTGGTCCGCGCGCCCGATCCGGTGGACGTGGTCGCGGCGCTGCGCGCCGCCGGGCTCGCCGTGCTCGCCACCACCGGCTACGGCGAGGACGACCTCGACGACCTCGCCGACGCCGGGCGGCTCGCCGCCCCCACCGCCTGGCTCTTCGGCTCCGAGGCGCACGGCCTGCCCGAGGCGCTCACCGCCGCCGCCGACGCCCGGGTCCGGGTGCCCCTGCACGGGCGTGCCGAGAGCCTGAACCTGGCTGCGGCCGCCGCCGTCTGCCTGTACGCTTCAGCGAGAGCACAGCGGCGGCCGTGACCCGGCCGCCTGAAGGCACGGACCACAGGGGAGAGCCTCCGCCCATGAACGCGCCACGGCGTTCGTTTAGCCAGCCCGCCGGTGTCGGCGGGCGGCGGGCCTGACCTGCTCTCCGCACAACTCCCACCGGCGGGCTGCGGCACAGCCGCGCGTCCGTAGACTCGCTTCGCCGCCCGTGAGGGCTGGCGCCGCCGTGAGGGAGTGCCCGTACGCCATGAGCTACCGCAACGATCCGTACGACCCGAAGCAGGTCGCCCTGCTCGACCCGACCGCCCTGGCCGAGGCCGTCGCCGCCGCCGAGAAGGCGTTCGCCGAGGCCGGTGACCCGGACGCGCTGACCGCGCTGCGCCCGGCGCACCTCGGCGACCGGTCCCCGGTCTCGCTGGCCCGCCGCGAGATCGGCGCGCTGCCGCCGGCCGCGAAGTCCGACGCCGGCAAGCGGGTCAACGAGGCCCGCCGCGCCATCGAGGCCGCGTACGCCGCCCGCCAGGAGGTCCTGGAGCGGGAGCAGGCGCAACGGGTGCTGGTGGAGGAGCGCGTCGACGTGACGCTGCCCCACGACCGGCGGCCCCGGGGCGCCCGGCACCCGATCAGCACCCTGATGGAGCAGATCAGCGACCTCTTCGTCGGCATGGGCTACGAGGTGGCCGAGGGGCCCGAGGTCGAGCTGGAGTGGACCAACTTCGACGCGCTCAACATCCCCGCCGACCACCCGGCGCGCGGCCTGATGGACACCTTCCACGTCGCCCCCGCCGACGGCTCCGCCGAAGCGGCGGGCTCCGGGCTCGTCCTGCGGACCCACACCTCGCCGGTGCAGGCGCGCACCATGCTGACCCGCACGCCGCCGATCTACGTGATCGTGCCCGGCCGGGTCTACCGCACCGACGAGCTGGACGCCACCCACGCGCCGGTCTTCCACCAGGTGGAGGGCCTCGTCGTGGACAGGGGCATCACCATGGCGCACCTGCGCGGCACCCTGGACCACTTCGCGCGGGCGATGTTCGGCGAGGGCGCGAAGACCCGCTTCCGGCCGCACTACTTCCCGTTCACCGAGCCGTCCGCCGAGTTCGACGTCTGGTTCCCGGAGCACCGCGACGGCCCGCGCTGGGTCGAGTGGGGCGGTTGCGGCATGGTCAACCCGCGGGTGCTGCGCGCCTGCGGCATCGACCCCGAGGTCTACTCCGGATTCGCGTTCGGCATGGGCATCGACCGGACGGTGATGTTCCGGCACGGGGTCAGCGACATGCGGGACATGGCCGAGGGCGACGTGCGGTTCACCCGCGCGTTCGGGACCGGGGCGTAGGCGATGCGGGTACGAGTCACGGAGACGGTGGTCTGAGTCATGCGAGTTTCTGTCAGTTGGCTGCGGGAGTACGTCGACCTCCCCGCCGACCTGCCCACCGGGGACCTGGAGCAGGCCCTGGTCGACCTCGGCATCGAGGTCGAGTCCGTGGTGGACCTGCGGGAGACCGTCACCGGTGCGCTGGTGGTCGGCGAGGTCCTCCAGATCGAGGAGCTGACCGGCTTCAAGAAGCCGATCCGGTTCTGCCGCGTCGACGTCGGCGACGCCAACGGCACCGGCGAGCCGCAGGAGATCGTCTGCGGGGCGCGCAACTTCGTCCCCGGCGACCGGGTCGTGGTGATCCTCCCCGGCGGCGTGCTGCCCGGCGGCTTCGCCATCGGCGCGCGCAAGACGTACGGGCGCAACTCCAACGGCATGATCTGCTCGGCCAAGGAGCTGGGTCTGGGCGACGACCACGACGGCATCATCGTGCTGCCCGGGGACACCCCGGCCAAGCCGGGCGACGACGCGCGGCCCGTCGTCGGGCTCGACGACGTCGTGGTCGAGATGGAGATCACCCCCGACCGGGGGTACGCGATGAGCGTCCGCGGCCTGGCCCGGGAGCTGTCGCACGCCCTGGGCGTGCCGTTCCGCGACCCGGGCCTGGCGCCCGCGCCCGGCGGCACCGACTCGCCGGCGTACCCGGTCGAGGTGCGCGACACGGTCGGCTGCGACCGGTTCGCCGCCCGCCTCGTGCGCGGCGTCGACCCGACGGCGCCGACCCCCGGCTGGATGCAGCGGCGGCTCACCGTCGCCGGCATCCGCAGCATCTCGCTGCCGGTCGACATCACCAACTACGTGATGCTCGAGCTGGGCCAGCCGATGCACGCCTTCGACGCCGACCGGATCGCCGGGCCGCTGGTGGTCCGCCGGGCCGAGACGGGGGAGAAGCTCACCACGCTGGACGGGGTCACCCGCGCCCTCGCGCCCGAGGACATGGTGATCTGCGACGACACGGGCCCGATCTCGCTGGCCGCCGTGATGGGTGGCGAGACCAGCGAGGTCGTCGCCGGCACGACGAACGTGCTCTTCGAGGCCGCCCACTGGGACCCGGTGATGGTCGGGCGCACCGCCCGCCGGCACAAGCTGTTCAGCGAGGCGGCGAAGCGGTGGGAGCGGGGCGTCGACCCGGCCCTGCCGCTGGTCGCCGTCGCGCGGGCGGTCCGGCTGCTCACCGAGCACGCCGGTGGCGCGGCCGGGGACGAGATCCTCGACATCGACCACGTCCGGCCGCGTACCCCGGTCGTGCTGCCGGCCGACCTGCCGACCCGGCGGGTCGGCGTGAGCTACCCGCCGGCGCGGGTGGTCGCCCTGCTGGAGCAGGTCGGCTGCACGGTCGCCCGGGGCGCCGACCGGCTGGCCGAGGACCCGGGCGAGGTCGGCGTGGCCGCCGGCACCGGCGGCGCGCTCAGCGTCACCCCGCCGACCTGGCGGCCCGACCTGACCGACCCGGCCGACCTGGTCGAGGAGGTGGTCCGCCTCGACGGGTACGACCGGGTGCCGTCCGTGCTGCCCACCGCGCCGCCCGGTCGCGGCCTGACCTGGCAGCAACGGCGCCGCCGGGCCGTGGCCCGGTCGCTCGCCGAGCGGGGGTACGTGGAGGTGCTCGCGCATCCGTTCGTCGGCCCCGGGCTGGCCGACCAGCTCGGCCTGCCCGCCGACGACCCGCGTCGGCGGGCGGTGCGGCTGGCCAACCCGCTGTCGGAGGAGGAGCCGCTGCTGCGCACCACGCTGCTCGGCCCGCTGCTCGGCATCGTGAAGCGCAACCTCGGCCGGGGCCAGCGCGACCTCGCCCTCTACGAGATCGGCGCGGTGTTCCACCCGCGCCCCGGCGCCGGCCGCCCGCCGGCGATGGGCGTGGACCGGCGACCCACCGACGAGGAGTTCGCCGCCGCCGACGCGGTGGTGCCCGACCAGCCCCGGCACGTCGCCGTCGTCCTGACCGGCGACGTCGAGCCGGCCGGCTGGTGGGGCGCGGGCCGCCCGGCCAGCTGGGCGGACGCCGTGGAGGCCGGCCGGGACGTGCTGGCCGCCGCCGACGTGCCCGCGGACCGGATCGAGGTCCGGGCCGCCGAGTACGCCCCCTGGCACCCCGGCCGGTGCGCCGAGCTGCTGGTCGACGGCACGGTGGTCGGGCACGCCGGCGAGCTGCACCCGACGGTCGTGGCGGCGCTGGAGCTGCCCCGGCGCACCAGCGCCATGGAACTCGACCTGGACGCGCTGCCGGCCGCCCCGGTGGCGTCCGCGCCGGTCGTCTCGGGCTTCCCCCCGGCGCTGATCGACGTGGCGCTGGTCGTCGACTCCTCGGTGCCCGCGGCCCAGGTGCAGCAGGCCCTCGTCGAGGGCGCCGGCGGGCTGCTGGAGGGGGTGCGCCTGTTCGACGTGTACGCCTCGGAGCAGCTGGGGGCGGGCCGCAGGTCGCTGGCGTACAAGCTCACCTTCCGGGCCCCGGACCGGACGCTGACCGTGGAGGAGGCGGTGGCCGCCCGGGACGCGGCCGTCGCCCGTGCCGCGGAGCGCTTCGGCGCCACCCTGCGAGGCGCCTGAGCGACGACGAGGGCCCCTTTCCGCCGGTGCGGGAGGGGGCCCTCGTCGCTGCCCGGCTGGCGTCAGCCGGGCGACCGGTGCCGCATCCGATTCTCATGCAGTGGAGCGTATGAACTTGCAGGGCTGGATCGCCGGCTGCTAGCCTTCGCTGTATAGTCATGCGGAGGTGAGAATGGGTATCCGAGTCGCGGTCGCCGGGGCGAGCGGTTACGCCGGGGGCGAGCTGATCCGCCTGGTCGCCGGGCACCCCGAGTTCGACCTGGTCGCCGCCACGGCGCACAGCCAGGCCGGGCACCGGCTCGACGTCGTACACCCGCAGCTCGCCGGCCTCGACATGGTCCTCGGCGAGACGGACGCGGCGACGCTGGCCGACGCGGACCTGGTCTTCCTGGCCCTGCCGCACGGCCAGTCGGCGGCCCTGGCGGCCCAGCTGCCGCCCGAGGTCCGCGTCGTCGACCTGGGCGCCGACCACCGTCTCGCCGACCCGTACGCCTGGGCGAACTACTACGGCGGCACACACGCCGGGCCGTGGACCTACGGCCTGCCGGAGCTGCCCGGCCAGCGGGAGCTGATCGCCGGCGCCACCCGGGTCGCCAGCACCGGCTGCTACGCCGCCGCGATCATCCTGGCCCTGGCCCCGCTGGTCGCCGCGGGCGCCGCCTCCCCGGCCGACGTGGTGGTCGTGGCCGCCTCCGGCACCTCCGGCGCCGGCAAGGCGGCCAAGCCGCACCTGCTCGGCAGCGAGGTGATGGGCGACCTGTCGCCCTACCGCGTGGGCACCCACCAGCACGTTCCCGAGATCAAGCAGGCCACCGGCGCGACCGGCCTGTCGTTCACGCCGGTGCTCGCGCCGATGCCCCGGGGCATCCTCGCCACCGTGACCGCCGTGCCGGCCCGGGGCGTCGACCCGCGGGCGGTGCTCGCCGAGGCGTACGCCGACGCGCCGTTCGTGCACGTCCTGCCGGAGGGGGCCTGGCCGCACACCGCCGCCACCCTCGGCTCCAACTCCTGCCACCTGCAGGCCACGGTCGACGTCGACTCCCGCCGGATGATCGTGCTGAGCGCGCTGGACAACCTCGGCAAGGGCGCCGCCGGCCAGGCCGTGCAGAACGCCAACCTCATGTGCGGCCTGCCGGAGACGACGGGCCTGTCCGTCTGGGGGATCGCACCGTGAGCGCGGCGCGGCGGAGCCCCGCAGTCGCGAACGAAGGAGTAGCACCGGTGAGCGCGAGGAGTGCAGCGCAGCGGAGCCCCGCAGTCGCGAACGAAGGAGTAGCACCGTGAGTGTCACGACCCCGCGGGGGTTCCGGGCGGCCGGGGTGGCCGCCGGGTTGAAGGCCAGCGGCGCGAGCGACGTCGCGCTGGTCGTCAACGACGGCCCGGACGCCGGCGTCGCCGGCGTGTTCACCGCCAACCGGGTCAAGGCCGCGCCGGTGCTCTGGACCCAGCAGGTGGTGCGCGGCGGCGTCGCCCGCGTCGTGGTGCTCAACTCCGGTGGCGCCAACGCCTGCACGGGCCCGGCCGGCTTCCAGGACACCCACGCCACCGCCGAGCACACCGCCGCCGCGATCACCTCGGCCAGCCCGCGGCTGATGCTGGGCGCCGCCGACGTGGCGGTCTGCTCGACCGGCCTGATCGGCGAGCGGCTGCCGATGCAGAAGCTGCTCCCCGGCGTACGCTCGGCGATTCGCCGGCTGTCCCGCGACGGCGGCCCGGCGGCCGCCGAGGCCATCATGACCACGGACACCCGCCCCAAGACCACGGTGGCCCGGGGCAGCGGCTGGACCGTCGGCGGCATGGCCAAGGGCGCCGGCATGCTCGCCCCGGCGATGGCCACCATGCTCTGCGTGCTGACCACCGACGCGGTGGCCGGGCCCGAGGAGCTCGACGCCGCCCTGCGGGAGGCGTGCCGGGTCACCTTCGACCGGATCGACTCCGACGGCTGCATGTCGACCAACGACACGGTCCTGCTGCTGTCCAGCGGCGCGAGCGGCATCGCGCCGACCCCGGCCGAGCTGACGGCCGCGGTCACCGCCGCGGCCCACGACCTGGCCCAGCAGCTCATCGCCGACGCCGAGGGCGCCACCAAGCAGATCGCCATCGACGTGGTCGGCGCGGCGAGCGAGGACGACGCCGTCGAGGTGGGGCGGTCGGTGGCGCGCAACAACCTGGTCAAGACCGCGCTGTTCGGCAACGACCCGAACTGGGGTCGGATCCTCGCCGCCGTCGGCACCACCGCCGCCGCGTTCGAGCCCGACGGGGTCGACGTCGCCGTCAACGGCGTCTGGGTGTGCCGCTCCGGCGCCGCCGCCGAGGACCGGTCGAAGGTCGACCTGACCGGGCGGGACGTCACCATCCGGATCGACCTGCACGCCGGTGCCGCCGCCGCCACGATCTGGACCAACGACCTGTCCCACGCGTACGTGCACGAGAACTCGGCCTACTCGACATGAGCCTCTCCACCGATCTCGCCCGCGCCCAGGTCAAGGCGGCCACGCTGATCGAGGCGCTGCCCTGGCTGGCCCGCTTCTCCGGCTCGACCGTCGTGGTCAAGTACGGCGGCAACGCCATGGTCGACCCCGAACTGCAGCGGGCCTTCGCCGCCGACATGGTCTTCCTGCGCTACGCCGGCCTCCGGCCGGTCGTGGTGCACGGCGGCGGCCCGCAGATCTCCGCCATGCTCGGCCGGCTGGGCATCGCCAGCGAGTTCCGGGGCGGCCTGCGGGTCACCACCCCCGAGGCGATGGACGTGGTCCGGATGGTGCTGGTCGGCCAGGTGGGCCGCGAACTGGTGGGCCTGATCAACGCCCACGGCCCGTTCGCGGTGGGCCTCTCCGGCGAGGACGCCGGGCTGTTCACCGCCGTGCGGCGGCCCGCGTACGTGGACGGGGAACCGGTCGACGTCGGGCAGGTCGGCGACGTCGAGTCGGTCGACGCCTCGGCGGTCACCGACCTGATCGCGGCCGGCCGCATCCCGGTGATCTCCACCGTGGCGCCCGACGCCGACGGGGTGCTGCACAACCTGAACGCCGACACCGCCGCCGCCGCGCTCGCCGTCGCCCTGGACGCCCGCAAGCTGGTCGTCCTCACCGACGTGCCGGGCCTCTACGCCGACTGGCCCGACACCGACAGCCTGGTCAGCGAGATCACCGTCGACGAGTTGGCGGCGCTGCTGCCGTCCCTGTCCAGCGGCATGGTCCCCAAGATGGAGGCGTGCCTGCGGGCGGTGCGGCAGGGGGTGCCCGCCGCGCACGTCGTCGACGGCCGGGTCGCCCACTCCACGCTGCTGGAGGTCTTCACCTCCGAAGGGTTCGGCACCATGGTCGTCGGCGCCAGGACCGAACCCGCCACCCAGGCAGTCGCCGACAAGGAAGGCACGGTTCCGGCATGAGCACGCTCGTCGAGCGTTGGGCGCAGTCCATGATGGACAACTACGGCACGCCGCCGCTCGCCCTCGTCTCCGGCTCCGGCGCCGTCGTGGTCGACGACGCCGGCCGGGAGTACGTCGACCTCGTCGGCGGCATCGCGGTCAACGCCCTCGGCCACGCCCACCCGGCCGTGGTGGCCGCCGTGTCGAAGCAGGTCGCCACCCTCGGGCACGTCTCCAACCTCTACGTCGCCGAACCGCCGGTGGCCCTCGCCGAGCTGCTGCTGGCCCTGGCCGGCCGGCCCGGGCGCGTCTTCTTCGCCAACTCGGGCGCGGAGGCCAACGAGGCGGCGTTCAAGCTCTCCCGGCTCACCGGCCGCTCGCACGTGGTCGCCACCCGGGGCGGCTTCCACGGGCGGACCATGGGCGCCCTCGCCCTCACCGGCCAGCCGGCCAAGGCCGACCCGTTCCGCCCGCTGCCCGGCGAGGTGACCCACGTCGACTACGGCGACGTGGCGGCCCTGGAGGAGGCGGTCACCGACGCCACCGCCATGGTGATCCTGGAGCCGGTCCAGGGGGAGAACGGCGTGGTCGTCCCGCCGGCCGGCTACCTGGCCGCCGCGCGCCGGATCACCGCCCGGCACGGCGCGCTGCTGGTGCTCGACGAGGTGCAGACCGGCGTCGGCCGCACCGGGCACTGGTTCGCGCACCAGGCCGAGGGGGTCGAGCCCGACGTGGTGACCCTGGCCAAGGGGCTCGGCGGCGGGCTGCCCATCGGCGCCTGCCTGGCCTTCGGCCGCGCCGCCGAGCTGCTCGCCCCCGGTTCGCACGGCACCACCTTCGGCGGCAACCCGGTGAGCTGCGCCGCCGCCCTCGCGGTGGTGTCGACCATCGCCAGCGAGGGGCTGCTCGACCACGTCAAGCGGGTCGGCGAGCGGCTGCGCCGGGGGATCGAGGCGCTCGGCCACCCGCTGGTCGACGGCGTACGCGGCGCGGGCCTGCTGCTCGGGGTGGTGCTCGCCGCGCCGGTCGCGAAGGTGCTCACCGAGGCGCTGCGGGAGGCCGGTTTCCTGGTCAATCCGGTGCAGCCCGGCGTCGTACGGCTCGCCCCGCCGCTGATCCTCACCGCCGCCCAGGTCGACGACTTCCTGGCCGCCCTTTCGGCCGCCCTCGACGCGGCGTCCCCGGCCGCCGCCGGCTCCGCTCCGACTGCTGCCGGCACGTCCCCGGCCGCCGCCACCCGCGCCCCCGGCTCCGGCTCAGCGCCGGATCTTGGTGGGAAACGGCCCCTGGAGGGGCCGGAACCTACCAAGATCTCGACGCCGTCCACCGTGCCCACGCCGTCCACCGCGCCCACGCCCACGGTGGCGATGCCGAGCGCGACGGAGGCGGGCGCGTGATCCGGCACTTCCTGCGGGACGACGACCTGACCCCCGCCGAGCAGTCGGCCGTGCTCGACCTCGCGGCGCGGATGAAGGCCGACCGGTTCGGCCACCGGCCGTTGGCCGGGCCCCGGTCGGTGGCGGTGCTGTTCGACAAGCAGAGCCTGCGTACCCGGTTCTCGTTCGACGTCGGCATCGCCGAGCTGGGTGGGCACCCCCTCGTGGTGGACACCCAGGTCACCCACTTCGGGCGGGGCGAGACCCTCGCCGACGCCGGCCGGGTGCTCTCCCGCTACGTCGCGGCGATCGTGCTGCGCACCCACGGCGACGACCGGATCGCCGAGGTCGCCGACGGCGCCTCCGTGCCGGTGGTCAACGCGCTCACCGACGGCTTCCACCCCTGCCAGCTCCTGGCCGACCTGCTCACGGTCCGCGAGCACTGCGGGGGCACCGCCGGGCGGACGCTGGCCTACGTCGGCGACGCCGCGAACAACCTGGCCCACTCGTACCTGCTCGCCGGGGCGAGCGCCGGCATGCACGTCCGGGTCGCCGGGCCGGCCGGCTTCGGCCCCGACCCCGAGGTGGTCGCCCGGGCCGCGAAGATCGCCGCCGGCACCGGGGGTTCGGTGCAGGCGCTGACCGATCCGGTCGCGGCGGTGGCCGGGGCCGACGTGGTCGCCACGGACACCTGGACCTCGATGGGCCAGGAGGACGACGGGCTGGACCGGATCACCCCGTTCCTGCCGTACCAGGTCAACGCCGCGCTGCTCGGGCACGCCGCGCCCGGCGCCGTCGTGCTGCACTGCCTGCCCGCGCACCGGGGCGAGGAGATCACCGACGAGGTGCTCGACGGCCCGCAGAGCGTCGTGTTCGACCAGGCGGAGAATCGGCTGCACGCCCAGAAGGCGCTGCTGACGTTCCTCCTCGGGGCCGCGCCCGCCGCCCCGGACGCGGCGGCGCCGGGCGCCACCGCGACCAGGGAGACACCATGACCGCCCCGCTGAACCGCGCCGCCCGGCACGCCCGCATCGTCGAGCTGATCCGCGACAAGGCGATCCACTCGCAGACCGAGCTGGCCGACCTGCTCTCCGGCGACGGCATCCAGGTCACCCAGGCCACCCTCTCCCGGGACCTCAAGGAACTGGGCGCGGTGACCGCGCGCGGCGGCGACGGGCGGGCCGTCTACCTGATCCCCGAGGACGGCCACCGGCCGCTGCGCGACGCCGAGGCGGCCCCGGCCCGGCTGGTCCGGCTGCTGCGCGAACTGCTCAACGGGGTCGACGCGAGCGGCAACATCGCCGTACTGCGCACCCCGCCGGGCGCAGCCCACTACCTGGCCAGCGCGTTGGACCGAGCGGGCCTGCCCGAGGTCGTCGGCACCATCGCCGGCGACGACACCATCCTCGTCGTGGCCCGCGAGGCCGTCGGCGGGGCCGCGCTCGGCGACAAGCTCGCCGGCTGGGCCCGCCGCGAAGAGAACATCGAAGGGAGCACCACACCGTGACCGAGCGGGTCGTACTTGCCTACTCCGGAGGGCTCGACACCTCCGTCGCCATCCCGTACCTGGCCGACCGGACCGGCGCCGAGGTGATCGCGGTGGCCGTCGACGTCGGGCAGGGCGGCGAGGACCTCGACGCCATCCGGCAGCGCGCCCTGGACTGCGGCGCGGTGGAGTCGGAGGTGGTCGACGCGCGCGACGAGTTCGCCGCTGGGTACTGCCTGCCGGCCATCCGCGCGAACGCGCTCTACATGGACCGCTACCCGCTGGTCTCCGCGCTGTCCCGGCCGCTGATCGTCAAGCACCTGGTGGCCGCGGCCCGCAAGCACGGCGGCACCATCGTGTCGCACGGCTGCACCGGCAAGGGCAACGACCAGGTCCGCTTCGAGGTCGGCCTCGGCGCGCTCGCGCCCGACCTGAAGATCGTCGCGCCGGCCCGGGACTACGCCTGGACCCGGGACAAGGCCATCGCCTTCGCCGAGGAGAAGGGGCTGCCGATCGACGTGTCGGCGAAGTCGCCGTACTCCATCGACCAGAACCTGTGGGGCCGGGCCGTCGAGACGGGCTTCCTGGAGGACATCTGGAACGGCCCCGTCGAGGACCTGTACTCGTACACCTCCGACCCGACGCAGGAACGCGACCCCGACGAGGTCGTGATCACCTTCGACGCCGGTGTGCCGGTGGCGATCGACGGGGAGACCGTCACTCCGTACCAGGCGATCCTGGAGCTCAACCGGCGCGCGGGCGCCCAGGGCGTGGGCCGGCTCGACATGGTCGAGGACCGCCTCGTGGGCATCAAGAGCCGCGAGGTGTACGAGGCGCCCGGCGCGATCGCGCTGATCACCGCCCACCAGGAGCTGGAGGCGGTGACCGTGGAGCGGGACCTGGCCCGGTTCAAGCGCGGCGTCGACCAGCGCTGGGGCGAGCTGGTCTACGACGGCCTGTGGTTCTCCCCGCTGAAGTCCTCGCTCGACGCGTTCATCGACGACGCGCAGCGGCACGTCACCGGCGAGGTGCGGCTGACCCTGCACGGCGGCCGGGCCACCGTCACCGGGCGCCGCTCCGAGGCCAGCCTCTACGACTTCGGCATGGCCACCTACGACACCGGGGACACCTTCGACCAGTCCCTCGCGAAGGGCTTCGTGCAGCTCTGGGGCCTGCCCAGCAAGATGGCCGCCGCGCGGGACGCCCGGCTGGGCGGCTGCTGAGCATGGGCACCACAATGGGCGGCGTGGACGACAAGAGCCTGACCGAGAACAGCGCCGCCACCAACCGCACCAGCCTCTGGGGCGGCCGGTTCGCCGGCGGTCCCGCCGAGGCCCTGGCCCGCCTGTCGGTGAGCGTGCAGTTCGACTGGCGGCTGGCCCCGTACGACATCGCGGCGTCCCGGGCGCACGCCCGGGTGCTCGCCGGGGCCGGCCTGCTCGACCCGGAGGAACTGGGCCGGATCCTCGCCGCGCTGGACGACCTGGAGGCCGCCTGCGCCTCCGGGCAGTTCCGCCCGACGATCGACGACGAGGACGTGCACACCGCCCTGGAGCGCGGCCTGCTGGAGCGGCTCGGCAGCCTCGGCGGCAAGCTGCGCGCCGGCCGGTCCCGCAACGACCAGGTCGCCACCGACCTGCGGCTCTACCTGCGCGACCACGCCCGGGGCGTGGCCGGCCGGCTGGTCGAGCTGGCCGAGGCCCTGGTCGAGCAGGCCGAACGGCACGTGGAGACCGCCGCGCCCGGCATGACGCACCTTCAGCACGCCCAGCCGGTCACCTTCGGGCACTGGCTGCTGGCCCACGTGCAGCCGCTGCTGCGCGACTTGGAGCGGCTCAGCGACTGGGACCACCGCACAGCGGTCAGCCCGCTCGGCGCGGGCGCGCTCGCCGGCTCCGGCCTGCCGCTGGACCCGGTGGCCGTCTCCAAGGAGCTGGGCTTCCGCACGTCCTTCGCCAACTCGATGGACGCCGTCGCCGACCGGGACTTCGTCGCCGAGTTCCTCTTCGTCACCGCGATGATCGGGGTGCACCTGTCCCGCCTCGGCGAGGAGGTGGTGCTCTGGACCTCGCAGGAGTTCGGCTGGGTGGAGCTGGACGACGCGTTCGCCACCGGTTCGTCGATCATGCCGCAGAAGAAGAACGCGGACATCGCCGAGCTGGCCCGGGGCAAGTCCGGCCGGCTCGTCGGCGGCCTGATGAGCGTGCTCACCATGCTCAAGGGCCTGCCGATGACCTACGACCGGGACATGCAGGAGGACAAGGAGCCGGCCTTCGACGCGGTCGACACCCTGGAGCTGCTGCTGCCGGCGCTCGCCGGGATGATCTCCACGATGACCGTGCGCGCCGACCGCCTCGTCGCCGCCGCGCCGGTCGGCTTCTCCCTCGCCACCGAGGTCGCCGACTGGCTGGTCCGCCGGAACGTGCCGTTCCGCGACGCGCACGAGATCACCGGCCGGTTGGTGGCGCTCTGCGTGGCCCGCGACTGCGCGCTGGACGAGGTCTCCGACGCCGACCTGGCAGCCGTGAGCGAGCACCTCGACCCGTCGGTGCGCGACGTGCTCTCGGTCCGCTCGGCGCTCGCCGCCCGGATCACGCCCGGCTCGACCGGTCCTGGGCCGGTCGCCGACCAGCTCGCCACCGCCGCCGACAAGCTCGCCGGCTGGCGGGAGTGGGCCGCCGAGCGGGTCGTGCCCCGCTGAGCCGTCGACCCCGCGCGACGCCGCCGGCGTCGCGCGGGGTCAGCCCGCCGGACGTTCCCGCTTCGGCAGCTTCGCCACCACCGCGTCGTACGAGGCGTCGACCGCCTCGATCAGCTCCTCCTCGTCGATCCCGCCGGCCAGGCGCAGCGTGTTCCAGCCGGAGCGCCCGATGTACGGCGACGGCCGCGCGTCGCCCGGGTGCCGGTGCAGCCACTCGTCGGCCACGTCCCGGCTCGGGCCGCACTTCACCCCGACGGTCGGGTCGTCGGCGCCGGCGGAGCCGAGGAAGGCGAAGATCCGGCTGCCGACCTTGACCACCTCGTCGCCCTCCCACGGCTGGTCCAGGCGGGCCCCCGGCTTCGCCAGGCAGTACGCCAGCATCTCCTCGCGCGTCATCGCGTCCTCCTCGACACCGATCCCGCGCCCAGTCTCGCCCATCAGCGGGGTCAGTCGGTGGCGGCGGTGCGGGCGGAGAGCCGTTCGAAGCGCTGTTTGGCGGCCTGCGCGCTGCCCAGCCCGAGCCCGAACGCGATCTGCTGCCAGGTCAGCCCGCGGCCCCGGGCCAGCGTCAGCAGCCCCGCCTCCATCGCGTCGATCTCGGCGCGCAGGTGCGGGACGAGGGTGAGCGCCGCGACGAGGTCCGCGTCGTCGACCGGCTCCTCGTCGGGCTCGACCTCGGCCCCGCCGGCGGCCAGAGCGGTGACCAGCGCGACCGCCTCGTAGGCGTCCGGCACGTAGGGGTTGGTGTGCCGGCGCCGCCGCGTCTCGGTGCCGGCGTGCCGCTCGGTGATGCGGTGCAGCGCCGAGTAGGTGCGGTGCGCCCGGGACGCGCCGGCGTCGGGGGCGGTGAAGGAATCGGTCATGCCAGCACCCCATCACGTAAACAATATGTTGTCAACGGACTGTTGATAACCCGCGCCGCCGGAGTCGGGCGGCCGGCCGGCCGGGCGGATAGGGTCGGTGCCGTGGTGGCGTACTCCGACAGCCGCCCCGCCGACCTCGCGGGGCTGGCCGACCTGCTCGCCGGCCCGGTGGTGCCGGCCGCCCGGGGCCTGCTCGGCTGCCGGCTCACCGCCGGCGGCGTCACCGTCCGGATCACCGAGGTCGAGGCGTACGCCGGGACGGCCGGCGACCCGGCGTCGCACGCGCACCGGGGGCGCACGCCGCGCAACGCGGTCATGTTCGGGCCGGCGGGGCACGCCTACGTCTACTTCACCTACGGCATGCACTGGTGCATGAACGTGGTGACCGGGCCCGACGGGGAGGCCTCGGCGGTGCTGCTGCGCGCCGGCGAGGTGGTCGACGGCGTCGAGGCGGCCCGGGCCAGGCGCCCCGCCGTACGCCGGGACGTCGACCTCGCGCGCGGGCCCGCCCGGCTCTGCGCGGCGCTGGGCATCGACCGGAGCGCCTACGGCTCCTGGCTGCTCGGCGACGGCCCCGTCCGCCTGCGCCCGGCCGACGCCCCGGTGCCCGCCGACGCGGTCGCCGCCGGGCCGCGGGTGGGCGTGACCGGGGCGCACGACGTGCCGTGGCGGTTCTGGATCGCCGGCGACCCGACCGTGAGCGCCTACCGCCGGCACGTGCCGCGCAGCCGCTGACCTGCGGTCTGGCCCGGCGCGCGGCCCCGCGCGGCGGTCCGGCCGGTCGGCGCGGACGGCGTGACGGCGGCCACCGGCGCCGCCGCCCGCCGCGGAATAGTTGACTCGTCAAATAGTGTTGTGCCGTGCGTCCGGGAGCCGCAGCGGCCCCGGCCGGGACAACGCGAGGAGCTGGTCATGCAGTTCGGAGTCTTCACCGTCGGCGACGTCACGGTCGACCCGACCACCGGTCGCGAGCCGACCGAGCATGAGCGGATCAAGGCGATGGTCGCCATCGCGCTCAAGGCCGAGGAGGTCGGCCTGGACGTCTTCGCCACCGGCGAACACCACAACCCGCCGTTCGTGCCGTCGTCGCCGACCACCATGCTCGGCTTCATCGCGGCCCGCACCGAGCGCCTGCTGCTTTCCACCTCCACCACGCTGATCACCACCAACGACCCGGTGAAGATCGCCGAGGACTACGCGATGCTTCAGCACCTCGCCGACGGCCGGGTGGACCTGATGATGGGGCGCGGCAACACCGGGCCGGTCTACCCGTGGTTCGGCCAGGACATCCGCAACGGCATTCCCCTCGCCATCGAGAACTACGACCTGCTGCACCGGCTCTGGCGCGAGGACGTGGTCGACTGGAAGGGCCGCTTCCGCACCCCGTTGCAGTCGTTCACGTCGACGCCGCGTCCGCTCGACGGCGTGCCGCCGTTCGTCTGGCACGGCTCGATCCGCAGCCCCGAGATCGCCGAGCAGGCCGCCTACTACGGTGACGGCTTCTTCGCCAACCACATCTTCTGGCCCAAGGAGCACACCCAGCGGATGGTCGGGCTCTACCGGCAGCGGTACGCGCACTACGGCCACGGCTCCGCCGACCAGGCCATCGTGGGGCTGGGCGGGCAGGTGTTCATGCGGCGCAACTCGCAGGACGCGGTGCGGGAGTTCCGGCCGTACTTCGACAACGCGCCGGTCTACGGGCACGGCCCGTCGCTGGAGGAGTTCACCGCCCAGACCCCGCTGACCGTGGGCAGCCCGCAGCAGGTCATCGACCGCACGCTGGGCTTCCGCGACTACGTCGGCGACTACCAGCGCCAGCTGTTCCTCATGGACCACGCCGGCCTGCCGCTCAAGACGGTGCTGGAGCAGCTCGACCTGCTCGGCGAGGAGGTCGTCCCGGTGCTGCGCAAGGAGTTCGAGTCGCTGCGCCCGGCGCACGTGCCCGCCGCGCCCACCCACGCGTCGCTGCGGGACGCCGCCCGGGACGCCGCGGACCGTGCCGGGGCGGAGGCGGGCCGATGACCCGCCGCACCCTCGCCGTGGTCTCGGCCGGGCTGGGGCAGCCCTCGTCGACCCGGCTGCTCGCCGACCAGCTCGCCGCGGCCACCCGCGACGAGCTGGCCCGGCGCGGCGACGACGTCGACGTGCGCCCCGTCGAGCTGCGCGAGCACGCCCACGACATCGTCAACCACCTGCTGACCGGCTTCCCGTCGCCCGCGCTGCGGGAGGTGCTCGACACGGTCACCGGCGCGGACGGGCTGATCGCCGTCACGCCGATCTTCCACGCCTCGTACAGCGGGCTGTTCAAGTCGTTCTTCGACCTGGTCGAATCCGGCGCGCTCGCGGACCGGCCGGTGCTGGCCGGCGCCACCGGCGGAACGGCCCGGCACTCGCTGGCGCTGGAGCACGCCGTCCGGCCGATGTTCGCCCACCTGCGGTCGGTCGTGGTCCCCACCGCGGTCTTCGCCGCCGGTGAGGACTGGTCCGCCGGGGCCGCCGACGGCGCGCTGCGGGCGCGGATCGTCCGCGCCGGCGGCGAGCTGGCCGAGCAGGTCCACCGGCGGCCGCCGTCCACCGGCCCCGCCGACCCGTTCGCCCTCACCACGAGCTTCGACGAGCTCCTCGGCGGTCGGGACCGCTGAGGCCGCCGACCCGCCGACCCCGCCCGGGGCCGGCGGGTCGGCGGCCCGTCAGTGGGCGTGACCGTACGGGCGGGCCACCAGCACCGGGCAGTGCGCGTGCTGCACGAGGGCCTGGCTGACCGAGCCGAGCAGCAGCCCGGCGAAGCCGCCCCGGCCCCGGGAGCCGACCACCACCAGCGCCGCGTCCCCGCTGGCCTCGACGAGCGCCTGCTCGGCCTTCGGCGCCCGGAGCAGCCGCCCCTCGACGGCCAGCGCCGGGTGGCTGCCGCGGACGGCCGCCGCGGCGGTGGCCAGCAGCTCGGCGGAGCCCGCGTGCGCGGCGGCCGGCGACTGGGTCACCTCGTCCGGCGCCGGGCGGTCCCCGTCCGGCGGCTGGACGTGCACCAGCACCAGCCCGTCGCCGCGGCGCGCCGCCTCGTCGGCCGCGTACCCGACGGCCAGCTCGGCGGGCTCCGACCCGTCCACCCCGACCAGCACCGGCCCGGCGACCGGGATGGGCTCCTCGGCGGGGCGCACCACCAGCACCGGGCAGTGCGCGTGGGCGGCCACCTGCGTGCCGACCGAGCCGAGCAGCAGCCCGGCGAAGCCGCCCAGCCCCCGGCTGCCGACCACCACCAGCTCGGCCCGCCGGGACTCCTCGACCAGCGTCGCCCCCGGCCCGCCCGCCACCTGGCGCACCTCGACGGTCAGCCCCGGACAGCGTCCGGCGAGGTCGGCGGCAGTGCGTTCCAACATCTTCTGCGCCTCCTCGGTCGGCGCCGGCAACCCCACGTCGTACGGGTTGAGCGGCACGCCGTAACCGAGCGGATGCAGGTAGCCGTGCACCAGGTGCAGGGGGCGGGACCGCAGCACGGCGGCCCGCGCGGCGTGCTCCGCCGCCAGCAGGCTCGCCGGCGATCCGTCCACACCCACCACCACGGGTCGGTTCATCAGCCCTCCCAGAGATCGATCAGGTCATTGTCGACGCGGCGCCGCCGACCCGCCCGCATTTGCGCCGACGCCGCCGCGCCGGCCGGGGGAGCGGCCGACGCGACGGCGTCGCGGTGTGGTGACCGGGTCAGGACGCGTCGGCCCGCTTCGGGTGCCGCACGATCACCAGCGGGCAGTGCGCGTGGTGCAGCACCGCGTGGCTGACCGAACCGAGCAGCAGCCCGCCCAGCGCGCCCCGGCCGCGCGCCCCCACGACCACCAGCTGAGCCGTCTTCGACTCCTCGACCAGCACGCCGCCGGGGGAGCCGCGGACCAGCCGGTGCCGCGCCGGCACGTCGGGGTAGCGCTCGGCGAAGCCGGTGAGGGACTCCGCGAGGGCGCGCTCCTCGTCCGCGGCGAAGCCGTCCAGGTCGTAGACCAGGGGCAGGACGTCGCCCGGGCCGACCGGCGTGGGATAGAGCCAGGCCTGCACCGCGACCAGCGGGGCGCCCCGGCGGCTCGCCTCCTCGTAGGCGAACGCGACGGCCTCGAGGGAACACTCGGAGCCGTCGACGCCCACCACGACCGGGCCGTCGGCGCGCTGCTCGCCGCGCACCACGAGGACGGGGACCTGCGCGTGGGCGGCGACCTGCACGGTGACCGAGCCGAGCAGCAGCCCCGCGAACCCGCCCAGGCCCCGGTGGCCCAGCACCAGCAGGGCGGCGTCGCGGGACTGCTCGAGCAGGACGGGGGTCGCCGCGCCGTCGACCACCACGCCGGTCACGGGCACGTCCGGGGCGGTCTTGGTGGCCTCGGCGATCGCCTCGGCGACGTACCGCTCGGCCTGGTTGCGTAGCCCGGCGCCGGCCGGCGCGCCCTCCGCGGCGCCGAGCGGGGCGCGCGTCAGGGGCCAGATGAAGGCGTGCACGACCCGCAGCGGGCGCTGCCGGTCGGCCGCCTCCCGCGCCGCCGCCCGGACCGCGTCCAGTGCGGCGGCCGAACCGTCCACACCCGCCACGACGGGGGCACCAGTATTGGTGGTCATCGACTCCTCCTTCGTCCGTCTCCAGCCTGCTCCATCCGCACGCTACCGGTCAGAGGCGCTCGTCCCGGATTGTGGGACCTTGGTCCCGAACCGCAGGTCGCCGGTCGCCGGCCGGGCCGTCCGACCGCGGCGCGCGCCGCCCGCTCCGGCCGACCCCGGCCGCAG
>NZ_JBFABA010000029.1:0-67477 GCF_040640115.1 Micromonospora sp. NPDC023644 | reverse complement strand
GCCAGCTCCGCGCGGGCCTGCTCGGCGCTCGCCTCGGCCCGCTGCCCGGCGGCCTCGGCGTCGCGGCGGGTGGCCTCGGCGCGCTGCCGGGCCGCGTCGGCGGCGGCGGCGGCCGTGCGGGCGGCGTCGGCCTCGGCGCGCGCCTGCCCGGCCCGCTCGCGGGCCTGTTCGGCCTCGGCGTGCAGGCGTTGGGCGCGGTCGAGGGCCTCGGTGGCGGCGCGGGTCGCCCGGTCGGCGTCGGCGCGGGCGGCGTCGCGCTCGCCGGTGAGCTCGGCGGCGCGGCGGCGCTCGGCGTCGACCTCGGCGCGCAGCGCCCGCAGCTCGTGGCGGGCCGTGTCGCGGTCGCGTTCGGCCTGTGTCCGCAGGGCCTCCGCGGCGCTGGCCTGTCGGCGGGCGTCGTCGCGGGCGGCCTCCGCCCGGTCGGCGCGTTCGATCGCCGCGGTGGCCCGCTCGGTGGCGCGCCGGGCCTCGTCGTGGGCGGCGTCGCGCTCGGCGGCGGCCGACCGGGCCTCCTCGCGGGCCCGGACGGCCGCCGCGGCGGCGTCCTCGGCGTCGCGGCGGGCCTCGTCGCGCTCGGTCTGCGCCGCCGCGACCTGCGTCGCGGCGTCGGCGCGGGCCTGCGCGAGCTGGCGTTCCACCCCGACCGGGGACAGCTCGGCGTGCAGGGCCTCGGCGAGGCTCTCCGCGACCTGCTCCAGTCGGTCCACCGCCTCCCAGGTGCGGGCCACCTGACCGGGCAGCCCGGGGGCGTTGCGGTGCCGCATCCGGCTGTTGCGTGAGGCCCGCTGGCAGGCGCCGTCGTTGTCGCGGCAGTAGCGGAACGGCCGGCCGGCGCCGGCGCGCTGCGGCACCTGGCGTCCGCAGTGGGCGCAGGGGCGGGTCTCGGTGGGGGTGGGCTCGGCGTCCATCGAGGGCGGAGTCTACTGCCGGCCGGCGCGGCGCCCGCCCGCCCACTCGACCGGACGCCACGCCGCCGGGAGGCTCCGCCGGCGCCGCGCCGGTACCGGATAGCGTGACCGGGTGGCCATCTCCCCGTACATCGCCAGGCTGCGCGCCCACGTCGGTCACGACCTGCTCCTGCTGCCCGGGGTCAGCGCGGTCGTGCGCGACGACGCCGGACGGGTGCTGCTGGCCCGGCGCGCCGACAACGGCCGCTGGTCGGTGCCCGCCGGCCTCATCGACCCCGGCGAGCAACCCGCCGACGCCGTCCTGCGGGAGGTGTACGAGGAGACAGGCGTGCACGCCCGCATCGAACGGGTCGCCGGCGTCGCCACCCACCCCGTGGTCTATCCCAACGGCGACGTCTGCGAGTACCTGAACGTGTGGTTCCGGTGCCGGGCGGTGGGCGGCGAGCCGCGCGTCAACGACGACGAGTCCACCGAGGTGGGCTGGTTCGACCCGACCGACCTGCCGGAGATCGACGAGTGGGCGCGGCTGCGCATCGACACCACGCTGCGCGAGGACGGCCCCGTCTGGCACGCCGCTCCCGGCGAGCGGCATCCCGCGCTCGGCCGGCCCGACGCCCTCTGACCAGCCTCACCCGTCACCGCGGCGCGGTGAAGGTCACCTCGACCGGCGTCGCCGCCACCAGGTCCACGTCCCGCCCGCCGTAGGGGCTGCGTACGGTCAGCCGCTGCGCCACGGGGGAGACCAGGCGGGCCCGGACCCGGCCGGCGGACCAGGACAGCTCCTCGACGCCGACCCGGCCCCGGCAGGCCACCCCGCGCAGCACTCCGGCGCCCAGGCCCGGCAGCGCGGCCGGCAGCAGCCGCAGCAGCCCCGGGCGGGACTGCACCAGCGACTCGATCAGCACGGCCGGCAGGGCGTGCGCGGCGTCGGCGTTGTATGTCACCAGGCCCGGGTTGTGCGCGCTCATCAGGGACCGGAAGAACATGTCGTTGCCGAGGATCTTCAGCAGGTTCGCGGCGGTCAGCGGGCCGTCGCGCAGCCGGGCGGCGGCCAGCGCCCGGTGCAGGCTGCCGTGCGCGGAGAGGTTCTCGTCGCCGCGCAGCGCCAGCGCGCGGTGCGCGGCCCGGGCCAGTTCGGGGGTGTCGTCCGGGTTGACCTCGTCCAGCGGCCACACGGGATAGAGGTGGCTGACGTGGCGGTGGTCGTCGTCGCCGTGGTAGCCGGGCCAGGCCCACTCGGCCAGCGCCCCCCGCTCGTCGACCCGGTACGCGGGCAGCCGCCGCCGCAGCCCCGCCCACCGCTCGGAGCCGGTCACCTCCTCGGCGGTGCGCAGCGCGTGCCGGGCGGCGGCGATGTCCATCGTGGCGTTGACCGCCACGTGCACCGGCCGCCCCCGCTCGTCGCGCGGGCCGGTCTCCGCCGAGTACGACGGCACGACGACCACCGTGCCCGCCTCGTCGGTGACCGTGAGGAAGTCCGTGAAGAAGTCCGCCACCTCCGCCAGCCAGCCGGCCACCTCCCCGAGGGGCGCGCCGGTGACCAGGTGGTGCTCGTGCAGCGGGTGCAGCAGCCAGTGCGCGCCGGGCAGCCACGCCGCGAAGGGCCAGTCGGCGTGCAGGTGGAACAGGTGGCCGTGCTCGCCGTCGGTGCGGCTGGGCGCCAGCAGGCCCCGGGCCCCGTAGATCGCCCGCGCGTTGCGCCGCCAGTCGTCGACCTGGCCGCGTACCAGGTTGGCGTGGGCGGCGGTCACCTCCGGCAGGGCGCCGACGTTCGCGCCGGCCAGTTGCAGGTTGAGGTTGGCGTCGGTGGTGAAGTCGCCGGCCCAGGCCGCGTCCCACGAGCCGAGCCACAGCCCGGTCAGCCGGGGCGGCAGGACGCCGCTGGAGCTGAGCAGCAGGTACCGCCCGGCGTGGAACAGCCGCTCCAGCAGCGCCGGGCGCAGCGTGTCCGGGTCGGCGTTCTGCGCCGCGATCAGCTCGCCCACGGGCAGCTGCCGCTGTGCCGCCGGCACCCCCAGGTCCAGGCTCACCCGCCGGTAGGCGCGCCCGTGCAGCGCGACGTGCCGGGCCAGCAGGGTCTCGTAGTCGTCGCCGGCGTGCCCCGCCAGCAGGTCCTCCAGGTCGCCCGTGCGCCACGGCGGCGTGTCGGGGCGGTCGAGCACCGTGGTCAGCAGCGCCGGGCCGCGCACCGCCACCCGGTCGTCGCCGACGACCGCCACGTCGCCGCGCAGCAGGGTGAGCCCCTCGAAGCCGTACGCGCCGCCCGCGTCGGGGTAGCGGCCCCGCACCCGCAGGAAGACCAGATCCCCCCGGCGGTACGCGGCGGCGCGGTAGCGCACCGACTCCGGCCGGCCGGGCAGGTCCCCGGTGACGCCCACCTCGCAGGGGCCCGCGTCGACGTGGGTGACCACCAGCGCGTCGGCGCGGGAGACGAACGACCGGCGGCGCCCGCCCGCCCACTCGACGACGACCTCGCCGGTGGTGAACTCGGTGCGCCGCCGGTAGTCGCCGACCGGGCCGGGATCCACGGCGTCGATGGTGAGGGCGAAGCCGGGGTGGAACGACTGCGTCCAGCGCAGCACGCCGTCACCGGCGAGCAGCCGGCTCGCCTCCGCGCGCCGCCCGGCGAGGATCAGCTCCCGGATGCGGGGCAGCAGGGCGGCCAGCTGCGGGGGCCGGGCGTCGCGGGTGCCGTTGGGCAGGACGAACCGGTGGTGGTTGACGATGATGCGTTCGGCGTGTGGCCGGCCGTACACCATGATCCCGGCCTCGCCGTTGCCGGCGAGGAACGCGTCCTCCCAGCGGGCGGCGGGGGCGGTGTCGACGATGCGGTGCGCGGCGGGCGGCGGCCCGGCCGTCACCGGCCGGACCTCGCCGTCGGTGCGGGGGCGGCGGTGCTGTCGCGCACCGTCAGCCGGGGCGCCAGCAGGGTGACCTCCGGGACCGCCTCGCCGTCGAGCTTGCGCATGAGCAGCGAGACGGCCTGCGTGCCGATCTCCTCGGCGGGGACCGGCACGGCGGTGAGCATCGGGCTGGCCTGCTCGGCGAACTGGTCCGGGCAGACGGCGACCACCGACACGTCCTGCGGCACCCGCCGGCCCAGGGCGGGCAGCGTGGCCAGCACCGGACCCACGGCGGCCTCGTTCTGCACGATCAGCCCCGACACGTCGGGTTGGCGCTCCAGCAGGTCGGTGACGCTCCGGCGCACGGCCACCGCGCCCTCCTCGCACGGCAGCGCCACCGCGTCGACGCCGTGGCCGGCGGCGGCCTCGACCACGCCGGCGCGGGTGCGGTGCGCGAAGCCGGTGCCCCGGTCGTAGACGGCGGCGGGCGCGCCGAGCAGGGCGACGCGCCGGTGCCCCAGCCCGGCCAGGTGCGCGACGCAGGCCCACCCGGCCCGGTGGAAGTCCAGGTCCACGCAGGTCAGGCCGGTGGCGTCGGCGGGCAGGCCGATGAGCACGCTGGGCCGGGCCAACTCGCGCAGCAGCGGCACCCGGGGGTCGTCCAGCTCCACGTCCATGACCAGGACGCCGTCGACCAGGGCGGTGGCGGCGACGCGCCGCAGGCCGGCGGGCCCCTCGTCGGAGGTGACCAGCAGGACGTCGTGGTCGAAGCGGCGGGCGGTGGTGACCACGGCCATGGCGAACTGCATCACCACGGGCACCTGCATCCCCGCGCGCAGCGGCAGGACCAGCGCGATCACGTTGGCCCGTCGGCTGGCCAGGGCCCGCGCGCCGGCGTGCGGGTGATAGCCGAGCACCCGGATGCTGGCCAGCACCCGATTGCGGGTGACCTCGGAGATCGCGCGCTTGCCGCTGAGGACGTACGACACGGTGCTCACGGCGACCCCGGCGTGCCGGGCGACGTCGGCGATGGTGGGCTGCTCGGGCGACGGGCGCCCGCGCGCCCCGCTCACCGGGCCCGCCCCGACGCCGGCGCGGCCGCCCGGTCGTCGGCAGCCTCGTCGCCGCGAACGGCGAGGGCGCCGACCAGCCGGACGTCGCGTGCGGAGCGTCCGACCAGGACGGTGTGGGTGGCGTCCTCCACCACGCGGCGGCCCCGCGTGGCGTCCCACCAGCTCAGCTCGGCGGTACGCAGCCGCAGCCGGACCACCTGCCGCTGCCCGGGCGCGAGGCTGATCCGGGCGAAGTCCCGCAGCTGGCGCAGTGGCTGCTTGACGCGGGAGCGGCGCTGGCGCGTGTAGAGCTGCACGACCTCCTCGCCGGGGCGGTCGCCGGCGTTGGTGACCTCGACGCTCACCTCGACCTCCTCGCCGGCGGTGGCCTCGGCGACGCTCAACCGGAGGCCGGCGTAGTCGAAGCGGGTGTAGCTGAGCCCGTGGCCGAACGGGTACAGCGGGTCGCCCCGGTGGTACAGGTAGGTGGCGTCGGAGCCGATCACGTCGTAGTCGAGCAGGTCGGGCAGGTCGGCGGCGTCGGCGTACCAGGTCTGGGTGAGCCGGCCGCCGGGGTCGGCGTCGCCCAGCAGCACGTCGCCCAGCGCGGCGCCGTGCTCCTGGCCGCCGTGGGCGGACCAGAGCACCGCCGGCAGGTGCGTCTCGGCCCAACCGACGGCGTACGGGTAGCTGCTGGTCAGCACCAGCACGGTGCGCGGGTTGGCGTCCTGAACCGCCCGCAGCAGCGCCTCCTGCCCGCCGGGCAGGGCCAGGTCGACGCGGTCCTCGGTCTCCCGGCCGTTGACCATCGGGTGGTTGCCCAGCGCCACCACCGCCACGTCGGCGGCGGCGGCCAGGGCGGCGGCCTCGGCGGCCCCGTCGACCAGCAGCTCCACCGTGAACCGGGTCGCGTCGCCGGGGGTCGGGGCGTCGGCGCGCAGCCGCCCGTGCGCGTCGACGGCGACGTACCGGTCGGTGGCGAGGTGGTGCAGCAGCGCCGTGCCGTCGGGGCCGTCGTGGAGGCGGAAGGTCTCGCGGACCACCCAGCCGCCCGGTCCCGGGCGGTCGTTGGCGAGCGCGCCGGCCTCGTCGGCACCGACGTGGCGGCCGTTGCCCGCGGCGCGCAGCGCCACCACGTCGCGTCCCCAGTCGAAGACGTCGAAGCCGGTGGCGTCGGCGCCGAGGGTCAGGGGGCCGCCGTCGGGGGTGTCCGGGCAGCCGACGTACCGCTCGCCGACGCGCAGCGCGATCCGGTCGGTGCCGGGGTGGGTGGTGACGGTGGGCAGCCGCCCGGCCAGGCCCTGGTAGGCGGTGACCGCGTACGGCGGGGTGCCGCTGTACCAGTCGGTGTGCACGGCGTCGGCCAGCGGGCCGAGCACGGCCACCCGCAGCCCCGGGTCGGTGAGCGGGAGCAGCCCGTCGTTGCGCAGCAGCACGATCGACTGGCGGGCGGCCTCCCGGGCCAGGTCCCGGTGCGCGGGGCGGTCGGCGACGTCCGGCGCGACGCCGGCGAAGGGGTCGTCGCGCGGGGGGTCCAGGTCGCCGAGGCGGGCCCGGACGGTGAGGATCCGCCGCACGGCGCGGTCCACGTCGGAGGCGGTGATCAGCCCCCGGTCCAGCGCCTCGGTCAGCCGCGCGACGGTCGGGGCGCTGTCGGCGTCGTCCTCCGTGAAGCTGTCGATCCCGGCGCGCAGGGCGGCGGCGAAGCCGTCGACGTGGTCGGGCAGGTGGCCCTGCACCCCGGCGATGTTGGTCACCGCGCCGGCGTCCCCGACCACCATCAGCTCCCCGGGCGCCCACCGGCGCAACTCGTCGGCGATGAGCGGGCTCAGGTGCGCCGGCACCCCGTTGACCAGGTTGTAGGAGGCCATCACGGCGACGGCCGCGCCCGCGGCGAGCGGGGCGCGGAAGGCGGGCAGCTCGTACTCGTGCAGCACCCGGGGGGACAGGTCGCTGGAGGTGGTGGCCCGGTCGGTCTCGTTGTTGTAGCCGAGGAAGTGCTTGACCGTCGGGGCCGTACGCAGCCGGTCCGGGTGGTCGCCGCGCAGGCCCTCGGCGTACGCGGTGGCGAGCCGGCCGGTCAGCCACGGGTCCTCGGACCAGCCCTCCTCGTTGCGTCCCCAGCGCGGGTCGCGCAACGGGTTGACCACCGGCGCCCAGACGTTGAGGCCGACCCGCTCGGGGTCGGCGTGGTGCTTGGCGCGCACCTCGTCGCCGACGGCGGCGCCGACGGCGCGGACCAGCTCGGGATTCCAGCTGCTGGCGAGCCCGACGGCCTGTGGGAAGACGGTGGCCTTCCCGAGCCACGCCACGCCGTGCAGCGCCTCGGTGCCGGTGCGGAACGGGGGCAGGCCGAGCCGGGGCACGGGCGCCTGCCACTGGTGCAACAGGCCGAGCTTCTCCGGCAGGATGAGCCGGCCCAGCAGGTCGTCGACGAGGGCTTCCGGGGCGGGGAGGTCGGTCATGGTCGGTCGCCTTCCGTGGGTCCGCCTCACGACCGTGTCGAAGCGCTTCGACGAACGGCGGGCGAGCGGCATCGCGGGGTGGTGGGTGGCGGTTGCCGGCCCGGAAGCGTTGAAGCGCTTCGACGACCGCCCGAGACACGCCGCCCCGGGCGCCCGAACCACGAAGCGGCGGTTCGAGGTTGGCACCCGGGGCAGATCCGGTCAAGACCCGCGCGGCCGGAGGATCACGCCGCGGGCAGCCGTCCCGACTCGACGGCGGCGAGTGCGGCGGTGGCGCCGCCGAGCGCGGTGGCCGCCGCGTCGAGGGTGGAGGCGTCGAGCCGGCAGCCGCCGGCGTCCGGGGCGTGGGTCCGCGCGGCGAACTCCGCCCGGGCCGCCGGCAGCAGCCAGGGGGCCAGGGTCGCGAAGTGCCCGCCGACCACCACGGCCTGCGGGTTGAGCAGGTCGGCCAGGACGGACGCGGCGTGCCCGAGCCGGCAGCCGACGTCGGCCAGTCCGGCCAGGACGGTGGGGTCGTCCTGGCGGGCCAGCGCCTGGATGCGTTCGATCTCGGGCAGGAAGTCGGTGACCGGCCCGTCCTGCCGCGTGTCGGGCAGCAGGCGGCCGACCACCGCCGGCAATCCGGCGTACGCGGCCAGGCAGCCGCGTCGCCCGCACGCGCAGGCGGGACCGGCCGGGTCGAGCGTCAGGTGCCCGACCTCGCCGGCGAATCCCCGGCCGCCGCGCAGCAGCCGGCCACCGGCGACGATCCCCGCGCCGACCGAGGCCCCGCCGGTGAGGTGGACCAGGTGGGCCGCTCCGGCGTACGCGCCGTGGCGGTGTTCGGCCAGGACGGCGAGGTTGGCGTCGGTGTCGACGTCGACGGTGAGGTCGGGATCGCGCAGGGCGGCGCGCAGGTCGGCGGCGAGGGCCACGTCCCGCCAGCCGAGCGCGGTGGCCCGGGGGACGGCGCCGTCCGGGTCGACGAGGCCAGGCACGCCCACGGTCAGGCCGAGCACGCGGCGGTCCTGCCCGGTCAGCCGGGTGATCGCCCGTCGGGCCAGGGCGGCCAGCGCGCGGACCGTCTCGGCGGGGGAGGACGACGGCGCGGCGAAGGCGCGCCGCCAGGTCAGCAGCCGGGTGCCGGCCAGGTCGACGGCGACCACCACCAGTTCGTCGGCGCCGATCTGCATGCCCAGGGCCGCGTACGGGGCGCCGTCGAGGACGAGCATGGTCGCGGGGCGGCCGACCCGGTTCTCGGTCAGCCCGGTCTCGCGCAGCAGCCGCCGTTCGATCAGCTCGCCGACCAGGCTGGACACGGTGGCCTTGTTGAGCCCGGTGTGCGCCGCGATGTCGGCCCGGGAGCAGGGGGCGTGCCGGCGGACGTGCCGCAGCACCACGGCCCGGTTGGCCGTCCGGACGTCGCCGAGGTCGGTCGGCTGCGGTTCGTTGTGGCTGCTGATCACGATCTGTCCGCTCCCTGGGCGACGGTGCGCGATTCCCGGTGGTGCCGCGCGCCCCATCATCGCGTACGTCGGGCCGCTGTCTTGTGGGACGGATCACCGTCGATTAGTTTGTTCGGCTAGAACCCCAACTAATTCTAGCCGGGCCCGCACGTTCCGCGACACCGCCACCGAAGACGAAGGGAGTGCGCCGTGAAGCCGTCCCTGCCGGGCGCATCCACCGACCGCCGGTCCCTGCTGCGCCTGCTCGGCCTCGGCGCCGCCGCGAGCATGGGCGGCGCCACCCTGGCCGGTTGCAGCAAGGAGGCCGGGAGCAAGGGCAGCGCCACGACGGCCGACGCCATCCGGTCGGTGCTGCCCACGCACAAGCCGGCCGAGCTGCTCAAGCCGGACATCCCCGGGGAGGGGCCGATCCCCGACGGCTACCTCAGCTACCCCCGCAGCCTCGTCGACGCGGTCACCGAGCAGCCCGGCCGGGGCGGCCCGCCGATCCGCACCATGAGCCCGTGGTGGGGCCCCGCCCCGCCGACGGTGGGCCGCAACTCCTACCTCGCGGCGGTCAACGCCAGGCTGGGCGTCGAGGTGCACCCGAGCCTGCAGGACGGCACCACGTACGCCGACAAGCTCAACGCGATGCTCGGCGCCCGCGACGTGCCGGAGCTGCTCAGCGCCCCCAACTGGGAGGTCGACAAGGTCGCCCGGTTCTCCGACGCGGTCAAGGCGCTGTTCGAGGACCTCACCGACCACCTCAAGGGCGACGCCGCCGCGAAGTACCCCTACCTGGCCGCGCTGCCCACCGGCGCCTGGGAGTACTCGGTGTGGGGCGGGCGGCTGTACGCCGTGCCGTTCCCGACCGACGGGCCGTTCGCGTACGCCCTGTTCCACCGCGCCGACCTGCTCGCCAAGGCCGGCCTGGCGGCGCCGACGTCGCCGCAGGAGCTGCACGAGCTCGGCCGCGAGGTCACCGATCCCGCCAAGGGGGTGTGGGCCTTCGGCAGCGTCTTCGAGATGGTGCAGCAGTTCTTCGGCTGCCAGCAGACCTGGCGCAAGAAGCCCGACGGCGGCCTGGAGCACAAGTTCGAGAACCCGGCCTTCGCGGCCGCCCTGGAGTTCAACGCCAGGCTGTTCGCCGACGGGCTGGTGCACCCCGACACCGTGGCCAGCAAGGGCGCCGACGAGAAGCAGCTGTTCAAGGCCGGCAAGATCCTCATGTACCAGGACGGCCTCGGCGCCTGGCAGGGCATGCAGGGCGAGCGGGTCAAGGAGCTGCCGAGCTTCGACATGCAGCCGCTGCCGGTCTTCGGCGCGAACGGGGCGCAGCCGGTCATCTGGGGCAGCGAGAAGCCCGTGTTCTACACCTTCGTCAGGAAGGGCCTGGGCGCCGAGCGCGTCGACGAGCTGCTGCGGGTGCTCAACTGGTGCGCCGCGCCCTTCGGCAGCCGGGAGTTCGAGCTGCGCGAGTACGGCGTGGAGGGCAGGCACTTCACCCGCTCGCCCGACGGCAGCCCCGTCCCCACCGAGCTGGGCCGCAAGGAACTGGGGGCGCAGTACACCCACATCGGCGGCCGGGTCCCGGTCAAGGTGCGCAGCGGGGACACCCCCGACTACGTGCGCGACTACCTGGGCTACTACCAGAAGAACATCGCCCAGCTGGAGAAGGACCTCTTCGCCGGCATCAAGCTGGAACTCCCGGCCAACTGGTCGAAGATCATCCAGCCGACCGACGACAAGATCCGCGACATCCTGCGGGGCCGCCGCCCCGTCGGCGACCTGGCGCAGGTCCGCAAGGAGTTCCTCGCCTCCGGCGGTGAGGAGGGGCGCGCGTTCCACGAGAAGGCGCTCGCCGACAACGGCCGATGAGCCGCCCGGTCACCGCCGGCCCGCTCGACGCGCCGGCGGCCACCGGCCGGCCCGCGCCCGCCGGTCGCACCCCGCCCGCACGGGCCCGGCGTCGCCTGCGTGACCGGCTGCGCCGGGACTGGCCGCTGCTGGCCATGACGGCGCCGGCCGCCACGCTGCTGCTGGTCTTCCACTACCTGCCGACCCTGGGCAACGTCATCGCCTTCCAGGACTACAACCCGTTCGTCGGCGACGACCCCGTCGAGGCGTTCTGGTACAGCGAGTGGATCGGTTTCGGCAACTTCGAGGCGCTCTTCGGCGACCCGCTGTTCTGGGACGCGGTCCGCAACACCCTGACCATCACCGCGTTCCAGCTCGTCTTCTTCTTCCCGCTGCCGATCCTGCTGGCCATTCTGCTCAACAGCCTGGTCTCCGCGCGGGTCCGGGGCTTCGTGCAGAGCGTGGTCTACCTGCCGCACTTCTTCAGCTGGGTGCTGGTGGTGACGTTCTTCGTGCAGATGCTCGGCGGGGCCGGGCTGCTGGCCCAGGAGATGCGCGAGGCCGGTATGCGGCCGTTCGACGTCATGACCAACCCGGACACCTTCATCGTGCTGGTCACCGCCGAGGCGGTGTGGAAGGACATCGGCTGGGGCGCCATCGTCTTCCTGGCCGCGCTGGCCGCGATCGACCCCAACCTCTACGAGGCGGCGGCGGCCGACGGGGCCGGGCGGTGGCGGCGGCTGTGGCACATCACCCTGCCGGGCCTGCGCCCGGTGATCGTGCTGCTGCTCATCATGCGGCTCGGCGACGCGCTGTCGGTCGGCTTCGAGCAGTTCATCCTGCAACGCGAGGCGGTCGGCCGGGAGGCCGCGGAGGTGCTGGACACGTTCGTCTACCACCAGGCCATCAGCACCCAGCAGTGGGGCCTCGGCGCCGCCGCCGGGCTGTTCAAGGCCGTGGTCGGGCTGGTCCTCATCCTCACCGCCAACAAGGTGGCGCACCGGCTCGGCGAGCAGGGGGTGTACGCGAGATCATGACCGCGCAGCTCAGTGGCGCCGGACCGGTGCCGGCCAGCCCCGACCTCGACGCGCCGCCGCCGCGGCGGCGACGCTCTCGGCGACCCGCCTGGGAGGAGCCGCCCACGGTGCCGGGCACCGTGGCCAAGGGCGCGGTGCTCACGCTGCTCGTCGCGGCCGTGCTCGTGCCGCTGTGGGCGGTGCTGGTGACCAGCCTCGCCTCGCGGGACACGATCGACGCCGCCGGCGGGATGGTGATGGTGCCCCGCGAGATCGACCCGTCGGCGTACGTCACCATCTTCAGCGGCGGCCAGATCAGCCAGGCGGTGTGGATCAGCACCCTCGTCACGGTGCTCGGCACCACGGTGAGCCTGGTGCTGACCGTCCTCGCCGCGTACGGGCTGTCCCGGCCCGGATCGGTGGGGCACCGGGGGCTGCTCTTCTTCTTCCTGCTGACCTTCCTGATCTTCCCCGGGCTGGTGCCCAGCTACCTCGTGGTCACCGGCCTCGGGCTCAAGGACAGCATCTGGTCGCTGATCCTGCCCAGCGCGATCAGCGTGTTCAACCTGGTGGTGATCCGGGCGTTCTTCATGAACGTCCCCGGTGAGCTGCTCGACAGCGCCCGCATCGACGGCGCCGGGGAGTTGCACATCCTGCTGCGCATCGTGCTGCCGCTGTCCAGGGCGGTGATCGCCGTCGTCGGCCTCTTCTACGCCGTCGGCTACTGGAACGCCTACTTCAACGCGGTGCTCTACATCGACGACAACGACAAGTTCCCGATCCAGCGGGTGTTGCAGAGCTACATCCTCGCCGGGCAGTCGCCGAACGTCTCCGGGGCGGCGGTCAGCCTGCCCGGCGTCACCGCGTACCCGCCGACGCTGGCGGTGAAGATGGCGGTGGTGGTGGTGACCGTGGTCCCCGCGGTGATCGTCTATCCGTTCGTGCAGCGGCACTTCACCAAGGGCGTCATCACCGGCGCGGTGAAGGGCTGAGTGGACCCGGGCGGCGCCCGACCCGTCGCGGGTCGGGCGCCGCGGCGCGTCAGGCCGGGTCGGGCCACCACGGGTCGAAGGGCGCCGGGGTCACCGGTGCGCCGTTGAGCAGCAGCCGGGCGGGGGCGTCCGCGCCGACGACGCTGACGCGCGTCACCCGCAGCGGCCCGTCGGTGTCCACCCGAAGGGTGTCGCCGTCGCGGACGGCCGTCACGACCGTGTCGCCGTCGACGTCGTGCAGCACCGTGCGGCCGTCGACGCCGCCCCAGCTGACCAGGGTGACGTCGCGGAACGGCCCGTCGCCCACCGTGTCGCCCGGCGCGACCACCGGGACGAGCGCGCCGTGCCGGACGTAGAGCGGCAGCCGGTGCGGCGGTACGTCCACCCGCAGGTGCCGCCCGCCGGGGTGCCGCTCGCCGGTGGCGGCGTCGACCCAGTCGTCGCCCACCGGCAGGTAGACGTCGCGCCGCCCGGACGGGTCCGTGACGGGGGCGACCAGCAGGTCGGTGCCGAGGCGGTACTGCAGGTCCGTGGTCCAGGCCGTCGGGTCGTCGGGGGTGTCCACCAGCAGCGCGCGCATCATCGGCGCCCCGCCGGCGGCCGAGCGCACCGCCGCCGACCACAGGTACGGCATCAGCCGGTAGCGCAGCCGCAGGGCGGCCACGGCGTCGCGTTCGGTCTCGGCGGGGAAGTCCCACGGCAGCCGGCTGGTGGTGCCGTGCAGGCGGACCAGGGGCGACAGCGCGCCGAACTGGGTCCAGCGCACGTAGAGCTGCGGCGTCGGGGTGCCGTGGAAGCCGCCGGTGTCGTGGCTCCAGAACGGCACGCCGGAGAGCCCGTGCGACAGCCCGCCGCGCAGGGTGCTGGCCAGCCCCGGCCAGGTGGCGTTGACGTCGCCGCTCCACTGCGCGCTGTGCCGCTGCCCGCCCAGGTACGACGAGCGGGCCCACACGGTGCGGTGCCCGGTCACCTCCTCGGTCACCTGGGCGACCACGTCGTTGAACAGCAGCGCGTACACGTTGTGCAGCTCGACGCCGGTCATCCCGTTGTGGGCGACGGCGTCGACGGGCACGCCCTCGGCGAAGTCGGTCTTGAACACCGCGACCCCCTGCTCCAGCAGGGGCCGCAGCAGCCCGGTGAACCAATCGACGGCGGCCGGGTTGGTGAAGTCCACGATGGCGCTGGCCGGGTGGCTGCCGTGCCAGACGTCGGCGACGTACGGGCTGCCGTCGGCGCGGCGCAGGAAGTACCCGGCCTCGGCCGCTGCGGCGTAGAGCGGGCTGCCGGTCATCAGGTACGGGTTCATCCAGAGGCAGACCCGGAAGCCCTGCCCGGCGAGGGTGCGCAGCATCGCGGCGGGATCGGGGAACGCCTCGTCGTCCCACCGCAGGTCCGACCAGCGGCCGGCGACCTGCCAGTAGCAGTCCAGGTGCAGCACGTCGCAGGGGATGCCGCGCTCGCGCAGCAGGCGCCCCCGCTCGAGCACCCGCTCCTGCGAGTCGGGGAAGAAGCCGGAGGAGACCCAGGCGCCGAACGCCCACTTCGGCGGCAGGTACGGCCGGCCGGTGAGCCGGTCGAAGCGCCTCAGCACCTCGGCCGGCGTCGGGCCGGCCAGCACGTAGTAGTCGAGCAGGTCGTCGGGGACGAGGATCTGCACGCTGCTGTGGGTGGACTGGCAGACGTCGAACTGCACCGGCAGCCCGCTGTCGACCAGCACGCCGTAGCCCCGGTCCGACAGGTAGAACGGCACGTTCTTGTGGGAGCGGTCCGACTCGCCGCCGAAGGCGTCGAAGTTCCACATCAGCGGCCGCTGCCCCCGCTTGTCCAGCGGGGTGAACTTCTCGCCGAAGCCGACGAAGCGTTCGTCGCCGGGCGCGGCGAAGCTCTCGTGCCAGGCGACGGGCGCGCCGTCGACGGTGGAGCGGCCGAAGGGCAGGGTGCGCCGCCGGCCGCTGATGTCGCGGGTGCCGGGGTCCTGCTCGAGCAGCAGCCGCCCGTCGGGGCCGAGGAAGCGCAGGTGCCACGGGTCGAGCCGGATCTCGGCGACCACGGCGCCGGCGTCGACCCGGACGTGGGCGTCGTCGGCGATGACGGTTACCGGGTGGGTGCCGGGGTGCACCAGCGGCAGCGCCCGGGCGGAGCGGCTGCGGGCCTGCGGGTCGTCGGACAGGCGCACCCGGATCACCCCCTCGCCGGCGGCGTCGACGCGTACCACCATGCTCGCGCCGTCGGAGAGGGCGGCCTTGAGGGTCACCCCGTGCGGGTCGGTCGCGACGACCTCGGCCCGGCCGACGACGGCGGCCCCGTCCTCGCCGGGGGCCCGCACCGGCAGGTCGGGTGGGTCGGCCACGAAGGTCTCGTACGGGACCAACGGCGGTCGGTAGGGCATCGGCGTCTCCTCCGGGATGGGTCCGACGGTCCCGCCAGTTTCTTTGTCTTCCCAACTAACTGTCAACGACAAGCTCTGCTCGATCGATGGAAGCTTGGCGTTGACAGGCAAAAACGCGCTCAATATTTTGGACGCCTCTTCAACAAACTGGCGGTGGGCGATGTGGGGCGACGGCGGGCTCCGCTACGGCGGCGACTACAACCCCGAGCAGTGGCCGGCCGAGGTGTGGCGTGCGGACGTCGCCCTCATGCGCCGCGCCCGGGTCAACCTGGTCACCGTCGGCGTGTTCGCCTGGTCGCGACTCGAACCGGAGCCCGGCCGGTACACCTTCGACTGGCTGGACGAGGTGCTGGACCTGCTGCACGACGGCGGCGTCGGCGTCGCCCTGGCCACCCCGACGGCCTCGCCCCCGCCCTGGTTCTCGCTGGCGCACCCCGACGCGCTGCCCGTGACCGCCGACGGCGTGCGCCTGCACCACGGCAGCCGGGACACGTACTGCGCCGCCGCGCCCGCCTACCGGGCGGCCGCCTGGCGCATCGCCGCCGCCCTCGCCGAGCGCTACGCCCACCACCCGGCCCTCGCGCTGTGGCACGTGCACAACGAGTACGGCACCACCTGCCACTGCGCGCACGCCGCGCGGGCGTTCCGGCACTGGCTGGCCGAGCGGCACGGCGACCTCGACGCGCTCAACGCCGCGTGGGCCACCAGCTTCTGGAGCCAGCACTACACCGACTGGGCGCAGATCGACCCGCCCCGCGCCACGCGGTACCTGGCCAACCCGGGGCACCTGCTGGACTTCCGCCGCTTCTGGTCCGACACCCTGCTCGCCGCGTACGTCGAGCAGCGCGATCTGCTGCGCACGGCCAACCCGGCGGTCCCGGTCACCACCAACTACGTCCTCGGCGACTGGGTGCCCGTCGACCACGCCCGCTGGGCCGCCGAGGTCGACGTGGTGGCGATCGACCACTACCCGGACGCGGTCGACGGCGGCGCCGAGGAGCAGACCGCCCTCGCCGCCGACCTGGCCCGGGGCTGGGCCCGCCACGGCGCCGGGCGGCGCACCGGCGGCGTCGACCGGTCGGCGCGGTGGCTGCTGATGGAGAGCGCCCCCAACCAGATCCACAGCGGCGGACGGATGCACGCCAAGGAACCCGGCCGGATGGCCCGGCACAGCCTGTCCCACGTCGCCCGCGGCTCGCGCGGGGTCATGTTCTTCCAGTGGCGGGCCCCGGCGGGCGGGGCGGAACGCTTCCACTCCGCCCTGGTGCCGCACGCCGGTCCCGACACCCGCGTGTTCTCCGAGGCCGTCGACCTCGGCGCGACGCTGGAGCGCCTCGGCGAGGTCGACGGCGGCACGGTCGACGCCGCCGTCGCGATCGCCTGGGACGCCGCCAGCGGCTGGGCCCTGGGCCACCCGGGGATGCCGTCGCCGCGACTGAACCACCGCGACGAGGTGTCGGCGGCGCACCGGGCGCTGTGGCGGGCCGGGTTCGGCTGCGACGTGGTGCTGCCCGGCGATGCCCTGGACGGGTACCGGCTGCTGGTGCTGCCCGCCCTCTACCTGGCCTCCGACGCCACCGCCGACTGGGTGCGTGCGTACGTCCACGGCGGCGGCCACCTGGTGGTGACGTGGCTCAGCGGGGTCGCCGACGAGCACGCCCGCGTCCGTCTCGGCGGGCACCCCGGGGCGCTGCGCGACGTGCTGGGCGTACGCGTGGAGGAGTTCCACCCGCTCGCCGACGACGAGACGGTGCCGCTGTCCGGCGGCGGGACCGGCCGCCTCTGGGCCGAGACGGTGCGCCTCGTCGGCGCGGGGACGGTGGCCTCGTACGCCGGTGGCGTGCTCGCCGGACTGCCGGCGGTGAGCCGCCACCGCTTCGGCGCCGGCACCGCCTGGTACCTGTCCACCCGGCCCGACGACGCCACGTACCGCCGGCTGATGACGGACGCGGCTCGGGCGGCCGGCGCGGCACCCGTCTGCCCGGCCGCGCCGGACGGGGTCGAGGCGGTCCGCCGGCGCGGCGCCGGGGCGAGCTGGTTGTTCCTGCTCAACCACACCGACCGGCCGCAGCGGGTGCCGGCGGCCGGGGTCGACCTGCTCACCGGCGCGACGGCCGCCACGCAGGTGCACCTGCCCGCCGGGGGCGTGGCCGTGCTCCGGGAGGCCGCCCCCGACCGCGGGGCCTGACACCGCGGGCGGCCCGTTCGCCGTCGCGCAGGCGCCCGTCGCGTCGCCGGGACGGGCTCGGCTGTCCGGGGGTCGGGCTCGCGGTCAGGGCATGGCGACGGCGGCGCGCGACCGGTCGGCGGCGATGCGCACCGCCAGCCCCGCCAGCACCGTGCCCATCACCAGCCGCTGCACCCGCAGCCACAGCGGCCGGCGGGCGAAGAAGCCGGCGAGCGCGCCGGCGCTGAGCACGATCAGCGCGTTCACCGTCAGCGCCACCGCGATCTGGGTCAGCCCCAGCAGCAGGCTCTGCGCGGCCACGTGACCGCGGGCCGGGTCGATGAACTGCGGCAGCAGCGACACGTAGAGAATCGCGATCTTGGGGTTCAGCAGGTTGGTGACCAGGCCCATGGTGAACAGTCGCCGGGCCCGGTCCGGCGGCAGCGGCGCCGGGGCGAACGGCGACTGCCCGCCCGGCCGCAGCGCCTGCCACGCCAGCCACAGCAGGTACGCCGCGCCGGCCAGCTTGACCGCCGTGTAGAGGGCGGGCACCAGCACGAACACCGTGGCGATGCCGGCGACCGCGGCGGCCAGGTAGACGCCGAACCCGGCGGCGACGCCGAGCAGCGACACCAGCCCCGCCCGCCGGCCCTGGGTCACCGACCGGGACACCAGATAGACCATGTTCGGGCCGGGGGTCAGCACCATCCCCAGCGCCACCAGCGCGATGCCCACCAACGCACCCGTACCGACCATGCCGCGTCCCCCCGTTGCACCCGACTCGCGCCGACCCTACGCCGTACGCCACCGCGCCGCCGACCCGTTCCGGCGTGCCGCGCGCCGACCGCCCGCCCCCACCGCCGACGCGGCGCCGGGCACACTATGCCGATGCTGCACGCCCCGGCCACCGGAACCCTGCCGGAACTCCTGCTGCGCCCGTGGCGCGACGACGACGCCGACGCCCTGATCGCCGCGTACCGCGACCCGGTGCTGCGGCGCTGGACCCGGGCGCCGGTGACCACGGCCGCCGAGGCGCGCCGGTTCCTGGCCGCGGCGCACCGGGACTGGGACGACGGCAACCGGTTCTGCTTCGCGGTGCTGGAGCCGCACCCGGCCGGCGAGACCCTGGTGGCGCAGGTGGTCCTCAAGAACGTCACCGAGGGCGGCGGGGACGCCGAGGTCGGCTACTGGACCGCCGCGCCCGCCCGGGGCAGGGGCGTCGCGCCGCACGCCCTGACTGCCGTGACCGAGTGGGCGTTCGCACGCTTCGCCGGCCTGCGCCGGTTGGACCTGCTGCACCAGATCGACAACCCGGCGTCCTGCCGCGTCGCGGAGAAGGCCGGCTACCGCTTCCAGGAGGTGCTGCCGGCCCGGCCGCCGTTCCCCCGCGACGGCCACCGGCACGCGCGGGAATGCCCGGCCCGGTCGGGGCGCTGACTTCACCCCGGCGGCCACGATGCGGTGGCCGCGTTACCGTGGGGCCCGGGGGAGGTGCCGGCAGGTGGACAGCTGGGAAGCGACGGTCGAGGCGCGCATCCGCGCGGCACAGGAGCAGGGCGAGTTCGACAACCTGCCCGGCATGGGCAAGCCCATCCCGGGCCGCGGCCAGCCGTACGACGAGTCGTGGTGGATCAAGAGCTTCCTCGAGCGGGAGAAGCTGCCCACCGATCTGCTGCTGCCGACGCCGCTGCAACTGCGCCGCCGCATCGAGCAGGTGCCCGACGAGGTGCGGGACCTGCCGACCGAGCAGTCCGTGCGCGCGTTCGTCGCCGACCTCAACGCCCAGATCCTCGCCTGGCTGCGTACGCCCACCGGTCCCCGGGTCGCGGTGCGCCCCGTCAACGCCGACGACGTGGTCCGCCGCTGGCGGGCCGAGCGGGAGACCGCCGCCGCCGCGACCCCGCCACCGCCCCCGCCGCCGGCGGCTCCACCGCGCCGGCGGGGCTGGCGGCCGCCGTGGCGCCGCCGGGCGGCGTAGCCCCGGTCAGTCCACCGCCGCCCGCCACGACCAGGACGTGCGCCGGGCGCGGCCGGGCAGCTCGCCGCGGCCGGTCAGCCACCGCAGCACCTGCGGCGCGGGCCCGGCGGGCGCGTCCGGGAAGAGCCGTCGCACCACGGCGGCGCTGAGCCGCTGCGGCGGCTGCCAGGGCATCCCGAGACCGCGGGTGATGTCGTCGGTGTGCAGCAGCGTCTCCGCCACCCCCATCGCCGCGAAGCCGGCCGGGTCGCAGGGGCCGTAGTGCCAGGCCCGCGTGTCCGGCCCGGCGGCGTCGACGGCCGCCCGCAGCAGGCCACCGCAGGCGACGACGACCCGCAGCACCTCGGCCGGGCCGGCGGTGGGGGAGACGGCCAGGTCGAACGGCAGGTAGCCGTCGTCGGGCCGCCCGCTGACCTGGCCGGCGTACGCCAGCAGGTCGTGTGCGACGTGGGCGGCGGTGGTCCAGCAGCTCCACTCCAGCCCGCCGGCGGGCACGCTCCAGTCCCGCCCGGTGTGCGGGCCGAGAACGGCGGTCATCTCGGTGAGCGCCTGGTCCACGTCGACGCCGGTCAGCTCGGGCATCTCCCGACCGTGCCACCGCGCCACGGCTCCCGCAATCGAATGACGCTTGCCTGCCCGCCGCCACCGACACTAGGGTCGGACACGTGACTGCCGGGTCGGCCTTGGGCCACGAGCGGACAGGGCACCCGGCCGTCAGGTGAGCCGGGGGCGGGCCCGCGGCCCGCCGGCGCCCCCCACCTGCGGTGTCGACGCCACGTCCACCGCCTCTCACACGTCTTACACCGTCCACGCCGGTCGTACGCCGGCGTATCCGCATCCTCGCTGCCACCGGTCGCCGGGCGGGCGATCCATCGTGGCCGCATCCTCCTGCCCGAGCAGAGAGCAGAGCATTGCCCAACGACTTCAACCAGCAGATCATCGACGAGTTCCGCGCCAACTCCGGCCGGGTCGGCGGGCCCTTCGAGGGGGCCCGGCTGATCCTGCTCACCACCACCGGGGCCCGCTCCGGCGCTCCGCACACCACCCCGGTCGGCTACCTGCCCGACGGCGAGGAACGCATCCTCGTCATCGCCTCGGCCGGGGGCGGCCCGAAGCACCCGGACTGGTACCACAATCTCCTCGCCGACCCGCTCGTCACCGTCGAGGACGGGGTCTTCACCTACCAGGCCCGCGCGGTCGTGCTGGCCGGCGCCGAACGCGACGAGATCTTCGCCCGGGCCGTGGCGGCCGACCCGGGTTGGGCCGCGTACCAGGCGAAGACGACGCGGGTGATCCCCGTGGTGGCGTTGCACCAGGTGGCGGGCGGGCCACCGGAGGCGGCCTCCTTGGGCGCGGCGCTCAAGCTGATCCACGACGCGTTCCGCCGGGAACTGACGTTGATCCGCGACGAGGTCACCCGCAGCGGCCCGGGCCTGGGCGCGCAGCTGCGGGTCAACTGCCTGACCTTCTGCCACGGCCTGCACCACCACCATCGCAACGAGGACGACGGCATGTTCGCCAGGCTGGAGGGGCAGCGTCCGGACCTCGCCCCGGCGCTGGCGCGGCTGCGCGAGGAGCACCGTCGCATCGCCGCGCTCGTCGAGCGCCTGCGGCAGGTGGCGGGCGACCCCGACGCCGACCCCGCCGACGCCCGCCGGGAGGTCACGCGTCTCACCACCGAGTTGGAGGCCCACCTGACGTACGAGGAGGAGCAGCTCATCCCCGTCCTCGACGGCACCGGATAGCGGGTGCGCCCGCGACCGGATCCGGTGCGAGCCGGCTCGGTCGCGGGCGGAACCCGACCGCTCGCGCTGCCGCTCGATGCCGCCGGGGATCCGGGACGGGGCACCGCCGGCGCGTGCGGCCGGGTTGTGCCCGGACTTGAGGGTTCGCGGCCCGCAGACGGCATCAACCGGGCGTAAGCCTCAATAGGCATTTCAATGAAAAAATTGAGGCATGGACGTTGAGGACATGAAGCGGTACCTCCGCGAGACCTTCGACGGGGTGAACTTCCTGGAGGCGAACGGGGACACCTTCTACATCTACGACCCCGGCCGGGACCTGCCCGCCGAGCGGCAGCTGCCGTTCGCGACGATCGTGACCGGCGACCACTACGACGACGCCTCCGCGCTGAGCAGGCCGGGCGCGTGGCGGCTCAACATCGGGCTGACCCGCTCGGCGTACGGGGCGCTGTTCGCGCAGCCGCACGGGGCGGACGGCGGCGTCGACCACACGGTGCCGGACACCGTGCTGCCGCACCCGGTCTACGCCCCGCAGCACTGGGTGTGCGTGGTGAACCCCGGCGAGGCGACCCTGGACACGGTGCGGCACCTGCTGGCCGAGGCGTACGACTTCGCGGCCCGCAAGCACGCCAACCACCGGTCCCGGCGGGCCTCGTCCTGAGGTTCGTGCCGGCCGGCGCGTCCCACGGGCCGGCCGGCACGCCACGGGGTTAGCTTCGGCGGGTCTGCCCGATGGCAGGCCCGCCGAGGACGAGGAGACACCGCCCAATGTCGCGCAACACGCAGACGGTCGAGACCTACCTGGACGGCTTCCGGAAGAACGACCACGCGCAGATCCTGTCCTGCCTCACCGACGACATCGAGTGGACGGTGTTCGGCGCCTTCCACCTCAGGGGCAAGGAGGCCTACGACGCCGCCATCGAGGGACCCGGTTTCGTGCCGCCGCCCCACCTGGAGGTCGTCCGCATGGTGGAGCAGGGCGACACCGTCATGGCGGAGCTGGTCGGCTCGGTGCGGCGCGACACCGGCGAGGAGATGCGCATGTCGATGGCAGAGGTGTTCGTCATGCGCGACGGCAAGATCGCCGAGCGGCGCGCCTGGGTCATCGAGTTGAAGGAGAACGACCACCGCTGACGACCGACGATTGTCGCTACTGCCCGTTGGTCGTCTCGACGCGGGCGATGAGCTGCTTGAGTCGCGCGATCTCGTTGGCGAGCGCGGTGGTGCCGGTGGCGGTGAGGGTGATCCAGGTGCGGCCGCGCCGGCCCTCGTAGCCCTTCTCGATCTCGATCAGGCCGGCCGATTCCAGCACGCTGAGGTGCTTGGAGAGGTTGCCGGCGGTCAGCTCGAGGTGGGTGCGAAGGTAGCCGAACTCGACCCGGTGGGCCTCGTGCGCGATAGTCAGGATGCCCAGCCGTGCCCGCTGGTGCACCACCTCGTCCAGCCCGGTGACCGGGTGCCCGGCATCCGGGTCCGGGGCGCCGGGTGCGGCTGTCACCGCTGCCGCCTGCGGGCCGCCGCGAAGAACCCGACCGCGCCGAGCAGCAGCACCGCGCCGCTGATGGCTTGCGGCACCGCGAATCGGGCCTGAAGCCCCCAGCCTGCCAGTCCCCAGCCCTCGTTCATCGGCAGCACCAGCAGCACCAGGGCCAGGTAGGTGAGGGTGAACAGCAGGAGCCCGATGTTGCGCTCGATCCGGGCCAGCACCACCAGCGCGATACCGATCATGCTCCAGGGTGAGACCAGCCGGTCCAGCACCAGCCACCAGTACGAGAGTGGCTGCATCGACTCCGGGTGGCTCGGAAAATACAGGGCCGCGGCTACCCACGCGGCGGTGAACACGACGGTCGTCGCGGCGCCGGCGATGACGTACGGCAACACCCGGGCACCCAGCCCGCGTGCCCGGGCAGCCCGCACATAGGAGACGGCGATCGCCGCGTAGGCGAGCAGGAGCGCCGGCGGCCAGTAGTACAGCACGCCCCGCCGGGCGAATTCGCAGCTGGTGTCGGGGTGACAGCGCACCGTCATGCCGAGCCAGTCGAACGGGATCCCGACGAACGTCACTCCGGCCAGCACAAGCAGCGCGACCCAGGTCATCCGTTGGTCGAGACGCACCTGGTGCGCCAGGGAGCGAACCTCGGACAGCAGCCGGCGGGGATCGCCGCCGGCGGATATCGGCTCAGTAGTCATGCCAATAGGTTTCCACACCAAACCTGTCGGCGCTAGTGCCAGGTTGGCGCTGAGACGTCACTTGGGCCGCGGCAGGCGGCTGGCGGCTGACCCTAGCCGGCAGCCAATTAACGAATTACCGGTAATGACAATCCGGAAACTGGTACGGACAAACATGGTCGAATCGCCCACACACCATAATGACTGTTCTTGTGTAACGACAATATGGAGTATTGTTGTTGCGTGTCCAAGGTGTGCCGTCGATGCGAGAAGACCCGACCGCTGGAAAGCTTCATGAAGGCCGGCCGCGAGTTGGTCTCGTGCGCCTCGTGCCGCGAGTACGCCCGCGCCAACATCCACGAGAACCGCAGGGCCAATCCGGACAAGATCCGGGCCGACAACCTCTGGTCCTTCTACCGGATCAGGCCGCAGGAGTACGACGCGCGGCGTGTGGCTCAGGACTACCGGTGCGCCATCTGCGGTAAACACGAGAGCGAATTGAAGGTCAGGTCCAGAGGCCGGCCACGACTTGACGGGACATCGAACTCTGAGCCGTTCCGCCTCGTCGTCGACCATTGCCACAACTCCCGGCAAGTACGCGGTCTGCTCTGCGGTGAGTGCAACATCGGCCTCGGCGCGTTCCAGGACTCGCCCGAGGCGCTCATGGCGGCCGCCCGCTACCTCCTCGCACGGGAGGACGCACCACTCGTGCTGGAATCGAGACCTGCGACGGAAGCGTGATCCGGCACCAAGGGCGATCGAGGTTGGGGACCGACCGGAATACGCCGGAAACCTGCCGTAGGGCGGTGGATCCCGGCCACCGGTGACGAGTTCACCCGGCCCATGGAGACCCATCCTGGGCAATCAGGATGAATGAGCGCCGACAACCGTGCCGTCAGTTGCGATCGGCATCCCCCGCGCTCGCAGCGACCGGAGCCGGGACGCGCGCCTGCGCGACGTCCTGTTCCGCGGCCGTGCCGAGGAATCCGCCGGACTGCCGCGACCACAGGTCCGCGTAGAGCCCGCCGCGTTCCAGCAACTCCGCATGGGTGCCCTGTTCGGCGATCCGGCCGGCGTCGAGGACCACGATCCGGTCGAGGTGGGCGATGGTGGAGAGCCGGTGGGCGATCGCGATCACCGTACGGCCGGTCATCACCTCGCTGAGCGTGTCGTGGATGGCGGCCTCCGCCTCGGAGTCGAGCGCAGAGGTGGCCTCGTCCAGGACCAGGATCGGCGCGTCCCGGTGGAACGCCCGGGCCAGCGCGATCCGCTGCCGCTGGCCACCGGAGAGGCGCACACCGCGTTCGCCGACATGTGCGTCCAGCCCGGTCCGGCCGTCGGCGTCCCTCAGTTCGGCGACGAACCGGTCGGCGGAGGCCCGGCGTAGCGCTGTCTCGATCCGTGGGTCGTCGGTGTCGCCGGGGCCGGCGATGTTCTCGCGGACCGAGCGGTGCAGCAGCGTGGCCTCCTGGGCGACCACGGCGATCTGGCCGCGCAGGCTCTCCTGGGTCACGTCCGTGATGTCGGTGCCGTCGATCGTGATCGTGCCGGACTCCGCGTCGTGGAACCGCAGCAGCAGGCCGACCAGCGTGGACTTGCCCGCACCGGACCGCCCGACGATCCCGACGCGCTCACCGGCGGCGACGTCGAGGCTCAGCCGGTCGAGCCCGCCGCCGCCCCGGCCGTAGTGGTGGCTGACCTGTGAGAAGCTGATGGCTCCACCCCGTACCCGCAGTTGGGTCGCCTGTGGTTTGTCCGCCACCGCGAGCGGTTGCGCGACGGTCCGCAGGGCCCGCCGGAGCACGCCGACGGATCCGAACAGCGACGACACGGCGTCCAGCAGCCATTCCGCCATCGCGGTGATCCGGAAGCTGAGCGCCAGCGCGGCCGCGACCAGACCCAGGGGTGCGGCGCCGGTACGCCAGAGCGCGATCCCGTAGCCGACGAGGCCGACGAGCAACGCGCTGCTGAGCGCCATCATGGTGCCGTTGATCGTCACCTCGACCCGCTGCAGGTCCAGGTGTGCGCGCCGGGACAGCGCGAACACCCGGCGGTCGTGTGCGGTGCGGGCGTCCCGGCCACCGAGCAACGCGAGCGTGTCGACGTTGCCGTACGAATCGACGAGCAGGCCGGTCAGCGCGGACTCCGCGTCCTGCAGGCGCTCCGCCGCGCGCCGGTAGCGCGGCACCACCCACCGCATGAGCATCGCGTACGCCAGGATCCAGGCGCCCAGCGGGAGCAGCAGGCGCACGTCGATCGTGGACATCAGCCACACCGAGCCGGCGATGTAGGCGGTCACGAAGACCAGCGTGTGGACGACCGCATACGCGGCGGTGCTGGCGGCGTCGCCACCGTCGCGGACCTGGGTGGCGAGACGCCCGGCGAGGTCGTCGCGGAACCAGCCGACGGACTGCCGGGACACGTACCGGTGTGCCCGCCAGCGGGCGAGCGGCCGGGCGTTGGCACGGAACGCGATGTCGTCCAGCGCCTCACCGACCAGGTGGATCAGCGGCCTGAACACCAGCACGAACACGGCGACGGCGAGCAGCTCGGCGCCGTGGTCGGCCCAGAGCCTGTCCGGGCTTCCGGAGGCGAGCGTGTCGACCAGGCGTCCGGCGTACCCGATGAGCCACACCTCGATCGCGGCGCACAGGATCGTCGTCGCGACGGCCGCCGCCACGACCGGTCGCAGCGGCCGAAGTTCCTCCAGGAGGAACCGCCGGACGCCGGCGGCGGGGGTGCGGTCGTCACCGGTCGGGAAGGGGTCAACAGGGTTTTCGAACAGACGCAGCACGAAGTGCCTTTCCGGCGATGGAGACGGACAGGAACCCGGGGGAAGCGCCGGACGTCCTCATGCTCGTTCTCCTCTTCGTGTCGGGTCTGCTGGTGCTCCTCGCGAGGCTAGGCGGCGTCGCGCGGCGTCGCCTTCCATTTCTCGGCAGCTGCCCCCCGGAGAGCCGTGAGGGTCAGGGCGCCTGGCTGCGGGTGCGCCGGGCGTAGGCGCGGGCCGCGCGGGCGCGATCGCCGCAGCGGATCGAGCACCAGTGCCGGCGGGCGTGGGTGCGCAGCAGGTAGCGGGTGCAGGGCGCGGAGCCGCAGGCGGCGAGGCGTTCGGCGTGGGGGCCGGTGAGCAGGTCGGCGGCGTCGGCGGCCAGGACCGCCATGGCGTGGTCGACGAGCTGCGTGACGGGGTGCGCGGGGACGCGGTGCAGGCCGCGGCCCTGGTCCCAGCGCAGCAGGCTGGCGGCGGGAGCGGTGGTCAGCGCGTCGTTGAGCGCGCCCAGCGCGGTGGACGGGGCGGCGCGCCCGTCGATGCGGGAGGCGATCAGGGCTCGGACCTGCTCGCGCAGCGCGCGCAGGCGCTGCGCGCACACCTCCCGCAGGTCGGTCCCGGGCGGGGCGAGGTGGCGCTCGGCCAGCCACCGGGCGGTGGCCTCGGGGGTGGCGAGGAGGTCGAGGGACTGGCCGCCGGGCAGGGTCAGGGCGCTGTTGGCGAAGTCCAGCGCGACGTGCTGCTCGGCTCCCGGCGCCGGCACCAGCAGCGGCGGGGCGGGGCCGGTGGCCTCGGTGGTCGCGGACTCCGTCACGCCTCTCATGGTACAGCTTGCAATTATCCGTGAGAGTCGATTACGGTTCCTCACGGAAAAGTCGACCCGTGACCGTGAGGAAACCGCGATGACCGATACCAGCACGACGACCGTCCCCGTCCGCGTCTTCGGCGGCCCGACCGCCCTCATCGAGTACGGCGGGCTCAGGTTCCTGACCGACCCGACCTTCGACGCGCCCGGCGACTACCCCCTGGGTCCCGGCATGGTCCTCACCAAGACGGCCCCCGCCTCCGCCACCGCGGCCGGGCTCGGCCCCGTCGACGTGGTGCTGCTCTCCCACGACGAGCACCCCGACAACCTCGACCACGCCGGCCGCGCCCTGCTGGCCGACGTCCCCCTCACCGTCACGACTGTCAGCGGGGCGGGTCGCCTCGGCGGCACCGCCCGGGGCCTGGCGCCCTGGGAGTCCGTCGAGGTGGACCGCCCCGGCGGCGGCACCGTGACCGTGACGGGCGTGCCCGCCCGGCACGGTCCGGAGGGCTGCGAGCCACTCACCGGCGAGGTCGTCGGGTTCGTCCTGACCGCCGCCGACCTGCCCACGGTCTACGTCAGCGGCGACAACGCCTCGCTGGAGCTGGTCCGGCAGATCGCCGACCGCTTCGGACCGGTCGACACCGCCGTGCTGTTCGCCGGGGCCGTCCGTACGCCCATGTTCGACGGCGCGCTGCTCACCCTCGACAGCGCCCAGGCCGCCGAGGCCGCCCGCATCCTGGGCGCGCGCCGGGTCGTCCCCGTGCACGTGGACAGCTGGGCCCACTTCACCGAGGGGCGCGACGACGTGGTCGACGCCTTCACTCGGGCCGGCCTGGCCGACCGCCTCCAGCTGAGCTGAGCGGTCGCCGACGAGCAAAACAGGAGCGGACGGCCCGGGGCGGGGGTCAGGCCCGCGCGCCACCGAGCCCGAGCAGGACGGCGAGGCCCAGGGCGCTGCGCGGGGCGTACGGCACCCGCCACAGCCCGCCGTGCGCCGCCGCGTACGCCTCGTCCTGCCACGGGTGCGGCAGCGCCGGGCCGCCCGTGCGCAGGTCGTGCACCAGGAGCGCGGCCATCAGCGTGTTGCTGGTCGCCGGGTCGAACACCTCGATGCCGAAGCGGTGCGCACCGGCGTACGCGGCGGCCAGCGCCCGGTTGCGCAGCACCGAGCGGGTCCGGGTGGGCGGGGCGACGGTGAACGACACGGTCGCCCCCGCGTCCCGGGCCACCGTCGCCCGCCACCGCTGCAGGCGTTTCGCCAGTGCGTAGTTGGGGCCCTGCTGGGGGACGAGGCTGTCGTTGACGCCCGGGTCGACGCCCGGCGGGTAGTTGCGGTGCAGGAGCCTGCCGCCGGAGGCGACCCGCAGCGACCGGCGGACGACGCCGCGCGCCGCGTAGCCGCGTTCGGCGTGGCGCACCGCGTCGCCGGGCACAGCGAAGACGTCGGTGGGGGTGGCCAGGAAGGCGAGCGCCACGTCGTCGCGGCGGTCCTGCAACCGCAACGTGAGCGCGTCGACCGCCGTGGCGACCCGGACGTTGGTCGCGCCGTCGGCGTAGACGTAGTTGCCCAGCACGAGCCGGCCGTCCACGCCGAGCAGCCAGTCGGCCACCTGCGCGAGGTTGTGCAGCAGGTCGGCGCCCGCGCGGGCGGCCAACGCGCCGTCGTCGGGGGCGGTGCCGGCGGGGACGGGCAGGTGGAGCCGGCCGCCGGAACGGCGCGTCGTGTGCAGCAGGCGCCGCCAGATCTCCGGGCGTGGCAGGTCCACCGCGACGACGTCGCCGCCCCAGCGCAGCACCGACGGCAGCGGGCCCATCTCCGCGCCCGCACCGAGCACCACGATGCGCTGGTCGCGCAGGTCGAGCCAGTCCGGGTTGGCCATGACGGCGCGTACGGCGTCGGCGCAGGACGGCTCGACGACGCCGGCGTTCACCCACGCGTCGAGCCGGCGGCGCAGGTCGTCGCCGCGCAGCCGCCGGCCCCGGTACGGCAGGGACAACTCACGGTCGACCTCGCCGGTGCCGCTGACCGTCACCGTCGAGAGCGGGGCTGCCCCGGTGGGCGTGGCGAAGACGTCGCCGAGGCCGGTCTCGGTGCCGTCGACGCGGACCACGGACATCCGGCGGTGCAGCGAGGCGAGCCCGTCGCGGGCGATCGTCACCGCGGCCTCGCGGGAGAGCAGCCCCGCCTCGACGAGCCGCCGGAAGTGCCCGAGGTACCCGTGGCGCCAGTTCGTCTCGTGTTCGGCCGAGCGCGCGCCGACCGGGTCGACGGCGCGCAGGGCGTCGGCGACGACCGCCCGCCCGAGCGCGGACGTGCTGCGTCCCGCGTCGGTCTTCGGGAAGACCACCCCCGTCGGACCCTCCACGCGCACCGCCCTTGCTCGCCTGCCGCCAACGGTGTCACTCTGCCGCACCGGGCGGCGCCGCGCAGCGCCGGACCCGATGCTCGCCCCCATCACACCCCGGCCCGCTTCGCGCTGCCGCGACCGCCGCAGGCCCCTCGGCACGACGCGGGGCCTGCGCGGCCGCGATGTCGCGCAGCCGCCGACGCGTGTTCAGACCGGGGCCGGCAGGCGCAGCCGGCCGTCGACCATCTCGGCGACCGCGTCGACGCGGTGCAGGTGCTCCCGGTCGTGGGTGACCAGGACGGTCGCGGTGCCGCGCTGCCGGGTGAGGTCGGTGACCAGCTCGACGATCGCCGCGCCACGCTCGTGGTCCAGCGCGCTGGTGGGCTCGTCGACCAGCAGGACCGCCGGGTCGTTCATCAGGGCGCGGGCGATGTTGACCCGCTGACGCTGCCCACCGGAGAGCTGGTGCGGGCGACGGCCGGCCTGCGCGGTGAGCCCCACCACCGCCAGCAGCTCGGCGGCGCGGGCGCGCCCGGCGCGACGGGAACCGCCGGCGAGGTGGGCGATCACCTGCAACTGTTCGGCGGCGGTCAGCGAGGCGATGAGGTTGGGCTGTTGGAAGACGATTCCGATCTTCTCCCGCCGCAGCGCGGTCACGCGCCGGCGGCCCAGCCCCGCGGTGTCGGTGCCGGCGACGACCACCGTGCCCGAATCGGGGGTGATCAGGGTGGCGGCCACCGCCAGCAGGCTCGACTTGCCGGAGCCGGAGGGGCCGATGACGGCGGTGGTGGTGCCCGCCGGCACGCGCAGGCTGACCCGATCGAGCGCGGTCAGCCGGGTGTCGCCGTCGGGATAGGTCAGCGTGACGTCGGCGAGGTCGAGGCTCATCGGGCGCTCCCCAGGGCGATCAGCGGGTCGACGGAGGTGATGCGGCGGATGGACAGGGCGGCGCCGGACGCGCCGAGGGCGATCGTCACGGCGGCCGGGAGCAGCACGGATCCGGCGGTGAGCGCGAACGGCACCGCGCCGGCCGCCGCGGCGCCGACCGCGACCGCGAGGGCGGTGCCGGCGGCCGTGCCGGCGAGCAGCAGCACCAGGGCCTGCCCGAGGGCGTCGCGCAGCAGGTGGCCGGTGGTGGCGCCGAGCGCCTTCAGCACGGCGACGTCGGGCGCGCGCTGGATGGTCCACACCGTGAAGAACGCGCCGACGACCAGGGCGGAGATCGCGAACAGCATCCCGCGCATGAGTTGCAGCGACCCGTTCTCGGCGGTGTGGGAGCCGATCGCGGACAGCGCCGCCGATCGGGTGACCGTACGGGTGCCCAGCTGCCGGTCGGCGGCGGCCAGGTAGGCCTCGCGCGTGGTCCTGAGCGCGACAACCGTCGCGGCGTCGCCGTCGGCGCCGGGGGCCAGGTCCTGCCAGTCGTCCAGGTCGGTCCAGATCACCGGGGTGTGGCTGTGGGAGGCGTCGCCGGTCACCGCGGCGACGGTCAGCCGGCGTCCGCCGACCGACACGGTCTGCCCGGGCCGGGCGTCCAGCGCATCGGCCGCCCCCCGGGACAACACGGCCCGACCGGCGGCGACGGTGTCGGGCGCCAGGCCCGACCCGGGCGGGACGCCGAACACGGACAGCGCGGCGCCGCGGTCGCCCGCGCCGACCCTGGTGGTGGCGATCCCGAGCGGCGCGGCGTCGGTCACCCCGGGCACGGCCCGCCAGCGCCGCCACTGCTCCCGGCTGACGGTCGACTCGGTGAACGAGAGCTTCTGCCCGCCGGCCGGGGCGGCGAACACCAGGTGGTCGGCGGGCAGGTCGGCGATGGCCGAGGTGCTGCCCCGCCCCAGGCCGGCCGTCAGCCCGGACAGCAGGACCACCAGCAGCGTCATCAGCGTGACGACCGTTCCCATCAGGGCGAACCGGCCCTTGGCGAACCGCAGATCTCTCCACGCGACGAACACGATCGCATCAGCCTTCCGGTAGCGGTGCCGGGCCGCGGTGGCGGCCCGGCACCAACCGTCGTCCGGATCGCGGCCGCGGCCATCGCGCCGCCGACCGGGTTCGGGACGTCGAACTGCGTACGGCGGGATCAACCTTTTGGTTGATGGCGGTGGCCGTCGGCGTCCTAGCCTGGAGAGATCGTGAACCCGGAATCGCTCGCTCGGCCGCTGCGGGTGCTGCGCGTCTGCGTGCACCTGCTGGTCGCGGTCCTCCTCGCGGTAGCCGCCGTACGTGCCGTCACCGGGCAGGGGCCGCAGCGGGCCGCCGTGCTCGCCGCGTCGGTGACGCTGGCCGTCGTCTATGCCGTCGGGGCGGCGCTGCCGCTGGTGCGCCGGTCGCGCCGCGCCGCGGTGGCGTGGCTGGCGGTGCTGACGGCCGGGTGGCTGGTGCTGCTGCTCCTGACCCCGGACGGCGTGTGGTTCGCGTTCCCGCTGTTCCTGCTGCACCTGCACCTGTTGCCCGCCCGCTGGGGGACCCTCGCGGTGGCGGCGACGACCGCGGTGGCGGTCGCCGGTGTCGCCGGCCACCAGCAGACGATCACGCCGGGCGCGGTGATCGGCCCGGGCATCGGCGCGGCGGTCGCGGTGGGCACGGTGCTCGGCTACCAGGCGTTGTACCGGGAGAGCGAGCGCCGCCAGCGGTTGATCGAGCAGTTGACCGCCACCCGCGCCGAGCTGGCCGCCGCCGAGCACGCCGCCGGTGTCCTCGCCGAACGCGAACGCCTGGCCCGCGAGATCCACGACACCCTCGCCCAGGGCTTGTCGAGCATCCAGTTGCTGCTGCGGGCCGCGCAGCGGGCCCTTCCGGACCACCCGGACGTGGCGGCCGGCCACGTCGAACAGGCCCGCCGCACGGCCCAGGACAACCTTCTCGAGGCCCGACGGTTCGTCCGTGCCCTGACCCCTCCCGGCCTCGACGGCGCCTCGCTGCCGGCGGCGCTGCGACGGCTGTGCGCCGCCACCGCCGCCGCGTCCGGGCTGGCCGTACGTCTGCATCTCGACGGGACGGCGGTGCGCCTGCCGACCGGCCACGAGGTGGCGCTGCTGCGGATCGCCCAGTCCGCGTTGGCGAACACCGTGCGCCACGCCGGGGCGACCCGCGCCGACGTGACGCTGCGATATCGCGACCGGGGTGTCGTCCTCGACGTGAGCGACGACGGGTCCGGCTTCGACGTGGGCGAGGCCGTCAGCCAGCCGGGCGGCGACGGGGGGTTCGGGCTGGCCGCGATGCGGGCCCGGGCCGAGCAGCTCGGCGGCACCCTGGCCGTGGAGTCGACGCCCGGTCGCGGCGTCAGGCTGGCCGTGAGCTTCCCGTCTGCGGGCGCCGAGGCGACGGCGGCGGGCGCGTGAGCGGCCGGATCCGGTTGTTGCTGGCCGACGACCACCCGGTCGTGCGTGCCGGGCTGCGCGCCGTCCTCGCCGCCGAGCCCGACTTCGAGGTGGTCGCCGAGGCCGCCACCGCCGAGCGGGCCGTCACGCTGGCCGAACGGGACGAGGTCGACGTGGTGCTCATGGACCTGCGGTTCGGCACGGGGATGCACGGCGCCGCCGCCACCGCCGCCATCACCGCCCGCCCCGACGGCCCGGTCGTGCTGGTGCTGACCACCTACGACAACGATGCCGACATCCTCGCCGCCGTGGAGGCCGGCGCGATCGGTTACCTGCTCAAGGACGCCCCGCCCGAGGAACTCGCCGCGGCGGTGCGCGCTGCGGCCGCCGGCCGGTCCGCCCTGGCCCCGGTCGTCGCCCGTCGCCTGATGGGCCGGTTGCGGACCCCGGGCACCGCGTTGAGCCGTCGCGAGACCGAGGTCCTCCAGCTCGTCGCCGAGGGCCTGTCCAACCAGCAGATCAGCCGGCGGCTGCACCTCAGCCCGGCCACGGTCAAGACGCACCTTGTGCACGTCTACGGCAAGCTCGGCGTCGATTCCCGTACCGCCGCCGTCGCCGCGGCCAGGGCCCGCGGACTGATCCGCCCGTGACGGGGGCCGTGCCGGCCGGTCAGGCGCTCGGCGCGCTCGCCGGGCGGCGGCTCGCCTCGTCGCCGCGCGGCACCGGCGGCGAGGTCAGCCGCCGCACGCCGGGCACGGCGGCGGTGCCGGCGCAGGCGACGAGGACCAGAGCGCCCGCCGTGAGCAGCGGCGCGGACTCGCCCCAGGCCCGGGCGGCCATCGGCGCGAGGGCGTAACCCAGCGGCATCGCGCCGAGGGAGACCAGCCAGTCGTACGAGGTGACCCGGGCCAGGACGTGCGGCGGGAACTGCCCCTGCACGACGGTCTCCCACACCGGGTTGAGGTAGCCGAGGGCGGTCAGCGCGACGCCGTAGGCGGTGACGACCAGCGGGGCGGGGGCGGCGACGGCGAGCAGGGCCAGCGGCGCGGCGTAGCTGGCCAGCCCGAGGTTGGCCGTCAGCACCGGCCGGCGGGGGCGGATCCGGGCGGCGAGCAGCGAGCCGGCGAGCATGCCGACCGCGCCGGCCTGGAGCATCAGCACCCACACGCCCTCGCCGCCGAGGCGACGCACGGCGACCGCCGGGCCGAGGGTCATCAGGACGGCGGCGGCGCCGTTCCACACGCCGTGGCCGATCAGGCTGGCCCAGAACCAGTCGCGGCTGCGGACCTCCCGCCAGCCGTGTGCGAGGTCGGTGACGATGCTCCGTCTGGGCATCGGGACGTGGCGGACCCGGACGACCGCGAGCAGCAGCGCGCTGAGCGCGAACGTCGCCGCGTCGAGGACGAACGCCCAGCCGGGGCCGGCGGCCCAGATCAGCGCCCCGGCGAGGGCGGGGCCGGCGAGGCGGCTGGCGTTGGCGGTGACGCCCATCAGGGCGTTGGCCTGTTGCCGCTGGGCCGGCTCGACCGTGCCGGCGACCAGGGGCGAGCCGGTGGGCAGGCCGAACGCGCTGGCGGCGCCGCCGAGTGCGGCGGCCACCGCGAGCACGCCGAGCGACGCGTCGCCGAGGAGTTCGACGCCGACGGCGAGTTGCGCGAGGCAGCGTACGAGGTCGGCGAGGATCGCGACGCGGCGGGCGTCGAGACGGTCGGCGAGCACGCCGCCGAGGGGCAGCAGGAGCAGGCGGGGCACCAACGCGCAGGCCAGCACGAGGGCGAGGGCGCCGGTGGAGCCGGTCGCCCGGAGCACGGCCAGGGCGAGGGCGGCGGGCACGACGGCGTCGCCGACGGCGGAGACGGTACGGCCGAGGAAGAGCAGCCGGAACGCGGGCACGCGCAGGGGGTGGGTCACCCGGGCAATGTACTTCGACATCAAACTTTTCGACAACGAATAGTTTGACGCCGGCATAGGCTGGGGGACATGAGCGACCGCGACCACGTCGACCGGCACGTCGAGCGCTGGCTGCCGATCCTGCCGACGCTCGACCCCGAGGTCGAAGGGGCGGTGACCAGGATCCAGTTCCTCACCCGCCACCTGCGCGAGGTCAAGGAGCGGACCCTGGTCGGCCTCGACCTGCACGGCCACGAGTACGACACCCTGCACGCCCTGGCCGGGCGAGGGGGTCGGGCGGCGCCCTCGGACCTGGCCCGCGACCTGGCGATGGCGCCCGCCTCCGTCACCGCCCGGGTCGACGCGCTGCTGCGGCGCGGCTTCGTGCACCGGATCCCGTCCTCCACCGACCGGCGACGCGTCGACGTGGAGCTGACCGAGGCGGGACAGGCCGCCTGGCACGGGGCCATGGCCGTCCGGGGCGCCGAGGAGCACCGGCTGCTGGCCGCGCTCGCCCCGCACGAGCGGCGGCAGCTGTCCGACCTGCTGCGCCGGGTGGTGCTGCGCGCCGAGGCGGCCCGCGAGTAGGCCCATGGGGCTCGCGGGGTGCGCCCTTTCCGGCGGAAATGGGGTGCGGCCCGCGTACGCCGGCTGGCAGGGTGGCCGCATGACAGCGCAGGCTCTGGCGGGGGCGCTCGCCGACGACGTACGGCGGCAGGTCTTCGCGGCGATCGTGCTGGGTGACGCCGACGCCGCGGCGGTGGCCGAGCGGACGGGCCTGCCGGCGCGGCAGGTGCTGACCGCGATCCGCCGGCTCGTCGACGCGGGCCTGGTGACCGGCGGCGACGGCGACCTGCGGGTGGACGCCGACCGGCTGCGCGAGGCGGCCCGCACGCCGCCGGCGCCCCGCCCGGCCGACGACCCCACGGACCGCGTGCTGCGCACCTTCGTGCGCGACGACACCCTGACCGGCCTGCCGGCGCAGCGCGGCCGGCGGCGGGTGGTGCTGGCGCACGTGGCGAGGTCCTTCGAGCCGGGGGTGCGCTATCCGGAGCGGCAGGTGGACGAGATGTTGCGGCGCTGGTGCGAGGGCGGCGGCTCCGACCACGTAGCGCTGCGCCGGTACCTGGTCGACGAGCAGTTGCTGGCCCGGGAGCAGGGCGTCTACTGGCGCATCGGCGACTGACCGGCCGCGTCGGGTCCGCCCTCGCCTCGGCGGATATCCCGTTGACCCGCCCGCGAGGATCGACGCGTGAGCGCGACAGACTGGACGACGGTGCCGACTGGTCCCGACCGGCCCGAGGCGGCGGCCCTGCTCGAGGCGTACTACGAGGAGATCGTCCGCCGCTACCACGACCGCCCGGTCAGGCCGGGCGAGGTCGCGGCGGCGATGGCCGACGACCCGAGCGACGACCTGGCCCCGCCCACCGGGATCCTCCTGGTCGCACACCGCGACGGTCGTCCGGCCGGCTGCGCCGGGCTGCGGTACCGGCCGGGCTGGGCGGAGCTGACCCGGGTGTACGTGCGCCCCGCGCATCGCGGCCACGGCGGCGGGGCGGCCCTGCTCGCCGCCGTCGAGGAGCGGGCCCGCGCCGCCGGAGCCGACCGGATCCGGCTGGACACCCGCAGCGACCTCGTCGAGGCCCGCGCCCTGTACGCCCGGCACGGCTACCGGGAGATCCCGGCGTACAACGCCGGCCCCTACGCCCAGCACTGGTTCGAGAAGGTCCTGAGTTGACGACGCGGCCGGGACGCGCTAAATACAGGAGAGGAAGTTGAGTCACACAGGCTCAACTTGAGGACCTTCGGCCAGGAGAACCGAGGAGGCAGGACCATGCTGATGCGTACCGACCCGTTCCGTGAGATCGACCGGATCACCGAGCAGTTCTTCGGCACCGCCGCGCGCCCCGCGGTCATGCCCCTGGACGCCTACCGCGACGGCGACTGGTTCTACGCGGCGTTCGACCTGCCCGGCGTCGACCCGGACAGCATCGACTGCACCGTCGAGCGCAACGTGCTGACGGTGCGCGCCGAGCGTCGCCGGCCGGCCGGCGACAACGTCGAGCTCGTCGCCGCCGAACGCCCGATGGGCACCTTCACCCGCCGACTCTTCCTCGGCGACACCCTCGACACCGACAAGCTCGAGGCCGGCTACGACAACGGCGTGCTGACCCTGCGGATCCCCGTCGCGGAGCGGGCCAAGCCCCGCCGGGTCACCGTCACGGCCACCACCAACGGCCGCAAGGAGATCAACGCCTGATCCGGCGCACGGGGGCGGGACGGCCGGTGCGGCCGCCCGCCCCCGTCGCGTCCCCGGACGAAAGCGCGGCCGGGGCCCTCCCGGTAAACCGGTGGTGGAGCCTGCGGGCCCGTGCCAGACTCGACGGCGATCCGCGCAGCCGAGCCGTCAGGAGCCGACCGGACGATGTGATCCCGCAGGACGCGGCAGGGCACCGCCCCGCCGCCGCCGGTTCCGGCCGTCCCGCCCACCCGGGCGTCGACGGCCCCGCCCGTCGTCCCGCGGAGGATCACCCGTGTTGAAGGTCGTGTCCGTCAGCAAGCACTACGACGCCGAGCCGCTGTTCACCGACGTCGAGCTCGTCCTGAACGCCGGCGACCGGGTCGGCCTCGTCGGCCCGAACGGGGTGGGCAAGTCCACCCTGCTGCGGGTGCTCACCGGCGAGGAAGCACCGTCAGGCGGGCACGTCGCCCTGGCCCCCGGCGTGCGGATCGGCTACTTCGCCCAGCAGGTGCCGGACCCGGACGCCACCGTCGGGCAGTTCCTCGCCGCCGGGCTCGGCGACCTGCATCCCCTGGCCGCGCGACTGCGCGAGCTCGAACGGCGGATGGCCGACGGCGACGGCACGGTGCTCGCCGAGTACGGCGACGCGCAGGAGCGGTGGGCGGCGCTGGACGGCTGGCGGGCGCAGGCCCGGCTGACGGAGGTCCGCCAGCGCCTCGACATCGACCACCTGCCCGACGACACCCCGCTGCGTCGGGTCAGCGGCGGCGAGCAGGCCCGGCTCACCCTCGCCCGCGTGCTGCTGCACACCCCCGACCTGCTGGTGCTGGACGAGCCGACCAACCACCTCGACGCCGACGGGATCGCCTGGCTCGGCGACTGGCTGGCGACCTTCGCCGGCGCGGTGCTGGTGGTCAGCCACGACCGGGCGTTCCTGGACCGCACGGTGACCCGCATCGTCGAGCTGGACGGCATCCACGAGGCGCCGCAGACCTACCCCGGCGGCTACCGCGACTACCGGGCGGAGAAGACCCGCCGCTGGCAGCGGCTGCTGCTGGACCACGAGGCCCAGCAGAAGGACCACCAGCGCTGGCTGGCCGACATCGACCGCACCAAGGAGCAGGCCCGCGGGGTCGAGGAGTCCGTGCGCAGCGGGCTGGGCGCCGACCGACAGCGCCGCTACGCCAAGAAGGTGGCGAAGAAGGCCAAGGCCCGCGAGCGGCGGCTGCGCCGGCAGATGGACTCGGTCCGCTGGCTCGCCGAGCCCCGCACCCGGCCGCCGCTGACGCTGGCGTTCCCGCAGGAGGCCACCGGCGAGCGGGAGGTGCTCGGCGCGCGGGGCCTGACGCTGCGGGCCGCCGACCGGGTGCTGCTCGACCGCGTCGACCTCAGCGTCCGCGCCGGCGACCGGATCCTGCTCACCGGCCCGAACGGCGCCGGCAAGACCACCCTGCTGCGGGCCCTCGCCGCCGAGGACGCACCCGCCGGGGGCGAGGTCGTCGCCGCCGAGCAGGTCGCCGTGCTGCCACAGACCCACGACGCGCTGCGTACGCACGTCACCGTCCGCGACTTCTTCCGCTCCCGAGTGCCGGTGTACGTCGACGACGCCGAACGGCTGCTCGACGCCCACCTGTTCGGCCCGGAGCAGTGGGACGCGCCGCTGCGCCTGCTCTCCGCCGGTGAGCTGCGCCGGTTGCTGCTCGCGGTGCTGGTGAACAGCCCGGCGCGGGTGCTGCTGCTCGACGAGCCGACGAACTACCTCGACTTCGACGCCCTCGACGTGGTGGAGGAGGCGCTGCGGCAGTTCCGGGGCACCCTGGTGATGGTCAGCCACGACGCCTGGTTCGCCGAGGCGGTCGGTGTGCACCGGCGCTGGCGCCTGGCCGACCGGCGGCTCGTCGAGGAGCCGGCGGTGGCCACGATCGCGTAGGGCGCGCCTCCTCCCGTTCCCGACCCGAAGCTGAGAACCTTTCCCGCATGCTCTCCCCGAACGCTCCGGCGCGGCCGAGCCGGCCCCTTCCGCTGGCCCTGCCCGGGGGGCCCGTCGACTTCACCGAGGCGTGGCTGCGCAACCGGCGGCTGTCCGAACACACCCGCGACGCGTACCGGCGCGACGTCGCCGGCTGGCTGGCCTGGTGCGCCGCCCGCGAACTGGACCCGTTGCAGGCGAACTTCCTGCACGTCAACGAGTACGCCCGGGCGCTGGAGGCCACGCTCGGCGTACGCACCGGCAAGCCGCTGACCCCGGCCACCGTCGCCCGCCGGCTCTCCGCCCTGTCCAGCTGGTACGACTTCCTGGTCAAGCTGCGCGCGGTCGAGGTCAACCCGGTCGCCGGCGCCGACCGTCCCCGCATCGACCGGGACCACTCCGCCACCGTGGGCCTCACCCCCGCGGAGGTCGACGCGCTGCTCGCCGCCGCCGAGGCCGACACCGGGCCGACCGCCGCCCGCAACCGGGCCGCGATCGCGCTGCTGGCCGACCTCGGGCTGCGCGTGGGGGAGCTGGTCTCGCTCGACCTGGCCGACCTCGGCGCCGAGCGGGGTCACCGCAGCGTGCGGTTCGTCGGCAAGGGCGGCAAGTCACGCCGCCGCGCCCTGACCCCCGGCACCGCGTACGCCGTCGACGCGTACCTGGCCCAGCGGGCCGCCGCGCAGGGCGTGGCGGTGCACGAGCTGACCGGTCCGCTGCTGGTCACCGCCAGCGGGGCCCGGCTGGACCGGCACGCGATGTTCCGGCTGGTGCGCCGGTTGGCCCGTACGGCCGGCATCCCGGCCTGGGCGAGGCTGTCGCCGCACTCGTTGCGGCACGCGTTCGCCACCACCGCCCGCGCCGAGGGCGTGCCCCTGGAGGACGTGCAGGACGCGATGGGCCACGCCGACCCGCGCACCACCCGCCGCTACGACCGGGACCGGCACAACCTCGACCGCGATCCCGCGTACGCCATCTGGGCGGCCCGGGCCCGCCGCCGCGGCTGAGGCGCACGGGCCCGCCCCTGACCACCGCGTCAGGCCCGGGCCCCCGCGCCCGGCGCGGCGCCCTGGCGTGCGGGACGCCGCGTACGGCCTACGGGTCCGCGTGGACCAGCGCGCGGCTCAGCGCGCCGATGCTCTGCTGGCCTCCGGCGACGACCAGGACGTCGCCGTGGGCGAGGACGTGCCCGAGCCCCGGCGCGGTGATCGTGCGTCCGTCGCGGACGACGGCGACGACGCTCAGCCCGTGGGTACGCGCGACGGCCTCGGCCAGGCTCCGGCCGTCGTAGGGCGACGCGGCCGGGACGGGCAGCTCGGCGACGCTGATCGCCTCCCGGTGCCGTTGCAGCAGCGCGACGTGGTCGATGGTGGCGATGGGGTGCAGCAGTTCGGCCACCTCCTGCGCCTCGGCCGGGGTGAGGGTCACGGACCGCTCCACGGTGTCCGGGTCACCGGGCGCGTAGACGACGACGTCGCGTCGGCCGCCGCGGTGGCAGACGACCCCGATCACCTGTCCCTCGCCGGTGTGCAGGGTGTAGCCGACGCCGATACCGGGCAGCGGCACGCGTTCTATCTGCATCATTGCCTCCTGTCGTCAGGTGCGGCGATCTGGCCGGCTTCGCCGAACCAGGTGGCCAGCCGGCCGGCGCGGGCGACGGCCCGCAGACGCCGTTGCGTGGCGTCGCGTACGGGTGGGGTGGTGAGCACGACCAGCTGGTCGCCGACGCGCAGCCGGGTGTGCTCGTCGGGCACGAAGGTGTCGTCGCCGCGCACGACGAGGGTGGTCGCCGCTGGCGGCGGCAGCCGCAGCTCGGGCAGGTAGACCCCGTGCAGGCGGGAGCCGGGTTCGACGGTGACGTGGATGAGGTCGGCGTCCATGGCGTCCAGCGGCGCCAGCTCGATCTGGAGTTCGGGTCCCAGGTCGTGTGAGTGCAGGCGTAGCCGCCGCGCCAGCCAGGGCAGGGTCGGGGCCTGGATGAGGGTGAACACCACGACGAGCACGAAGACGATGTTGAAGACCCGCTCGCTGCCCGGCGCCCCGGCGACGACCGGGATGGTGGCCAGTACGATCGGCACGGCGCCGCGCAGTCCGGCCCACGACAGGAACGCCTGTTCGCGCAACGGGACACGGAAGGCGGCCAGCGCCACCAGCACGGAGGCGGGTCGGGCGAACAGCAGCAGTGCCGTGCCGACCACGATCGCGGGGACGACCGCGGCGGGCAGCTCGCTGGGTGTCGCCAGCAGGCCGAGCATGACGAACAGGCCGATCTGGGCGATCCAGCCCAGCCCTTCGGCGACCGAGTGGGTGGCCCGCCGGTGCGGCAGGCCGGCATTGCCGAGCACCAGTCCGGCCAGGTACGCGGCCAGGAAGCCGCTGGTCTGGGCCAGTCCCGCGACGGCGAAGGCCAGCACCCCGCAGGCGACGGTCGCGATGGGGTACAGGCCGGAGGTCGGCAGGGTCAGCCGCCGCAGCAGCCACACGCCCGTCGCGCCGGTCAGCACGCCGATCGCGCCGCCGGCGACCAACTGGTAGCCCATCGTGGCGATCAGCGGCAGGGGCGCGATGGCATCGAGGGTGGTGGCGCTGAAGGCGAGCACCAGGATCAACGTGGGGGCGTCGTTGAGCCCGGACTCGGCCTCCACCAGGCTCGTCAGCCGCCGGGGCAACGGCACTGCGCGCAGCACGGAGAACACCGCTGCGGCGTCGGTGGACGACACGACGGCTCCCAGCAGCAGCGCCGTCTGCCAGCCGATGTCCAGCAGCAGGTGCGCCGCCGCCGCGGTGACGGCGACGCTGACGAAGACGCCGCCGGTGGCCAGCACCGACGCGGGCGCCAGCACCTCGCGTACGTCGCTGAACCTGGTGGTCAGACCGCCCTCCACCAGGATGACCGCCAGCGCGGCGAGGCCGAGGGCCTGGGCGAGGGCCGCGTCGTCGAACGGGAAGCCGGCCACGTCCTGGCCGAGCAGCAGGCCGACGGCCAGGTACGCCAGCAGCACCGGCATGCCCAGCCGGGTGGCCAGCCGGGCCGCGCCGACGCTGGCCAGGACCACGCCGGTGCCGACGGCCAGCGTCACGTACAGCTCACCGAGGTCCACGGCGGCCCCCTGGCCCACGGGTCCCGGCTATGCCGCGACGTGGCGTGGCCACGCGTACACCCGGGCGCTCACCGTGGTCATGACCGTCGTGAAGACGAAGGCGACCGTGGCGACGATCGCGGGCCACGCGCTCACGGGCATCCGCCCGGCGGGCCGTTCTCCGCGTTGGTGGGCCGGTACGCGCAGGTGAGCGTGGCGGTTTCCGGTGGCGTGGGTTCGACCACCGTCAGGTGACGGGTCACGGGATCCTCCGAGGTTTCGGCACGGCGGGGAAACGGCCCCGCGGGCGGCGGCAGCTGGAGCCGGGCACGAGGCGTCGGAGCCCGGAGCGGCTCCCGGCCCCGGGCTCGCGTTCATGGTCATCGGTGCGGTGCGAGCCGACATCGGGGCTGACACCCATTTGCCGCCGGCCCGCCGAGGGGCCCGGCGGATAATGGGTGCGGGCACGCATTTACAGGCCGCGCCCCGGCCGTCAGGCTGGCCACGATGAGGGTGATCACCGACCCGCCGCGTGCCGACCCGCGGGCGAGCGCCGGCGTCGCGCGGCGTCGAACCCGGACCGGGAGGGGAGGCACCGTCGTGCCGCTGTTCTGGCGGATCTTCCTGCTCAACGCCGCCGTGCTCGTCGCCGCCACGCTGCTGCTGCTCGGCCCGGTCACGGTCTCCACCCCGGTGCTGCTCACCGAGGCGGTCGTCCTGACCGTGGGCCTGGCCGCGATGCTGGTCGCCAACGCCGCGCTGCTGCGGGTCGGCCTGGCGCCGCTGCACCGGCTGACCCGGGCCATGACCACCATCGACCTGCTCCAGCCCGAACCCCGCCCGGTCCCGGCCGGGCAGGCCGGCATCGCGGACCTGATCCGCGCCTTCAACGCCATGATCGACCGGCTGGAGGCGGAGCGGGCCGCCAGCGCCGCCAGCGCCCTGTCGGCGCAGGAGGCCGAGCGCCGCCGCGTCGCCCAGGAGCTGCACGACGAGGTCGGCCAGACCCTGACCGCGGTGCTGCTCGAACTCAAGCAGGTCGCCCGGCACGCGCCCGAACCGGTGCGCGCCCAGCTCGCCCAGGTGCAGGAGACCACCCGCGACAGCCTCGACGAGATCCGCCGCATCGCGCGGCGGCTGCGCCCCGGCGTCCTGGAGGAACTCGGTCTGACCAGCGCCCTCAAGGCGCTCGTCACGGAGGTCACCGGGCACACGGACCTGTCGGTGCGCCAGCACCTCGACGCGGACCTGCCCGCCCTCGACGGCGAGGCCGAGCTGGTGATCTACCGGGTGGCGCAGGAGGCCCTCACCAACACCGTCCGGCACGCCCGGGCCGCCGCCGTCGAGCTGTCGCTGGCCCGTCGGCCTGGTTACGTGCAGCTGCGGATCCGCGACGACGGCCGGGGCGTCGGCGACGCCGCCGAGGGCGCCGGCGTGCGCGGCATGCGCGAGCGGGCCCTGCTCATCGGCGCCCAGCTCAGCGTGGGACCCGGCCCGAGCGGCGGCACCGAGGTGCGGCTGCGGGTGCCGGTCGGCGACCGGGAGGGCCGGTCGTGACCACCCGCATCCTGCTCGCCGACGACCACGCCCTGGTGCGCCGCGGGGTCCGGCTCATCCTCGACAGCGAGCCGGACCTGACCGTCGTGGCCGAGGCCGGCGACGGCGCGCAGGCCATCGCCCTGGCCCGGACCGAGCGCCCCGACCTGGCCATCCTCGACATCGCCATGCCGCGACTGACCGGCCTGCAGGCGGCCCGGGAGCTGTCCCGGCAGCAGCCGGGCCTGCGCATCCTCATCCTGACGATGTACGACAACGAGCAGTACTTCTTCGAGGCCCTGAAGGTCGGCGCGAACGGCTACGTGCTCAAGTCCGTCGCCGACCGTGACCTGGTGGAGGCCTGCCGCGCCGCCGTACGCGACGAGCCGTTCCTCTATCCCGGTGCCATCAACGCCGTCATCCGCACCTACCTGGAACGCAGCGCGCGCGGCGAGAGCCTGCCGGCCAGGGCCATCACCGAACGCGAGGAGGAGATCCTCAAGCTCGTCGCCGAGGGGCACTCCTCCAAGGAGATCGCCCGCCTGCTGTTCATCAGCGTCAAGACCGTCGAGCGGCACCGGGCGAACCTGCTGCAGAAGCTCGGCCTCAGAGACCGGCTGGAACTGACCCGCTACGCCATCCGGGCCGGGCTCATCGAGCCGTGACCGGGACCGGTCCGGGCGCTGGTCGGCGCCGCCCCCGAGCCGGCCTGGCCGTGCGCGCGACGAGCGACGGAGCCGACTTTCCTGCGGGCGGGCCCGCCGGTTCTCTACGGTCGACGGGTGGGCGCTGAGCAGCCGTGGAGCCGGCCGGCCCGTCGACGCCGTCCGGTGCGTACCGGGTTGGTGTTCGCGGGCGTGACCGTGCTGCTGTGCTGCGTCGGGGTGGCCGGGCTGGGCGCCTGGAACGTGCAGGTGGTCACGCAGGCCAGCGGCCCGGTGCGGGAGACCGCCGACGGGTTCCTGCGGTCGGTGGCGGCGGGCGACACCGACGGCGCGTACGACCGGCTCTGCGCCGACGCGCGCAGCCGGTGGAGCCCGATCGGGTTCACCAGCTGGCTGCGCACCCCGCCGGTGGTCAACGGCTACGAGATCGTCGACGTGTCGGTGGCGACCCGGGGTGGCCGCCCGAGCGGCACGGTCACGGCGCGGCTGACCCGCGACAGCGGCCTCACCGAGGAGCGCAAGCTGTCGGTGGTGCGTGAGGACGGGGACTGGCGGGTGTGCGGCGACCCGTACTGACGCCTCAGCGGCGGGGGCCGAGCTCGCCCGCGCGGTAGTGCCGGCGGCAGAGTACCTGGTAGCGCACGTCGGCGCTGTCCACGGTGTCGCCGATGACGACCTGTAGGCCCTCGCGGACCACCCGGCCGTCGACCACCCGGGCGTTGAGCAGCCCTTCCCGGCCGCACCAGCAGAGCACCTCGACCTGGATGCGGGCGACCTCGTCGGCCAGTTCGAACAGCCGCTGCGCGGCCGGGAACAGACACGAGCGGAAGTCGGTGGCCAGCCCGAACGCGTACACGTCGACGTCGTAGCTGTCGACCAGCTCGGCCATCTGCTCGATGTGCTCCAGGTTGTAGAACGACGCCTCGTCGCAGATCAGGTAGTCGACGCGGACGCCCTCGGCCCAGGTGTCGCGCACGAGGGCGCGCAGGTCCAGCTCGTCGGTGACCTCGACGGCCTCGTGCGCGAGGCCGATGCGGGTGGTGACCTGCGGGCCGAGCGAGCGGTCGATGCGGGTGGTGACCAGGCCGCGGCGGCCCTGCCGGGAGTGGTTGTGGTTCATCTGCAACGCCATCGTGGACTTGCCGCAGTCCATCGGCCCCCAGAAGAACTTCAACGCCGCCGCGTGCAGCGGGCGCCCGTCCACGCCCCGCGCCGCGGCGCACCCGGCGGGGGAGTCGTCGGGGCCCAGCGGCGGGCGCGCCAGGCAGGTCGGGGCGGCGGCGTGGTCGGTCACGGTCGGGCAGCCTAGCCGATCGACGTCGCCTGATCCGGTCGGCGGCGCGGACGGGGGCGTGCCTCAGAGCACCCGGGGCGGGGTGTTGCCGGCGGCGACGATCGCCCGGCGGATCGGCACGGCCAGCAGCAGCAGGAACCCGACGACGAAGAAGATCAGCAGGGAGACCAGGCCCACCCGGTAGGAGTTGGTGAGCTGGAACACGATGCCGAAGGCCAGCGGGCCGAGCCAGCTGGTGCCCTTGTCGCTGATCTCGTAGAAGCCGTAGTACTCGCCCTCCTTACCGGCGGGGATGAGCTGGCTGAACAGCGACCGGCTCAGCGCCTGGCTGCCGCCGAGCACCAGGCCGATGGCGGCGCCGAGGACCATGAACGGCACCGGCGCCTCGGCGGGCAGTCGGAACGCGCCGAGGATCACCCCGGTCCACAGCACCAGGCTGATTAGCACGGTCTTCCAGGCGCCGATGCGCTTGGCGAGGGCGCCGAGCAGCAGCGCGCCGCCGAAGGCGAGGAACTGCACCAGCAGGATGGTGACGATCAGGGTGCCCTGCTCGAGCTTCAGCTCTTTGGTGCCGTACTGGCTGGCCAGGGCGATGACGGTCTGGATGCCGTCGTTGTAGACCAGGAACGCGAGCAGGAAGAACAGCGTCAGCGGGTACGCCTTGATCTCGCGCAGGGTGCGGCCGAGCTGCCGGAACCCGTCGGTGACCGGGTTGCCGCCGGCCAGCGCGGCGGCGGTGGGGTGCTCGCGCAGCCAGCGCAGCGGGACCAGGGTGAACACCGCCCACCACACGCCGGCGGAGACGATCGACCAGCGGGCCAGGTCGAGGGTGCGCTGGTGGTTGTCCTTCTCGCCGAGCATGCTGACCGCGACGAGGTTGAGCGCCAGCAGCAGGCCGCCGCCGAGGTAGCCCAGCGCCCAGCCGCGGCTGGAGATGCCGTCGCGGTCGTCGGGGCCGCCGAGCCGCGGCAGGAACGAGTTGTAGACCACGACACCGGCGCCGAAGGCGATGTTGGCGATCATGAACAGCGCCCCGCCGAGCAGGTACCGGTCGCCGGTGACGAAGAGCATGCCGACGGTCGCGCCGGCGCCGATGAAGGCCGCGGCGGCGAGCAGCCGCTTCTTGTGCGCCGAGCGGTCGGCGATGGCGCCCACGACCGGCAGCGCGAACACGGTGAGGAACACCGACAGCGACACCAGGTACGGGAAGTACGAGCCGGCGGCGACCTTGACGCCCAGCGGGTACACGTACCCGGAGCAGGTGTCGGCGCCGAGTTCGCAGCCGGCGGCGAGTTCGGTGACGGTGGTCAGGAACGGGCCGAGGAACACGGTGATGACGGTGGTGGAGAAGGCGGACATCGCCCAGTCGTAGAAGTACCAGCCGCTGCGTTCGCGGCGGGTGCTCGCCGGGGTGGGGGTGTCGTCCACCGCGGGGGTGACGGTCTCGGCCATCGGGGTCCTTCGGACGGGTCAGGCGGCCCAGTGGCCGCGGCTGCGGTAGACGTCGCGCAGCACGCCGACGTGATCGGTCATGATGCCATCCACTCCAAGATCAAGTAACTCGTGCATCTCGGCAGGTTCGTCGATCGTCCAGACGTGCACCTGCAGTCCGAGTCGGTGGGCGTGACGCAGGAACCGGCGGTCCACCACGCGTACCCGCCCATAGCGCACGGGCACCTGCGCGGCGACCACCGACGGGGGCAGCCGCAGCGCCCGACCGGTCAGGGAGGCCATCCGCAGCCGGGCCACCCCGCGCATGCCGAGGCTGCTGGCGACGCGGCCCTGGGTGAGGGCGCGCAGCCAGGCCAGCCGGGCGTCGCTGAACGAGGCCAGCAGCACCCGGTCGCCGGCCTTGACGCGCGAGACGGTGGCCACGGTCGGCTCGACGCCGCCGTCGGCCTTGACGTCGATGTTGAACCGGACCTGCGGCCAGGCGTCGAGGACCTCGTCGAGGCGGGGGACCACGGCGGCGCCGCCGACGCGTACCGAGGCCAGGTCGGCCCAGCGCAGGTCGGCGATGCGCCCCGGCTCGCCGGTGACCCGGGCCAGCGTGGCGTCGTGGAAGACCACCGCGACGCCGTCGGCGGTGCCGTGCACGTCGGTCTCGACGTAGCGGTAGCCGAGCCCGATCGCCCGGGCGAACGCCGCAGCGGTGTTCTCGTCGCCCTCGGCGGCGCCACCACGGTGGGCGAACGCCAGCGGTGCGGGGCCGTCGAGGTAGGCGTGGGTCACGCGGGGAGTATGCCCGGCCCCGGTGGCCGCCCGGTGACCGCCCGGTGGCGCCCGACCGGCGCATGCCGGACGGTGGCGATCGCGTTGCGCTGCGGTGCGGGGGAGCTGTCCGGGCGGGGCGGGCACGCCCCCGGCAGGTGTCCGGGCCGGGCGGGCACGCCTCCGGCCGAACGGCGCCGAGGGGCCGCCGCCGGTCAGTCGGGCGGGCGGTGGCGGCGGTGCGAGCGGCTGGTGTCGGTCGGGCGGCCGGGGTCGACGTGCCGGGGGCGCTCCGGTTCGTCGGCGCGCAGCGGCACGAGGGCGTCGGTGACGGCGTCGATGATGCGGTCGGTGGCCCGCCGCGCGGCGCCGGGCGCGCCCTGGGCGAGGTCGGCCAGGTCGACGGGCGCGCCGAAGTGCACGCGCAGCACCGGGCGGCGCCACAGCGCGCGGGCCACGCCGCGCAGCAGCCCCTTCGGGGCGCGGTAGGGCACCACCTCGTGCGAGCCCCACTGGGCGACCGGGATCACCGGGGCGCCGCAGGCGAGGGCGAGGCGGGCGGTGCCGGTCTTGCCGCGTTCGGGCCACATGCCGGGGTCCAGGCCGATGCGGCCCTCCGGGTAGACCAGGATCACGGAGCCGCCGGAGACCGCCGCCGCGGCGTCGTCGAGGGCTCGGCCGACGGCGGCGGTGCCCCGGTCGACGCGCAGGTGCCCGGCGCGGCGCATCGCGGCGCCGATGACGGGGGTGCGGAACAGCCCGCCGGTGGCCATGATCCGGGGGGCGACGCCCCGGGACCGGCAGGCGGCGGCGAGCACGACGGGGTCGAACGGGCTGATGTGGTTGGCGGCCAGGATCAGTGGGCCCCGGCGCAGCGCCTCGGGCACGTCGCCGCTGACCTCCAGGCGGGCCAGCAGGGCGACGACGACGCGGGCGAACACCTGCGCGGCGCGCCAGATCAGCGGCGGCTGCCAGGTCGGGCGGGTGGTGTCCATCAGCGCGCAATGGTCGCACGCGGCGGCCGGCGCGCGCGGCGCGGGGCACGAACGGGCCCCGGTCGCCGGGCCGTCCGGCAGAGGTGATCAGGGTCATTGGTCCCGGGCCGCTTCGGGACCCCCGCCCCTGCCGCATTTTCTACGACGCGCAGTAGTATTTACTACGTCTCGTAGTATGCACAGCCTGGGGGTTACTGGTGGACGCGTTGGACGTCGCCCGCTGGCAGTTCGGTGTCACCACCGTCTACCACTTTCTCTTCGTACCGCTGACCATCGGCCTGTCCGTGCTGGTGGCGATCCTCCAGACGCTGTGGCACCGCACCGGCGACGAGAAGTACCTGAAGCTCACCAAGTTCTACGGCAAGCTCTTCCTGATCAACTTCGCCATGGGCGTGGTGACCGGCATCGTGCAGGAGTTCCAGTTCGGCATGAACTGGAGCGACTACTCCCGCTTCGTCGGCGACATCTTCGGCGCCCCCCTGGCGATCGAGGCGCTGGTCGCGTTCTTCCTGGAGTCGACCTTCATCGGCCTGTGGATCTTCGGCTGGGACCGGCTGCCCAAGCGGCTGCACCTGGCCGCCATCTGGGCCGCCGCGATCGGCAGCAACCTCAGCGCGTACTTCATCCTCGCGGCGAACTCGTTCATGCAGAACCCGGTCGGCTACCGCATCAACCCCGACACCGGCCGCGCCGAACTCACCGACTTCGTGGCCGTGCTGACCAACAAGGTCGCCATGATCACCTTCCCGCACACCATCGCCGGCGCGTTCCTGGTGGCCGGCTCGCTGCTGGTCGCCGTCGCCATGTGGCACCTGGTGCGCAACCGCGACTCCGCCGACACCCCCGCCTACCGCTTCGCCGCGAAGTTCGGCTCCTGGGTCACCCTCGTCTCCGCCGCCGCCGTCGCCATCACCGGCGACATCCAGGGCAAGATCATGACCCAGGTGCAGCCGATGAAGATGGCCGCCGCCGAGGGCCTCTACACCACCGAGAGCCCCGCCTCGTTCTCCGTACTCACCGTCGGCAGCCTCGACGGCAGCCGCGAACTGTTCGCCCTCAAGATCCCGCACCTGCTGTCCTGGCTCGGCACCGGCGACCCGAACGGCACCGTGCAGGGCATCAACGACCTGCAGGCCCAGTACGCCGCCCAGTACGGCGCCGGCAGCTACACCCCGATCATCCCGGTCACCTACTGGAGCTTCCGCTTCATGATCGGCTTCGGGATGGCCGCCGCCGCCATCGCCCTGCTCGTGCTCTGGAGCCAGCGCAAGGGCCGCACCCCCACCAGCAAGTGGCTGCTACGCGCCGGCCTGGTCATGCCCCTGCTGCCGCTGGCCGCGAACTCCTTCGGCTGGATCTTCACCGAGATGGGCCGCCAGCCCTGGATCGTCTTCGGCGAGATGCTCACCCGCGACGGCGTCTCCCGCAGCGTCTCGCTGACCGAGGTGCTCACCTCGTTCACCGCCTTCACCCTCATCTACGCCGCCCTCGCCGTCGTTGAGGTCAAGCTGCTGCTGCGCTACGCCAAGGCCGGCGTGCCCGACCTCACCCCGAACCCCGAGATCGACGACAGCCACGACGACGCCGAGCGCCCGCTCGCGTTCGCCTACTGATCACCGGAGACAACCGTGGAACTCACCACCATCTGGTTCCTGCTCGTCGCGGTCCTGTTCACCGGGTACTTCATCCTCGAGGGATTCGACTTCGGCGTCGGCATGCTGCTGCCCGTACTCGGCCGCGACGACCGGGAACGCCGCGTCCTGATCAACACCATCGGGCCCGTCTGGGACGGCAACGAGGTCTGGCTCATCACCGCCGGCGGCGCCATGTTCGCCGCCTTCCCCGAGTGGTACGCCACCCTCTTCTCCGGCTTCTACCTGCCGCTGCTGCTGATCCTGCTGGCCCTGATCATCCGCGGCGTCGCCTTCGAATACCGCCACAAGCGCCCCGAGGCGTCCTGGAAGCGCCGCTGGGACACCGCCATCTTCGTCGGCTCCGTCGTGCCCGCCGTGCTGTGGGGCGTCGCGTTCGCCAACATCCTGCGCGGCGTGCCGCTCGACGCCGAGCACGAGTACGTCGGCGGACTGCTCGACCTGCTCAACCCGTACGCCCTGCTCGGCGGCGCGACCACGGCGGCGCTGTTCCTCACCCACGGCGCCGTCTTCATCGCCCTCAAGACCGTCGGCGAGGTACGCGAGCGCGCCGGCGCGCTCGCGGTGCGCCTGGGCGTGGCCGCCGCCGCCCTCGCGGTGGCGTTCCTGACCTGGACGCTGAGCATCCGCTCCAGCGCCGCCGCCGTCGTGTTCGCCGCCGGCGCGGCCCTGGCGCTGCTCGGCGGCCTCGCCGCCGCCCGCGCCCGCCGGGAGGGCTGGGCGTTCACCGGCACCGCCGTGGCGATCGCGCTGGCCGTGGCGACGCTGTTCGCGGCGCTGTTCCCGAACGTGCTGCCCTCCACCGCGGACGCCGCCGGCACGCTGACCGCCACCAACGCCGCCTCCACCCCCTACACCCTGAAGATCATGACGTGGGTGGCGGTGGTGTTCACCCCGATCGTGCTGGCCTACCAGGGCTGGACGTACTGGGTGTTCCGCAAGCGCATCGGCGTGGCCCACATCCCGCGACACTGACCCGCCCCCGCCGGGTGGCCGCGGGCCCCGCCGCCACCCGCACCGGCCACGGGGCCGACGCGACATCCCTGCCGCGTCGGCCCCGTGGCCGCACCCCGCCCCGGCGTCAGCGCGCCTCGCGCAACTCCGCCAGCCGCGCCTCGATCTCCGCCAGCTCCGCGCGCAGCTTCTCCGCCTGCTGCTCCGCCTCGGCCCGCTCGGCGGCCATGATCTGCTCCACCGCCTCGTGCACGCCCGGCACGTCGACCAGCGCCACCATCCGCAGCGCCTCCGCCGGCTTCACCACGTACGGCTTCGCCAGCGACTTGCTGCCCTGCTGCGCCGCGACCGTCCACTCACCGTCGGCGTACGCCAGCGTCACCGTCAGCCCCGCCGGGCCCTTCGGCTTCACCGCCTTCACCGGCCGCCGCGCCGCCGGCTTCGCCTCCACCGTCTCCACCTTCGGCTCCTCCCGCCGCTGCTGCGGCACCCGGTCCAGCACGAACTCCGGCTCCGCCGGCGCCGCCTCCACCTGCTCCTGCGGCTCCGGCTGCGGCTCCGCAGCCTTGCGCCCCGCGCCCCGCGGCGCCACCGCCACGTCGGCGGGGGAGAAGGGCAACTCGTCGCGACCGAACCGGACCACCACGAACTCGTCCGAGACCGCCGGGTCGGTCAGCTCCACCACCTGACCCACCTGCCCGGCTATCTGACCGGCCGAGGCGGTGAACACCACCTTCGGCTTGCGGCCCGCCGCCAACGCCTCCCGGATGCTCTGCACCTCGTCAGTGGACAAACCCTGGCCAGCGGCACCCATCAGCAACCTCTTCCCTCGTACACCTGTTCAGATGCCTGCCTTGATACCAGCCCGCCCCGACAAGCGGAAGATCAACCCCCCAGCGCCCGCAACGCCGCGTCCGCGTGGTCGTTCATGTTCAGCTCACTGTGGATCACCTCGACCACCCGCCGGTCGGTGCCGATCACGAACGTCATCCGCCGCGTGCTCAGCGCGCCCAACGGCAGCCGCCGCCGCACCCCGAACAGGTCCGCCACCACACCGTCGGCATCCGACAGCAACGGATAGTCGAACCCGTGCCGCCGGGAGAACTCCGCCTGCTTCGCCACCGGATCCCGGCTGATCCCCACCCGGGTCGCGCCCACCGCCGCGAACTCCGCCGCCAGGTCCCGGAAGTGGCAGCTCTCCGCCGTGCATCCCCGCGTCATCGCCGCCGGATAGAAGAACAGCACCACCGGCCCGCCGGCCAGCAGCTCCGACAGCCGCCGCGGCGTACCCGTCTCGTCGGGCAACTCGAAGTCCGCCACCACGTCCCCGACACCCACACCCGCCACCGCGCACCTCCACGTCACCGTCCACCGACGCGCCCGAGCCTATGCCCCGACCGACGAACCGGCCCCGGTAGCGTCGGCCCCGCAGCCACCACAGGGGAGAGGCACATTGAAACCGGTCACCGTCATCACCGGCGGCAGCCGCGGCATCGGCGCCGCCACCGCCCGCCGCCTCGCCCACGCCGGCCACCACGTCGCCTTCAGCTACCGCCGCGACCGCACCGCCGCCACCGCCGTGCTCGCCGACCTCGACGCCACCGGCGTACGCGGCCTCGCCGTCCCCGCCGACACCCGCGACCCCGACCAGGTCACCGCCCTGTTCGACGCCGCCGCCACCCTCGGCCCGATCACCGGCCTGGTCAACAACGCCGGCGTCACCAGCCCCATCGGCGCGTTCGTCGACCTCGACCCCGCCGACCTGCGCCACGTCGTCGACGTCAACCTCATCGGCTACGTCCTCTGCGCCCAGCAGGCCGCCCGCCGCATGAGCCGCGGCGGCGCCATCGTCAACGTCTCCTCCGTCGCCGCCACCCTCGGCAGCCCCGGCGAGTACGTCCACTACGCCGCCGTCAAGGCCGCCACCGACACCCTCACCACCGGCCTCGCCAAGGAACTCGCCCCCCGCGGCATCCGCGTCAACGCCGTCGCCCCCGGCATCATCCGCACCGACATCCACGCCCTCTCCGGCCAACCCGACCGCCCCGACCGGGCCGCCGCCCGCATCCCCCTGGGCCGCCCCGGCGAACCCGACGAGGTCGCCGGCGCCATCGCCTGGCTGCTCGGCCCCGACGCCACCTACACCACCGGCACCGTCCTGCGCGTCGCCGGCGGCCTCTGACCCGTCACCGCCCCCACGCAGACGCTGCCACCTTCCCCCAGCAGGTGCACGCCGTCACCTCCACCTTCGAGCAGTGGCAGCTCGGTGGCGTCCTCCACCGTCCGCGGACGTGTGTAGTGCCGACGTACCGGTACCTCGGATCCTCCACCGCACCCGCCCCGACGGCGACGTGGTCGGGCGGGCCTCACCCTGACGACAGGCCCCACACGTCGCGCCAGACATCCGGACACACGTCGTTGCCCCACAACAACCCCCGACCGGCCCCGGCAGCGACCGTGGCCACGGTCCGCACGAACGACAGGCTCACCGCCTGCCAGTCGCACTCCGTCGACCCGGCACGCTCCGAGCACCGCGCCATCGCGGCGAACGTCGGCTCGTACCGCGGCAGGTCCAGTCGGTGCAGGCGCGCCGACAGCTCGGCGGTCTCGGCGCCGGTCAGCCAACCGTGGATCCCCTCGGTGCGGCCGAACTGGTAACCCCACGCCGCCCCGCGCGTGGCGAGCGCGTCGAGCAGGCCCCGCAACGGATCGTCGTCGGGCACGCCCTGACGCGCCAGCAACGGCAGGTAGTAGGCCGGGGTGATCGAGCGCCCGAGGAACTGCGCCGGCCCGAGACAACGCACCGCCACCAGCGCCTCGTGCAACGCGTTCAACTCCTCGACGGCGTGCCGGCCACCATCGCGGTGAAACCGGCACCGCACCCGCTCCGGACACGTGCCCGACCGGCAGGTGAGCTGCTCGCCGGCGGCCCGATCCACCCGGTCCGTCCCGACGTAGCGCAGGTCGCGACCGAGCCACGTGCAGTACCGCGCGAGATCCGTGGGCCGCTCCCGCAGCTGCGCCGCCAACCGCGGCCACCGCACGCCGTAGCCGTACCCGCCCATCGACGCCGCGGACCGGAACACCTCACCGAGCCACGGCACCACCGCGCCGGTGCGCAGCAGCTCCACCAGCGCCGGCACGACCTCGCCGCGGTAGCGCCCGTAGTCGAACACGAAGATCTCGGCATCCGCGCCCACGCCCACACCTCCGGGCTGCAAAGCCTTCCAGACGGACCCGCCCCGACACCACCCGATACACCCGCCCCGGCGACACGGCGGCGGCAGGCCGCCGACCTTGCTGGGCAACCCCACCGTGGCGTGGCACGATCTTGCACGTGACCAGCAGAGACGCCGCAGCCCAGCACCTGCGCGACCTCGCCCGACTACGCCGCGTCCGCGACCGGATCGACCGGGAGTACGCACAGCCGCTGGACGTCGAGGCGCTCGCCCGCGGCGTGAACATGTCGGCCGGACACCTCAGCCGCCAGTTCCGCCTCGCCTACGGCGAATCGCCGTACGCCTACCTCATGACGCGCCGCATCGAGCGCGCCATGGCGCTGCTGCGCCGCGGCGACCTCAGCGTCACCGAAGTCTGTTTCGCGGTCGGCTGCTCGTCCCTGGGCACCTTCAGCACGCGCTTCACCGAACTCGTCGGCGTGCCGCCGAGCACCTACCGGGCCCGCAGCGCCCACGCGACGGCGGAGATGCCACCCTGCCTCGCGAAACAGGTGACCAGACCGATCAGGAATCGAGAAGCACGGGCCACGCGGCCGCAACTAGCCTGACCGCCATGGACATCACCATCCACTACGCCTTCCTCCCGCACACCGACGCGGACGCCGCCCTCACCTTCTACCGCGACACCCTCGGCTTCGAGGTCCGCAACGACGTCGGATACGACGGGATGCGCTGGATCACCGTCGGTCCCCCCAACCAGCCGGGCACGTCCATCGTCCTGCACCCGCCGGCCGCCGACCCCGGCATCACCGACGACGAGCGCCAGACCATCCTCGAACTGATCGCCAAGGGCAGCTACACCGCCATCACCCTGGCCACCGACGACCTCGACGGCCTCTTCGACCGACTGCAGGCCAGCGGCGCCGACGTCGTCCAGGAACCGACCGCACAGCCGTACGGCGTCCGCGACTGCGCCTTCCGCGACCCCACCGGCAACCTCATCCGCATCAACGAGGTGCGCTGACCCGTCCGGCGACGCCACACCCCGCACGGATGACCGGTCGCGGCGCCGAACGCGACCCCGCAACAGATGGAGACACGATGAGCACGGCCACGAGGACGGACACGCAGACACCCGCGCTGCACGTCGCCGACAGCCACGACCTGATCCGCGTGCAGGGCGCACGCGTGAACAACCTCAAGGACGTCAGCGTCGAGATCCCGAAGCGCCGGCTGACGGTGTTCACCGGCGTCTCCGGTTCGGGCAAGAGCTCGCTGGTGTTCGGCACGATCGCCGCGGAATCGCAGCGGATGATCAACGAGACCTACAGCGCCTTCCTGCAGGGCTTCATGCCGTCGCTCACCCGACCGGAGGTCGACCTGCTCGACGGGCTGACCACGGCGATCATCGTCGACCAGGAGCGGATGGGCGCCAACCCGCGCTCCACCGTCGGCACCGCCACCGACGCCAACGCCATGCTGCGCATCCTGTTCAGCCGCCTCGGCCAGCCACACATCGGCTCGCCCAACGCGTACTCCTTCAACATCCCCACGGTGCGAGCCAGCGGCGCGATCACCGTCGAGCGCGGCAACAAGACCAAGGCCGAGAAGGCGACCTTCCACCGCCTCGGCGGCATGTGCCCACGCTGCGAGGGCATGGGCACCGTCAACGACATCGACCTCACCGCCCTGTACGACGCCGACAAGTCGCTCAACGAGGGCGCCATCACGATCCCCGGCTACAGCATGGACGGCTGGTACGGCCGCATCTTCCGCGGCTGCGGCTACTTCGACCCCGACAAGCCGATCCGCAAGTTCACCAAGAAGGAACTGCACGACCTGCTCCACCGGGAGCCCACCAAGATCAAGGTCGACGGCATCAACCTGACGTACGCCGGGATCATCCCGCAGATCCAGAAGTCGTTCCTCTCCAAGGACGTCGACGCCCTGCAACCGCACATCCGGGCCTTCGTCGAGCGGGCCGTGACCTTCCAGACCTGCCCGGACTGCGAAGGAACCCGCCTCAGCCCCGAGGCCCGCTCCTCGAAGATCAACGGCAAGAGCATCGCCGACGTCTGCGCCATGCAGATCAGCGACCTCGCCGGATGGGTACGCGAACTCGACGAACCGTCCGTGGCCCCCCTGCTCACCGGGCTGCAACACCTGCTCGACTCGTTCGAGGAGATCGGCCTGGGCTACCTCTCGCTCGACCGCCCGGCCGGCACCCTGTCCGGGGGAGAGGCACAGCGCACCAAGATGATCCGCCACCTCGGCTCATCCCTCACCGACGTCACCTACGTCTTCGACGAGCCCACCATCGGCCTGCACCCGCACGACATCCAGCGGATGAACAACCTGCTGCTGCAACTGCGCAACAAGGGCAACACCGTACTCGTCGTCGAGCACAAGCCCGAGACCATCACGATCGCCGACCACGTCGTCGACCTCGGCCCCGGCGCCGGCACCCAGGGCGGCACGGTCTGCTTCGAAGGCACCGTGGAGGGCCTGCGGGGGAGCGGCACCGTCACCGGCCGCCACCTCGACGACCGGGCCACCCTCAAGGCGACCGTGCGCACCCCCACCGGCGCGCTGGAGATCCGGGGCGCCACCGCGCACAACCTGCGCGACGTCGACGTCGACATCCCACTCGGCGTGCTCTGCGTCATCACCGGCGTCGCCGGCTCCGGCAAGAGCTCACTCGTCCACGGCTCGGTCGCCGGCCGCGACGGCGTGGTCGTGATCGACCAGGGCGCGATCCGCGGCTCACGACGCAGCAACCCGGCCACCTACACCGGCCTGCTCGACCCGATCCGCAAGGCCTTCGCCAAGGCCAACGGCGTGAAGCCCGCGCTGTTCAGCGCGAACTCCGAGGGCGCCTGCCCCACCTGCAACGGCGCCGGCGTCATCTACACCGACCTGGGCGTCATGGCGACCGTCGAGACCACCTGCGAGGAGTGCGGCGGCAAGCGCTTCCAGGCGTCCGTGCTGGAATACACGCTGGGCGGCCGGAACATCGCCGAGGTGCTCGCCCTGTCGGTCGCCGAGGCCGAGGAGTTCTTCGGCGCCGGCGACGCCCGCATCCCGGCCGCCCACGCGATCCTGACCCGACTCGCCGACGTCGGGCTGGGCTACCTCAGCCTCGGCCAGCCGCTCACCACCCTCTCCGGCGGCGAGCGGCAGCGGCTCAAGCTCGCCACCCACATGGCCGAGAAGGGCGGCGTCTACGTCCTCGACGAACCGACCACCGGCCTGCACCTCGCCGACGTCGCGCAACTGCTCGCCCTGCTCGACCGCCTCGTCGACTCCGGCAAGTCCGTCATCGTCATCGAGCACCACCAGGCCGTCATGGCGCACGCCGACTGGATCGTCGACCTCGGCCCCGGCGCCGGCCACGACGGCGGCCGGATCGTGTTCGAGGGGACCCCCGCCGACCTGGTCGCCGCCCGCTCCACCCTCACCGGCGAGCACCTCGCGGCCTACGTCGGCGCCTGACCGGGGACCCTGACGGGCGCTGGCCCCGCGCCGAGGACCGCTGAGCAGGTGCGGCAGCGTGCGCGGCGAGGTCACGGCCGGGGGAGCGGCCCGCGCTCACGAGGAGTTCGCGGGACGCACTCGCGTTTCGCGATGACGGTGGGGGATCGAATCACGTCGCTGGGTGACGGCCGGTGTCACGACGAGCGCCGAAGGGGGCCGGGTTGTGCTCACGGCGGATCCAGGTGGGTCCGCCGTGAACACGCATCGTCGGCCCGGGCGGTGGCGCCGGCCGGGGTTCGGCCGCGATCGAGCCCGTACAGCGCAGGTGACGCCTTCGGCGCGCGGGTCGGGTCCGGTGCACGGATCCGCGAGGAGGCGGCCGACCGGGTGTCGTCGAGGCGCGGTCGCCAGCAGGGCCCTCCACCCGGTACGGCGCGTCCCCGAAGCCGCCCCACCTGCCGTAACTCCTGATTCGATAATATACATTATGTCAAGTAATCCGGATCGGGCACTCCCTCGGCCCGCTCGGACGGCAGGTCGGCGAGGTGCCGCAGGTGCGCTTCCACCAGCGCGACCCGTGCGCGTACCGGCGCGGGCGGCACCGCGATCAGACGATGGCCGTGCGCCCGGTAGACCTCCTCGTGCACGCGGGCGAACGCCAGCGACTCGGCGTAGCCGATCCGGCGGGCGGCGCTGGGCGTCACGAAGCCCAGCGGCTCGACCAGGAACACCTGCCGCTGGTAGACGCCGTCGCGCAGCACCCGCCGCAACTCCTCGGTGAGCACGCGGCCCGGCGGGCGCCCCAGGTACCGCGCGAGGGCCAACGTGCACAGCGGCGACCGGTCGTGGACCTGCACCGACCCGTACGCGCTGGGCGCCTCGCGGCGCTCCCGCTGGAGCCCTGCGACCGCGTCAATGAAGCCCTCCTCCTGCCACGGTTCGGCGACGCCCCGCTCCTGCTGTGCCGCGATGACCTCGGTGGCCGCCTCGGCCACAACGTCCCATCCGCGTCGGCGCAGCGCGTCGGCGAGCGTCGTCTTGCCCGCCCCCGGCGCGCCCGTCAGCACGTACCGCCGCATGCCCTCCCCCTCGGCTGTCGGCCAACCCGAAAATCATGCATAATATTGCTTATGCATGACAAACAGGACGAATCGGTACGGCGGCTGATCGAGGAGTTCCTGACGGCCCGCGCCACCCGCAAGCCCTCCCCCCACACGCTGGAGGCGTACCGGCGGGACCTGCGCGCCGTCGCCGCGCTGGCGGCCGAGGAGACCACCCCTCCCCTCCCCCTCGACGCGCTGCCCGTCGCCGCCCTCACCGCCCGCGTCATGCGCGCGGCGTTCGCCCGGTTCGCCGCTCCCCGCGCCGCCGCGTCGGTGCACCGGGCCTGGTCCACCTGGAACAGCTTCTTCTCCTTCCTGGTCGCCGACGGGGTGGTCGCCGGCAACCCGATGCCGGCGGTCGGTCGCCCCCGGGCGCCTCTCCCCCAGCCCAAGCCGCTACGCGGCGCCGACACCCCCGAGCAGCTGCTCGCCTCGGTGGCCCGGCAGGAGGGCCGGCAGCGCGACCCGTGGCCGGAGCGCGACCTGGCGGTGCTGGCGTTGGCGCTCTGCGCTGGGCTGCGGCTGTCGGAGCTGCTGGCGCTGCGGGTGGGGTCGTTGACGGGCCGGGCGGGCGAGCGGCGGGTCGACGTGGCCGGCAAGGGCGGTCGGCCGCGGGTGGTGCCGATCGAGCCGGAACTGGACGGGGTGCTGGTGGGCTACCTGGACAGTCGGGTCCGCCGGTTCGGGTCGCGGACGGTGCGGCCGGACGCGCCGCTGCTGGTGGACCGCCAGGGTGAGCCGCTGCGGCGGGGTGGGCTGCAGTACCTGGTGGAGTCCTGCTACCGGCGGGCGGGCATCACCGACCGGGTGCCGCGCGGGGCGCGGTTGCACGCGCTGCGGCACACCTTCGCGACGCGGTTGGCGGAGGACGGGGCGAGTGCGGCGGAGATCATGCGGTTGCTGGGTCACGCGTCGTTGGCGTCGTCGCAGACGTACATCGAGGTGACGGCCGGGCAGCAGCGCGCGGCGGTGCGGTCCAACCGTACCAATCGGGCGTTGGCGGGGTTGGTGGACCGGGAGGCGCGGTCCTGAGGGCGGGTGCGGCGCGCGGTCGCGGTGTTCCGGGCCGGGTCTGGTAGGTCGGGCCGGTCCGGCGGCGACACCCCGCCGCCGGACCGGTGTGGGTGGGTGTCGCCGCCGACCGGCGGGTCAGGCGTGGCCGGTGGCGCGGCGGGCTGCGTCGAGGGCGTTGCGGAAGAGCATGGCGACGGTGGTGGGGCCGACCCCGCCGACGCGGGGGGTGATGGCGCCGGCGACGTCGGCGCAGGTTTCGGCGACGTCGGGTAGGAGGCGTCGGCCCTCGTAGCGGACGCCGCCGCCGATGACGACGGCGCCGGGGCGGACGTGTTCGGGCTGGATGATGCCGGGGACGCCGGCGGCGGCGATGAGGATGTCGGCGCGTCGGGTGTGGGTGGCCCAGTCGGGGACGCCGGTGTGGACGACGGTGACGGCGGCGTTGGCGGTGGGTCGTTTCTGGGTGAGCAGCAGGGCGAGGGGGCGACCGAGGGTGGCGCCGCGGCCGAGGATGACGACGTCGCGTCCGGCGACGGGGATGTCGTGGAAGGCGAGCAGGGCTTCGATGCCGGCGGGGGTGCAGGGCAGCGGGCCGGGCAGGCCGAGGGCGAGGCGTCCCATGTTGAGCGGGTGCATGCCGTCGACGTCGAGGTCGGGGTCCATGGTCTGCAGGGCCCGGTCGTAGTCGAGGTGCGCGGGGATGGGGTGCTGGATGAGCAGGCCGTGCACGTCGGGTGCGGTGTTGAAGTCGGCGATGGCGCGGTGCAGGTCGGCCTGGGTGGCGGTGGCGGGCAGGTGTACGTGGGGTGAGGTGAAGCCGAGTTCGGTGGCCTGGCGTTGCTTGATGCGGATGTAGCCGGCGCTGGCGTCGTCGTCGCCGACGAGGATGGTGGCGAGGCCGGGGGTGATGCCGGCGGCGCGCAGTGCGGTGACGCCGGTGGCGACGTCGGTGAGGATGCGTTCGGCGACGGGGGTGCCGGGCAGGAGTCGGGCGGTGGGCATGCTGCTCCTCTGCCGGCGGGGCCCAGGCGGTCGACCTCCGCGCGGTGGAGCTCCCCGATGGTTTGGTGTCCATCCTCTGGCCGCCAGTCGCGTCTGGTGTCAGCTTGCCACAGCGGTTCGGGCGGGGTGGGCCCGGCGGTGGGGCGTTGACTGAGGGTGTCCTGGCCGTTACGGGTTGGGCTACCCTGTCGGCCTGGTCGGGTCGGGCGGTTCGCCCGCGGTGTCGCGAGTGGAGGCCATGGTGCCGGTGCTGGTCGGCGGGGATGGTGGGGCGGGTCCGCGGTTGGGGGTGGAGGAGGAGTTCCTGCTGGTCGATCCGGTGAGTCGGGGTGTGGTGCCGGGGGCGGGCGCGGTGGTGCAGCGGGCGGCGGCGCGGTTGGGTTCGCGGGTGTCGGGTGAGATCACGGCGTTGCACGTGGAGACCAGGACGGATCCGACGTCGTCGGTGGGGCTGTTGTTGGAGCAGTTGGTGCAGGCGCGTCGGGTGGTGGCGGAGTGCGCGGCGGTCGACGGGTTGCGGATCGTGGCGACCGGTACGCCGGTGCTGGCGGGGGCGACGTCGCCGCCGGTGACTCGGGGGCCGAGGCAGGATCGGGGTACGGCGACGTTTCGGGGGTTGCACGACGAGTTGGCGATCTGCGCGTTGCACGTGCACGTGGAGTTGCCGGACCGGGAGCGGGCGTTGCTGGTCGGTAACCATCTGCGGGTGCATCTGCCGTTGTTGATCGCGTTGGCGGCGAACTCGCCGTACTGGGAGGGGCGGGATTCGGGTTACGCGAGTTGGCGGTCGATGGTCTGGCCGCGGTGGCCGGTGGCGGGGCCGCCGCCGCGTTTCACGTCGCTGGCGCACTACGAGCGGGTGGTGGAGATGTTGTCGGCGGCGGGGGCGATCGTGGATCCGGGGACGTTGTTCTGGGATGTGCGGCCGTCGGTGACGCATCCGACGTTGGAGGTGCGGGTGGCGGATGTGCCGGTGTCGGCGCAGGAGTCGGCGTTGGTGGCGGCGTTGGTGCGGGCGTTGGTGGTGCGGGGGTTGGAGGCGGTGGATCGGGGTGACCACGGTCCGGAGGTTGCCGGGGAGTGGTTGCGGGCGGCGTATTGGCGGGCGGCGCGCGATGGGCTGGAGGGTGCGTTGCTGGAGGCGGGTACGGGGCGGTTGCGTCCGGCGCGTGAGGTGCTGGGTGAGGTGGTGGAGTGGTTGGCGCCGGTGTTGCGGGCGTGTGGGGACGAGGATCTGGTGCGGGGCTGGTTGGAGCGGTTGCTGGTGGTGGGCAGTGGTGCGGTGCGGCAGCGGGCGGCGGCGGGTCGTCGGGGTCGGCTGGCGGACGTGGTGGATTTCCTCGTCGCGCAGACGGTGGTGGACGAGCGGCAGCCGGCGTAGGCGGGTGGTGGCCGCGGGTTGGCCTGGTGGCCGCGGGTTGGCGTGCGGGGGCGGGCCGGTGCGGGTGGCGGGCGTGCGGGCGCGGTGTGCCCCGGTGGGGGTCAGCGGTGGCGGTGCAGTTGCCGGGTGAAGTAGTCGCGCAGGGGTGTCACGTGGCGGTCGGGGCGGCGCCATTCGGCGAGGAGGTCTTCGAGCAGGTGCAGTTCGTCGACGAGGGTGTCGCCGTGGTAGCGGCGGATGACGGGGTGGATGAAGGCGCTCTCGGCGGCCCGGTCGGGTTGGGGGTGGCGTTCGATGGCGAAGACGTCGCCGTAGTCGTCGCGGCCCCAGCGCAGGCTGACGGTGTAGTAGTGCGGGTGGTCGTGGAAGCGGGCGCGGACGTGGTCCTCGGGCAGGTCGGTGTAGTGGCGTAGCCGCCCGTCGGGGTCGACGACGAGGGCGTCGCAGAGGAATTCGAACTGGGTCCACAGGGCGGAGCTCCAGTTGACCCGGTCGAGGACGAGGGTGGTGAGGGTGTCGGCGTCGGGGTCGACGTGGCGGTGTGGCAGTTCGACGCCCTCGTAGCGTTCGAGGAGCAGGGCGGTGAGGGTGCGCAGGTTGTACCGGAAGCCGTCGATGAAGGCGGAGCTGGCTTTCTTGAAGTCGCGGTCCTGGGCGAGGGTGCCGGCGAAGTAGAGGCCGTCGATGTTGGTGGACTGCCAGTCGCCGGTGGTGGTGGGCAGGCGGCCGCTGGGGACCATGTCGGGTCGGCAGGTGGGGTCGAACGGGCTGGTGTCCATGGCGAAGCCGGTGCAGCGCAGGACGGATTCGTACTCCATGACGGCGGTTTCGCCGTCGGCGTGGGTGTAGGTGAGGTGCACCTGGTAGCGGTTGTCGAGGGGGCGGATCTCGTCGACGACGCAGTCGAGGACGGAGTGCAGGGTCTTGAACTGGTAGCTGTCGAGGACGGCGCCGTGGTGGCCGCGGACGTCTCCGGGGTGTTTGGTGTTCCAGGCCAGGCGCAGGGGGCGGGGGCTGGCGAGGTGGATCATGGCGGCGTGGCCGAGGATCGCGGAGGCGGTTTCGAACGCGGAGTTGCCCTTGCCGAGGATGAGGACGCGTTGGCCGGCGTAGGCGGCGGGGTCGGTGTGCATGTCCTCGTAGCCGGTGGCGTGTTCGATGCCGCGGATGTCGGGGATGTGGGGTCGGCCCCAGCCGGTGGCGACGATGACGCAGCGTGCGCGGATGACGTGCTCGGGGGTGTGGACGAGGAAGTCGTCGTCGAGGCGTTCGATCCGGTCGACGGGGGTGTCGAAGCGTACGGCGAGTTGGTGGTGGTGTTGGAAGTCGGTGAGGTAGCGGACCATGTCGTCGGCGTGGGGGAAGTATTCGCTGCTGTACTTGGCGAAGGGCAGGTCGGCGGGTTCGTGCAGCAGGGAGTTCCAGTCCCAGCGCAGCCGGATCTCGGGGTCGGTGCTGGTGGTGTGGACCTTGTTGAGGGAGATGAGCCGGCGGTGGCGGGGGAAGTGGCGGAAGAACTCGGCGGGTGCGGGGGCGCGTTCGAGGGTGACGTAGTCGCAGCCGGCCTGTTGGAGGTAGTAGCTGAGTTGGAGGCCGGCTGGTCCGGCTCCGATGATCACGTAGCGGTGGCTCGTCGGGCCGGGGGTGGGTGCCGTCACGCCAGAGACCTTCGCCGATGTGGCGGGGTGGTGTCAACGCTGGGTACGGTGATCGTCACGCGACTGCTGGTGGGGGTGGTGGTCCTCTCCCCCGCTGGCGGGGTGCAGCGCGCCCGGTGGTCAGCCGAGGTCGACCAGGAGGGGGCGGTGGTCGGAGATGGTGGACAGGGGGGTGTGCACGGCGGTGACGGGTGGCAGCTGGTCGAGGCCGTGGCGGTCGGCGAGGATGTGGTCGAGTTGGACGCGGGGCTGCCCGGCGGGGTAGGTGGGGCGGCGGCCGAGGGGGCGCCAGCCGGTGAGGAGTCGGGCGGGGCCGGCGGGCAGGTTCAGGTCGCCGAGGAGGATGCGCGGGGCGGGCAGGGTGCGTAGGGCGCGCACGGTCTGGCGGAGTTGGTGGGCGTTCCAGCCGGGGACGAAGGACAGGTGGGTGGCGGCGACGGTGAGCCGGCCGTGTGGGGTGTCGAGGACGGCGGCGAGGACGACGCGGGGTTCGTCGCGTAGGAGGATGAGTCCGCCGCGGGGGCCGGGCACGTAGACGGGTGAGCGTACGGGTGCGGGGCGCAGTCGGGTGACCTGCCAGGTGTGGACGCGGTGGCGGGTGACGAGGCCGACGCCGTAGCAGGGTTCGCCGTGTCCGTCGTCGTCGTGGGTCAGGGGGCGGAACTGTTCGCCGGGGGTGCCGACGACGGCGGCGGCGAAGCGGTGTTCGCCGGCGTCGAGGGCGCGGGCGGCGATGGCGGTGAGGTCGAGTTTGCCGCTGCGGCTCTGGTCGCGGTCGACCTCCTGCAGGGCGAGGACGTCGGCGTCGAGGGCGGTGACGGCGGCGGTGAGCCGGTCGGGGTCGACGAGTCCGTCGGCGAGGGACCGGCCGTGCAGCAGGTTGAAGGTGGCCAGGCGCACGCTTGCACCCTACGTGGCCGTGGGAGGGTTGCCGGGTGTTGAAGGTGTTGTTCTGTTCGGTGCTGTTGTTCGTGGCGTTGGGGGCGGTCGGGGTGTGGCTGCGTCGGGCGCGGGGTCGGTGAGCGGGGGCGCTGGTGAGGCTGCCCACAGGGGGCGTCGTGGGGCGGGTGGCGGTGGGAAGAATGGCTGCCCGTGGATCTGGATCCCCTGTCGCTGACGACTCTGCTCGCCGCGGCCGCGATGGCCGGTTGGATCGACGCGGTGGTGGGTGGTGGTGGGTTGCTGTTGTTGCCGGCGTTGCTGGTGGCGGCGCCGGGGATGCCGGTGGCGTCGGCGTTGGGCACGAACAAGTTGACGGCGATCGCGGGTACGGCGACGGCGGCGGTGACGTACGCGCGCCGTACGAAGATCGACTGGGCGGTGGCGGGGCCGTCGGCGGGGTTGGCGATGTGCTGCGCCGGGGTGGGTGCGGCGTTGGCGGGGGCGGTGCCGGCGTCGGCGTACCGGCCGGTGGTGCTGGTGGTGTTGGTGGCGGTGGCGGCGTTCGTGGTGTTGCGTCCGCGGTTGGGGGTGGTGGCGCAGCCGCACCGGCGCACGCGGGTGCGGGTGGGTGTGGCGGTCGCGGTGGCGGGGGTGGGTATCGCCCTGTACGACGGGTTGGTGGGTCCGGGTACGGGGACGTTCCTGGTGGTGGCGTTCACGGTGCTGGTGGGTGCGGACTTCGTGCACGGTTCGGCGATGGCGAAGGTCGTGAACGTGGGCACGAACCTGGGGGCGCTGGCGGTGTTCGCGGCGACGGGGCACGTGTGGTGGCTGCTGGGGGCGGCGATGGCGGTGTGCAACGTCGCCGGGGCGGCGTTGGGGGCGCGGATGGCGTTGCGGCGCGGTTCGGGTTTCGTGCGGGTGGTGCTGTTGGTGGTGGTGGTGGCGTTGGTCGGCAAGTTGGGCTTCGACCAGTGGGTGGCGGCCTGACCGGTCGCCACCCACTGGTCGTCGCGGGTGTGCCGGTGGGTCAGGCGTGCCGGACGACGTCGGTGTAGTCGAGGCGGGGCAGGCGCGGGAACCAGGCGTTCTCGCCGGGGCGGCCGATGTTGACCACGAGCAGGGTCTTCCAGGTGCTGTCGGCGAAGAACTCGCGGTCGACGGCGGCGGCGTCGAAGCCGGCCATGGGGCCGGCGGCGAGGCCGGCTGCGCGCACGGCGAGCAGGTAGTAGCCGATCTGGAGAGTGGCGTTGAAGCGGGCCATGCGCTCGCGTGCGTCGGGGTTGCCGGCGAGGTCGTCGCGCATCTGGGGTCGGATGGGGAAGACCTGCGGGATGAACTCGTGGAAGTCGGTGTCGGCGGCGAGCACGGCGACCATGGGGGCGCTGGCGGTCTTGGCCTGGTTGCCTTCGCTCATGTGGGCGACCAGGCGGGTGCGGGCGTCGCCGGGGCGGACGTAGAGGATGCGCAGGGGCTGGGTGTTGGCGGCGGTGGGCGGGAACTTGGCGAGTTCGTGGATGGCCCGGAGCTGTTCGTCGGTGACCGGTTCGTCGGTGAAGGTGTTGGCGGTGCGGGCGTCGGTGAACAGCAGCGCCTGGGCCTCGGGGGCCAGGTGGATCAGGGGCGGGTGGACGTCGGTCATCGGGTCGTCTCCAGGTCGTCGGCTGACTTGCTTCGGTAACGGTAGCAGCTAGCTTTTTAGTAGCCCCTCGTTCGGCGGAGGCCCGCCGTATCCTGGGAGCATGACGGTCAGGCCGGAGGTGGGCGACACGCCCCGCACGTGTGACGGGGGCATCGCCCGGGCCTTCGCGTTCCTCGGCAAGCGGTGGAACGGCATGCTGCTGAGCACCCTCGCCGACGGGCCGGCCGGCTTCGCCGAGCTGACCCGCGCCCTGCCCGGCATCAGCGAGTCGGTGCTCTCCGACCGGCTGGGCGAGCTCGTGCGCGTCGGGCTGGTCAGCCGGACGGTCCGGCAGGGTCCCCCGGTGGGGGTGAGCTACGAGCTCACCGGGCCGGGTGCCGCGCTGCTGCCGGTGCTCGACGCGTTGGGCCGCTGGGCGCACGAGAACCTTCCCGCCGAGCCGACGGCGACGCCGGGCTGCTGAGGGCCACCGGCGGCCTGCCGTGGCGAAGGGCGCGCGGTCCGCGCCGGGCCGGGTGTGTGATCATCGGCGGATGCCGGTACGCGCCGAACACGACCGGGCCGTCCTCGCCGCGCTGCTCGGGCGGGACCCGGTGCTGCACGCGTACCAACTCGGCGACCTGGACGACTTCTTCTGGCCGTACACCTCCTGGTTCCGCCGCGACGAGGAGGTGGCGCTGCTCTACCACGGCGCCGACCCGCCCACGCTGCTGGCGTTCGCGCCCCCGGCGCGGGTGGACCGGCTGGCGGCGCTGCTGCGCGAGCTGGCGCCGGTGCTGCCGGCCCGCCTGTGGGCGCACCTGTCCCCCGGCGTGGAGCCGGCCCTGGCCGGGGCGTTCCGGATGGACGCGGCCGGCCCGCACCACCGGATGGCGCTGACCGATCCGGCGCGGCTGGCGGCGGTGGCCGAGGCGGGCGCGGTCCTGCACGCCGGCGACCTGCCGGCGCTGCGCCGGCTGTACGACGTCGCCTACCCGGGCAACTGGTTCGACCCGCGGATGCTGGACACCGGTCAGTACGTGGGCGTGCGCGACGGCGGTGAGCTGGTGGCGGTCGCCGGGGTGCACGTGTTCTCCCCGGCGTACCGGGTGGCGGCGCTGGGCAACGTGACCACCCATCCCCGGCTGCGCGGGCGGGGGCTGGCCGGGGCGACGGTGGCCGCGCTGTGCCGGCGGCTGCGCGAGCACGTCACCCACGTCACGCTCAACGTGAAGGCCGACAACGCGGCGGCGTTGCGGCTCTACGGGCGGCTGGGCTTCACCCGCGTCGCCAACTACGGGGAGTACGCACTGACCGCCCGCTGACGATCACTGATGGCGTCCCGTCGGTAACGGACCGTGTGGCCGGGGTCCCGCCGCCGGGGGGGGGGGGGGGGGCCCACCCCCCCGGCGCGGCGCTGG